>NZ_CP029078.1:1308000-1635000 GCF_005222485.1 Streptomyces griseoviridis
TCACGCGGACCTGGACGCCGCCCCGCTCGGGCAGCACCAGCGGCCCGGCGAGGGTCAGTTCGTCGAGGGCCGCGCTGTCCACCGACTCGCCTGCCGCGAGCGCCAGTTCGACCAGGACGGCGCCGGGCAGCAGTACCCGCCCGAGGACCATGTGGTCGGCGAGCCACGGCTGTGCCTCCACCGAGAGCCGACCCGTCAGGACGACACCACCGGAGTCGGGCAGTGTCACGACCGCGCCGAGCAGCGGGTGGTCGGCCGCGTCGAGTCCGGCGCTGCCTGCCGCGGGGGCTCCGTCGGTCGCGGTGAGCCAGTAGCGCCCGCGCTGGAAGGCGTAGGTCGGCAGGTCGACGGCGCGGGCGCCGGTCCCGGCGAAGAAGCCGGACCAGTCGACGGCCGTTCCCGCGGTGTGGAGTTGGGCGACCGCGGTGAGCAGGGCGTCGTGCTCGGCGCGGCCCTTGCGGGCGGCCGGCACCAGCAGCACGCGGGTGCCGGCGTCGCCGTCCTGGTCGTCGTCGAGGCAGGTGCGGGCCATGCCGGTCAGGACCGCGTCGGGGCCGATCTCGACGCAGCGGTCCACACCCGCGGTGCGCAGTGCGTGGACGCCGTCGGCGAAGCGGACGGCGGCGCGGACGTGGTCGACCCAGTAGTCGGCGGTGGTGAGTTCGCCGCCGCGCGCGACCCGGCCGGTCACGTTCGAGACGACGGGCAGCCGCGGTTCACGGTAGGAGAGCCGCAGCGCGACCTCACGGAACTCCGCCAGCATCGGTTCCATCAGCGGGGAGTGGAAGGCGTGCGAGACCCGCAGCCTGCTGACCCGCCTGCCCTGCTCGCGGAAGACGTCCGCGACCGACTCGACGCTCTCCTCGACGCCCGAGACCACTACCGAGGCAGGCCCGTTGACGGCCGCGATCGACACGTCGTCCACGGACTCCAGGTACGGGAGCACCTCCGCCTCGGTCGCCTCGATCGCCGTCATCGCGCCCCCGGCGGGCAGCGCCTGCATCAGGCGGCCACGGGCGGCGACCAGAGCGCAGGCGTCCGCGAGGGAGAACACCCCGGCCACGTGGGCGGCGGCGATCTCACCGATGGAGTGTCCCGCCACCAGGTCGGGGGCGACGCCCCAGGAGCCGAGCAGCCGGTGGAGGGCCACCTCGAAGGCGAAGAGGCCGGCCTGCGCGTACGCGGTGCCGTCGAGGACGGTCGCGTCTTCGCCCCACACCACCTCGCGCAGCGGCCGGTCGAGGTGTTCGTCGAGAGCCGCGCACACCGCGTCGAACGCCTCGGCGAACACCGGGTGGTTGTCGTGCAGTTCGCGGCCCATGCCGAGCCGTTGCGAGCCCTGGCCGGTGAAGAGGAACGCGGTGGTGCCGACGGAGCGTGCGGTGCCCGTCAGCACGGCTGGCGTCTCCTCGCCCGCTGCCAAGGACCGCAGGTTGGCGAGCAGTTCGGCGCGATCGGCGCCGAGCACGGTGGCCCGGGACTCCAGCGGGGTGCGGGACGTGGCCAGCGAGTGGGCGACGTCCAGGGGGAGTTCGTCGGGCCGCTCCTCCAGGTGCGAGACCAGCCGGGCTGCCTGGGCGCGCAGTGCCTCGGGGGTGGCGCCGCTGACGGTCCACGGCAGGAGCGCGGGAGCGCGGGTGCCCTCGTCGGCCGGGGTGCGCGGTTCGCCGGCGGTCGGGGCGGGGCCCTGTTCCAGGACGACGTGCGCGTTGGTGCCGCTGAGGCCGAACGCGGAGACGCTCGCCCGGCGCGGCCGTCCCGTGACCGGCCACGGCCGTTCCTCGGTGACCAGTTCGGCGCTGCCCTCGGACCAGTCGACGTGCGGCGACGGGCGGTCGACGTGCAGGGTGCGCGGCACCGTGCCGTGCTCCATCGCCATGACCATCTTGATGACGCCCGCGACACCGGCGGCGGCCTGCGCGTGCCCGATGTTCGACTTGATCGAGCCGAGCAGCAGCGGCCGTCCCGGCTCCCGGTCCTGGCCGTAGGTGGCGAGCAGGGCCTGTGCCTCGATCGGATCGCCGAGCGTGGTGCCGGTGCCGTGCGCCTCGACGACGTCGACCTCGGCGGCGGCGAGCCCGGCGCCCTGGAGCGCCTGGCGGATCACCCGCTGCTGGGAGGGGCCGTTGGGCGCGGTGAAGCCGTTGGACGCGCCGTCCTGGTTGACGGCCGTGCCCTTGACGACGGCGAGCACCCGGTGCCCGTTGCGTACGGCGTCCGACAGCCGCTCGACGAGGAGCACGCCAACGCCCTCGGACCAGCCGACGCCGTCCGCCGCACCCGCGAACGCCTTGCAGCGGCCGTCGACCGACAGGCCGCGCTGGCGGCTGAACTCGACGAACATGCCGGGCGTCGACATCACGGTGGCGCCGCCCGCGACGGCGAGCGAGCACTCGCCCGACCGCAGGGCCTGCACCGCGAGGTGCAGCGCCACCAGGGAGGAGGAGCAGGCCGTGTCGACGGTGACGGCCGGGCCCTCCCAGCCGTAGGTGTAGGAGAGCCGGCCGGAGACGACGCTGCCGCCGGCGGTGCCGGAGGGCGAGACGTTCAGCGCGTAGTCGTGGTACATCACGCCGGCGAAGACGCCGGTCCTGCTGCCCCTGAGCGTGGCCGGGTCGATGCCCGCCCGCTCCAGGGCCTCCCACGAGGTCTCCAGCAGCATGCGCTGCTGCGGGTCCATGTACAGGGCCTCGCGGGGCGAGATCCCGAAGAACCCGGGGTCGAACTGGGCCGCGTCGTGCAGGAAGCTGCCGCGCCGCGTGTAGCTCTTGCCCTCCTTGCCCGGCTCCGGGTCGTAGAGGCCCTCGATGTCCCAACCTCGGTCGCCCGGCAGGTCGGTGACGGTGTCGACGCCGTCCATGACCAGGCGCCACAGCTCCTCGGGTGTGGTCACCCCGCCCGGGTAGCGGCAGGCCATGCCGACGATGGCGATGGGCTCGTCGTCGACGCGGCTCTCCCGGCCGCCACCGACCGGTTCGGCCGGCCGGGTGCTCTCACCGCCGAGCCTGGAGGTGATGTGCTCGGTGACGGCGAGGGCGTTGGGGTGGTCGAAGACGAGGGTCGCGGGGAGCCGCAGCCCGGTGAGGGAGTTGAGGTGGTTGCGGAGTTCGGTGGCGGCCAGGGAGTCGAATCCCAGCTCCTGGAAGGCCCGTTCGGCACCGATCGCCTCGGCGGAGCCGTGTCCGAGGACGGCCGCGACCTGCGACCGCACCAAGTGAAGCACCGCACGGTGCCGTTCGGCCGCCGGGAGCGCCGCGAGCCGCGCCGCGGGCGAACCGTCGAGCGCCGACCCCGCCGTGACGACGGCGGCGGCTGCCCGGCGCGCGGGAGCGAGGGACCTCAGCAGCGCCGGGGTCTCGTCGGTGCGGGTCCGCAGGGCGGCGGTGTCGACCCGCAGCGGGACGACGGTCGCCTCCACGCGGTCGAGCCCCGCCGCGAACAGCGCGAGACCCGCGTCGTGCGAGAGCACCGGAAGACCCTGCGACGCCATCCGCCGCCGGTCCACATCGGACAGGTACTGCCCAAGTCCCGCGCCGACGTCCCAGAACCCGAAGGCCATCGACGTCGCCACAAGACCCGAAGCCCGACGGTGAGCCGCCAGAGCGTCGAGGAACACATTCGCCGCAGCGTAGTTGCCCTGCCCGGCCGTCAGCACCAGACCACCAGCCGACGAGAACAACACGAAGGCCGCGAGGTCGAGTTCGGCCGTCGCCTCGTGCAGCCACCACGCGGCATCCGCCTTCGGACCGAGCACCCCGTCGAACCGCTCGGAGGACAGCGAGTCGATCAGCCCGCCGTCCCCGACGCCGGCCGCGTGCACCACGGCGAGCAGTCCACGCCCGGACACCAGCGAACCCACCAGGCCGCGCACGGCACCGCGGTCGGAGACATCGCAGGCGAGCACCTCGACGGACGCGCCCAACTCAGCGAGATCGCGGACGAGTTCGTCGGCGCCGGGGGCGTCAAGGCCACGCCGCGAGGTGAGCACCAGGTCACGGACCCCACGCTCAGCCACCAAGTACCGCGCCACGACGGCACCCAGACCACCGGTACCACCCGTGATCAGCACAGCACCATCACCGTCGAGCGCCGGAACAGACTCCGCGCCCTCCGCCAACCGGACCAGCCTCGGCACCAGCACAGCGCCGTCCCGCACCACGACCTCGGACTCACCCGAGTCCACAGCGGCGACCGCACGGTCCGTGGCGTCGGCCGAATCATCCAGATCGGCGACGGCGAAGCGGCCCGGGTTCTCCGCCGAAGCGGCCCGCACCAGACCCCACACCGGGGCCTGCACCACATCACCGGCACCGTCCACCGGCATCGCGTCACGCGTCACAACCACCAGCCGCGACCCCGCGAACCGCTCCTCGGCCACCCACCGCTTCACCACATCGAGGACCTGGCCGAGCACCGACCGCACACCCACCGGCACCTCAACACCCGCCTCGGCCACGGCAGTCAGCACCACCACACCCGGCACCTCACCGCCGGACTCCGCCACCTCGGACCAGTCGGCCCACACGGAGTCACTGGCACCCGTGGTGGCCGCAGCCACCCACTCGGTGCCGTACAGCGCGCCGCCGGACGCGGCACCGAGCTGCTCGGCGGAGACCGGGCGGCTGGCGAGGGAACCGACGGTCATGACCGGAGCGCCGGTGATGTCGGCGATGGAGAGGGAGACGGCCTGGCCGTCCAGCTTTTCGATGCGGACGCGGATGGCGGCGGCGCCGACGGCGTGCAGGGAGACGTCGTTCCAGGCGAAGGGGACGACGGTGTCGCCGCTGCCCTCGCCCTCGTCGTCGTTGAGTATTCCGGCGTGCATCGATCCGTCGAGGAGCGCCGGGTGCAGACCGAACCGGCCCGCGTCCCGCGTCTCGGACTCCGGGAGCGCCACTTCGGCGAGCAGCTCGTCACCGCGACGCCAGGCGGCCCGCAGCCCCTGGAAGACAGGACCGTAGCCGTAACCCCGGTCACGGAACACGTCGTACGCGTCCGCCACCGGCAACACCTCGGCACCCACCGGCGGCCACTCCGCCAACTCGAACCCAGCGGAGACGGCGGCCTCGGCGAGGAAGCCGGAGGCGTGGGTGGTCCATGGCGCGTCCGCTTCGCCTTCGGCGCGGGAGTAGATCGCGACGGTCCGGCGCTCGTCGATCAACGGACCCGCGACGACCCGCACTTGGAGGCCACTGTCCTCGGGGAGCACCAGCGGTGCCGCCAGGGTCAGTTCCTCGACGGTGGCGCAGCCCGCGGCGTCGGCGGCGGCGAGGGCGAGTTCCACCAGGCCGGTGCCGGGCAGCAGCACACGGCCCAGGACGACGTGGTCGGCGAGCCACGGCTGTGCCTCCACCGAGAGCCGACCCGTCAGGACGACACCACCGGAGTCGGGCAGTGTCACGACCGCGCCGAGCAGCGGGTGGTCCGCCGCGTCGACACCGGCCGACCTCGGGTCGGCCGTGACCGCGACGGTGGCCTCGGGCCAGTAGCGGCTGCGCTGGAAGGCGTACGTCGGCAGGTCGACGGCGCGAGCGCCGGCGCCGGCGAAGAAGCCGGCCCAGTCGACGGTGACACCTGTGGTGTGAAGTCGGCCGAGGGCGGCGAGGGCGGTGTTCCGCTCGTCGCGGTCCTTGCGCAGGAGCGGTACGAAGACGGCGTCGGCCGCGTCGTCCGCACTGGCCCGCGCCATCCCGCTCAGGACACCGTCGGGGCCCAGCTCCACGAACCGGGACACACCCTCCGACAGGAGCGCCCGGACACCGTCACCGAAACGCACCGCCTCACGGACATGCCTCACCCAGTAGGCGGGAGTGGCCAGTTCACCGGACTCGGCGAGCCGCCCGGTCACGTTCGACACGACCGGCAGACGGGGCTCCGAGAACGCCAGCCCCTCGACCACCTCACGGAACGCGTCGAGCATCGGCTCCATCAACGGCGAGTGGAAGGCGTGCGAGACCCGTAGCCTGCTGACCCGGCGACCCTGCTCGCGGAAGACCTCCGCGACCGACTCGACCTCCGCCTCAACGCCCGAAACCACCACGGACGTCGGCCCGTTGACGGCTGCGACCGACACACCCTCCACGGACTCCAGGTACGGAAGCACCTCCGCCTCGGTCGCCTCGATCGCCGTCATCGCGCCCCCGGCGGGCAGCGCCTGCATCAGACGACCACGGGCGGCGACCAGAGCGCAGGCGTCCGGGAGGGAGAACACCCCGGCCACATGCGCGGCGGCGACCTCGCCGATGGAGTGGCCAGCCACGAACTCAGGCCGCACGCCCCACGATTCGACCAGCCGGAACAACGCCACCTCGACCGCGAACAGCCCGGCCTGCGCGAACGCCGTCCCGTTGAGAACCGACTCGTCCTCACCCCAGACGACGTCACGCAGCGGACGCTCAAGGTGCGCGTCCAGACCCGCGCACACCCCGTCGAACGCCTCGGCGAACACAGGGAAGTTGTCGTACAGACCACGGCCCATGCCGAGCCGTTGCGAGCCCTGGCCCGAGAAGAGGAACGCGGTGCGACCAGCGCCGGCCGTGCCCTCCACGACTGCGGCGTCCGACTCGCCGGCCGCCAGCGCTGCGAGCGCTTCGAGCGCCGTCGACTGATCGTCGGCCAGGACCACCGCACGGTGGTCGAACACCGACCGCCGGGTCGCCAGCGAGAACGCCACATCCAGCGCGGAATCCGCCGAACCCCCGGACAGGAACTCCGCGAGCCGTCCGGCCTGCGCCCGCAGCGCCTCCTCCGACCGGCCCGAAAGCAGCCACGGGACGACCCCCGAAACGACCGGAGCCGCTTCCTCGACACTCTGCGGCTCGGGCTGCTCCAGGATCACGTGAGCGTTGGTCCCGCTGATACCGAACGACGACACACCCGCCCGGCGCGGACGCTCCTCCCCCGGCCACTCTCGCTCACCGGTGAGGAGTTCCACGGCACCCGCCGACCAGTCGACGTGCGAGCTGGGCGCGTCCACGTGCAGGGTGCGCGGCAGCACACCGTGCCGCATCGCCATCACCATCTTGATGACACCCGCCACACCGGCAGCGGCCTGCGTGTGACCGATGTTGGACTTGATCGACCCGAGCAGCAACGGCCTTTCCCCGTCGCGGCCTTGGCCGTAGGTGGCGAGAAGCGCCTGCGCCTCGATCGGGTCACCCAGCGTCGTACCCGTACCGTGCGCCTCGACGACATCGACCTCCGACGCGGACAGGCCACCACTGGCCAGCGCCTGCCGGATCACCCGCTGCTGCGACGGCCCGTTCGGCGCCGTCAGACCGTTCGACGCGCCGTCCTGGTTCACCGCCGAACCCCGCACCACCGCCAACACCCGGTGACCGTTAAGCCGGGCGTCCGACAGCCGCTCAAGGACGACCATGCCGACGCCCTCGGACCAGCCGGCGCCGTCCGCGGAGTCGGAGAACGCCTTGCAGCGGCTGTCCGGGGAGAGGGCGCCCTGGCGGGAGAACTCGACGAAGGCGGTGGGAGTGGCCATCACGGTCACGCCACCGGCCACCGCGAGCGAGCACTCGCCCGAACGCAGCGACTGCGCCGCCCAGTGCATGGCGACGAGAGACGACGAGCACGCCGTGTCCACCGTCACCGCAGGGCCCTCGAAACCGAACGTGTAGGAGACCCGGCCGGACGCGATGCTGCCCGCGCTGCCGTTGCCCCGGTACCCCTCGTACTGGTCGTCGGTGAGGATGCTGCCGTAGTCGTTGTACATGACGCCCGCGAAGACACCGGTCTGGCTGCCGCGCAGGGCCGCCGGGTCGATGCCGGAGCGCTCGATCGCCTCCCACGTCGTTTCGAGCAGCAGCCGCTGCTGGGCGTCGGTCGCGACCGCCTCACGCGGGCTCATGCCGAAGAACTCAGGGTCGAACTCCCCCGCGTCGTGCAGGAATCCACCCGAGCGCGTGTAGGTCGTGCCGGGCACGCCTCGGTCCGGGTTGTAGAGCGCGTCCACGTCCCAGCCGCGATCCGCCGGGAACTCCGAGACCGCGTCCACCCCTTCGGACACGAGCCGCCACAGGTCCTCGGGCGAGGTCACTCCGCCCGGGTAGCGGCAGGCCATGCCGACGATGACGATCGGGTCGTCCGTCACAGACGGCAGCGCCGACACCGGGATCACGGTCTCGGCCTCGGTGCCGAGGACACTGTCCAGGAGGTGACCTGCGAGGAGTTCGGCGGTCGGGTAGTCGAAGACGACGGTGGCGGGCAGCCGCAGACCTGTCGACTTGCCGAGCCGGTTGCGCAGTTCGACCGCCGTCAGCGAATCGAAACCGAGATCCTGGAAGGCACGGTTCGGGTTGACGGTCTGGGCACCGGAGTGACCGAGGACGACCGCGATCTGGCCGCGCACCAGGTCGAGCATGGTCTCGCGGCGCTCGGTCTCACCGAGCCCTGAGAGTCGGGCGGCCAGGCCGGTCGCCGTGGCGGAGCCCGCTGCGGCGGCGGTGCGACGGACCGGCGTCCTGATCAGGCCGCTGAGCAGGGGCGGTACCTCGCCCTTGGCCCGCAGGGCGGGGAAGTCCAGGCGGACGGGCAGGACGACGGGTGCGCCGGAGGCGAGGGCCGCGTCGAACAACGCGACGCCCTCCTCCGCCGTGACCGCCGGAAGACCGGACCGCGCGATCCGGCGCCGGTCCGTCTCCGACAGGCCCTCCGTCATCCCCGCGTCCTGCGCCCACGGACCCCACACCAACGACACCGCCGGCAGTCCCAGACCACGCCGATGCGCCACCAATGCGTCCAGGAACACATTCCCCGCCGCATACGCACCCTGACCCGCACTACCGAACGCCCCCGCCACCGACGAGAACACCACAAACGCGTCAAGACCGCGTCCCTCGGTCGCCCGGTGCAGGTTCCACGCCGCATCCACCTTCGGACGCAGCACCTTCCCAAGACGCTCCGGAGTCAAGGACTCGACCATGCCGTCATCGAGAACACCCGCCGAGTGCACGACCGCCCGCACCTCGTACCGGGACACCAACTCGGCCACGGCGTCGGCGTCCGCGACATCACACGCCTCCACCGACACCCGCGCACCGGACTCCGACAGCTCCGCGACCAACTCGGCCACACCATCGGCGGCCGAGCCGGAACGGCTCACCAACAGCACATCCCGCACACCACGTTCAGCCACCAGATGCCGGGCCACGATCCGACCCAGACCACCCGTACCGCCGGTGACCAGCACGGTCCCGTCCTCGCGGTCCCACCTCGGGCCCGCGTCCTCACCCGCGACCACCCTGACGAGACGCGGCACCCGCACCCCGCCCACACCCACGGACATCTCCGGCTCCCCCGTGGCGACAGCAGCCGCCACCAGACCAGCGTCCGAACCCTCCGCCAGGTCCAACAAGGCAAATCGACCCGGGTGTTCGGAGATCGCCGAACGCACCAGACCCCACACCGCGGCCCCGGACAGCTCACTCCCGTCCACCGCACCCGACGACACGAACACCAGACGCGAATCCGCCAACCGCTCCTCAGCCAGCCACGAACGCACCAGCTCCAGCGCCCAGTCGGCGGAACGGTGCACATCGGCCGGCACGTCGGTGCCGTCGCTGTCGGGGACGCCCACGAGGACCGTCTCCGGGATCTCGCCGACCGCGGCCAGCGCTTCGAGGTGCTCGTACCGCTCACCCGGCAGGTCGGAGAGGCCGGCGCCCAACAGCGCGAACGGGCGTGGCTCGGCTGCGGCGGCCGGGACCCAGTCGATCTCGAACAGCGCGTCGCGGACCGGCGAGTTGAGCTCTCCCGTGGTCAGCGGGCGCACGGTCAGGGCGTGCACGGAGGCGACGGGTTCCCCGGCGGGGTCGGCCAGTTCGAGGGCCATGGTGCCGTCGGCGTTGCGGGTGAGCCTGACCCGCAGGGCGGTGGCGCCGGACGCGTGGAGGCCGACTCCCGCCCAGGAGAACGGGACTCCGCCACGGCCGTCGTCGTCGATCGCGAAGGCGTGCAGCGCGGCGTCGAAGAGGGCGGGGTGCAGGCCGTAGGCGGCGCCGTCCGTGTCGTCTTCGAGGGTGACCTCGGCGAAGAGGGTGTCGCCCTGCCGCCAGGCGGCGCGCAGTCCGCGGAAGGCGGGGCCGTAGGCGAAGCCGGCTTCGGCGAGCCGGTCGTAGCAGTCCGTGACGTCGATCGGGGTGGCGTCGCGCGGCGGCCAGACCGTGGCGTCGAAGTCCGTGGGCGTGATGGTGTCGGGGGCCAGGGCGCCGGTCGCGTGGACGGTCCACGGGGTGTGGGTGTCGTCGGCCTCGGCGCGGGCGTGCACGCCGAGGGTGCGGCGGCCGTCCTCGTCCGGGGTGCTCACGCGTACCTGGACCTGGACTCCGCCGCGTTCGGGCAGCACCAGGGGTGCGGAGAGGGTGAGTTCCTCGACGGCGGCGCAGCCCACCTCGTCGGCGGCGCGGACGGCCATCTCCAACAGGGCCGTGCCTGGCACCAGGACGGCACCCTGCACGACGTGGTCGGCGAGCCACGGCCGGGACTGCGCCGACAGCCGTCCGGTCATCACCAGGCCGTCGTCACCGGCGAGTTCGACGGCGGCGCCGAGCAACGGGTGGCCGGCGGAGCCGAGTCCGGCGAAGCGGACGTCTCCCGGTCGGGTCGAGGTGACGGCGGGCCAGTAGCGCTCGCGCTGGAAGGCGTAGGTCGGCAGGTCGACGGCGCGGGCTCCGGTGCCGGCGAAGAAGTCGGCCCACCGGACGGTGACGCCCTCGGTGTGCAGCCGGGCGAGCGCGGTCAGCGCGCTGGTCTCCTCGGCGCGGCCCTTGCGCAGCAGCGGCACGAAGACGGTGGCGGGATCGTCGCCGACGCTGTCGCGGGCCATGGCGCTCAACACGCCGTCGGGGCCCAGCTCGACGAACCGGGTCACGCCGTGTTCCGCGAGGGCGCGGACACCGTCGTCGAAGCGGACCGCCTCGCGGACGTGGGTCACCCAGTACTCGGGTTCCTCCACCTGTCCGGGCTCGGCCAGGGCGCCGCTCACATGGGAGACGACGGGGATGCGGGGTGCCGCGAACGTGAGGTCCTCGACGACCTCGCGGAACTCCGCGAGCATCGGGTCCATCAGCGGGGAGTGGAAGGCGTGCGAGACCCGGAGCCTGCTGACTCGGCGCTCCTGGTCGCGGAAGACGTCGGCGATCGCCTCCACGGCTTCCTCGGAGCCCGAGATCACCACGGAGGACGGCCCGTTGACGGCCGCGATGGACACACTGCTGGTGAGGTGCGGGAGCACCTCGGCGACGGTGGCCTCGATCGCCGTCATGGCGCCGCCCTCGGGCAGTGCCTGCATCAGGCGGCCACGGGCGGCGACGAGAGCGCAGGCGTCCGGGAGGGAGAACACCCCGGCGACGTGCGCGGCGGCGACCTCACCGATGGAGTGGCCGGCCACGAACTCGGGCCGCACGCCCCATGATTCGACCAGCCGGAACAGCGCCACCTCGACGGCGAACAGCCCCGCCTGGGCGTACTCCGTCCGGTTCAGCAGCTCGGCGTCCTCGCCCCAGACGACGTCACGGAGCGGACGCTCAAGGTGTTCGTCGAGACCCGCGCACACGGCGTCGAACGCCTCGGCGAAGACCGGGAACCGGGTGGACAACTCCGCACCCATGCCGAGCCGTTGCGAGCCCTGGCCCGAGAAGAGGAAGGCTGTGCGACCAGCGCCGGCCGTGCCCTCCACGACTGCGGCGTCCGACTCGCCGGCCGCCAGCGCGGCGAGCGCCTCAAGTGCCGTCGGCTGATCGTCGGCCAGGACCACCGCACGGTGGTCGAACGCCGACCGCCGGGTCGCCAGCGAGAACGCCACATCCAGCGCGGAATCCGCCGAACCCCCGGACAGGAACTCCGCGAGCCGTCCGGCCTGCGCCCGCAGCGCCTCCTCCGACCGGCCCGAAAGCAGCCACGGAACAACCCCCGAAACCACCGGAGCCGCCACTTCGACACTCTGCGGCTCGGGCTGCTCCAGGATCACGTGGGCGTTGGTCCCGCTGATACCGAACGAGGAGACACCCGCCCGGCGGAGTCGTCCCTCCCCCGACCAGTCGCGGTCGTCGGTGAGGAGTTCCACGGCACCCGCCGACCAGTCGACGTGCGAGCTGGGCGCGTCCACGTGCAGGGTGCGCGGCAGCACACCGTGCCGCATCGCCATCACCATCTTGATGACACCCGCCACACCGGCCGCGGCCTGCGTGTGACCGATGTTGGACTTGATCGACCCGAGCAGCAACGGCCGCTCACCATCAGCACGTTGACCGTAAGTGGCGAGCAGCGCCTGAGCCTCGATCGGGTCACCCAGCGTCGTACCCGTACCGTGCGCCTCGACGACATCGACCTCCGACGCGGACAGGCCACCACTCGCGAGCGCCTGCCGGATCACCCGCTGCTGCGACGGCCCGTTCGGCGCCGTCAGACCATTGGACGCCCCGTCCTGGTTCACCGCCGAACCCCGCACCACCGCCAACACCCGGTGACCGTTACGCCGAGCATCCGACAGCCGCTCAAGGACCACCATGCCGACACCCTCGGACCAGCCGACGCCGTCGGCCGCGTCCGCGAACGAACGGCACCGGCCGTCCGCCGAAAGGCCGCCCTGACGGGAGAACTCCACGAACGTCGTCGGCGTCGACATCACCGTCACACCACCGGCCACCGCGAGCGAGCACTCGCCCGAACGCAGCGACTGCGCCGCCCAGTGCATGGCGACGAGAGACGACGAGCACGCCGTGTCCACCGTCACCGCAGGGCCCTCGAAACCGAACGTGTAGGAGACCCGGCCGGAGGCCACGCTGCCCGCGCTGCCGCTGCCCTGGTAGCCCTCGAACTCGGGGCCCGCAAGCAAGTTGGCGTAGTCGTGGTACATGACGCCGGCGAAGACGCCGGTCTGGCTGCCGCGCAGGGTGGCCGGGTCGATGCCGGTCCGCTCGATTGCCTCCCACGTCGTCTCAAGGAGCAGCCGCTGCTGGGCGTCCGTGGAGACCGCCTCGCGCGGGCTCATCCCGAAGAACTCGGGATCGAAGTCGGTGGCGTCGTGCAGGAACCCACCCGAGCGCGTGTAGGACGTGCCGGGCACCTCCCGGTCCGGGTTGTAGAGCGCGTCCACGTCCCAGCCGCGATCCGCCGGGAACTCCGAGACCGCGTCCACCCCTTCGGACACGAGCCGCCACAGGTCCTCGGGCGAGGCGACTCCGCCGGGGTAGCGGCAGGCCATGCCGACGATGACGATCGGGTCGTCCGTCACGGACGGCAGCGCCGACACCGGCACGACGGCCGTCGGCTCGACGGCGCCGAACAGTTCGTCCAGGAGATAGCCGACCAGCGTGTGCGCGGTCGGGTAGTCGAAGACGACCGTGGCAGGCAGCCGCAGACCTGTCGACTTGCCGAGCCGGTTGCGCAGTTCGACCGCCGTCAGCGAGTCGAACCCGAGATCCTGGAAAGCCCGGTCGGGGTTGACGGTCTGGGCACCGGAGTGACCGAGGACGACCGCGATCTGGCCGCGCACCAGGTCGAGCAGCACCTCGCGGCGCTCCTCCGTGCCGAGCGCCTCCAGACGCTGCACCAGTCCGGCCGTAGCCGCCGAACCACCGGCCGCGGAACGGCGCTTGCGGGTGCGGACGAGTCCACGGAGCAGTTGGGGAATGTCGTCCTGGCCGCGCAGTGCCGCGAGGTCGAGACGGACGGGCAGAACGACCGGCTCTCCGGAGGCGAGGGCCGCGTCGAACAACGCGACGCCCTCCTCCGCCGTGACCGCCGGAAGACCCGACCGCGCGATCCGGCGCCGATCCGTCTCCGACAGACCCTCCGTCATCCCCGCGTCCTGCGCCCACGGACCCCACACCAACGACACCGCCGGCAACCCCAGACCACGCCGATGCGCCACCAACGCGTCAAGGAACACATTCCCCGCCGCATACGCACCCTGACCCGCACTACCGAACGCCCCCGCCACCGACGAGAACACCACAAACGCGTCAAGGTTCTCCGTCGCCCGGTGCAGGTTCCACGCCGCATCCACCTTCGGACGCAGCACCTTCCCAAGACGCTCCGGAGTCAGGGACTCGACCATGCCGTCATCGAGAACGCCCGCCGTGTGCACGACCGCGCGCACCTCGTACCGGGACACCAACTCGGCGACGGCATCGGCGTCCGCGACATCACACGCCTCCACCGACACCCGCGCACCCGACTCCGACAACTCCGCGACCAACTCGGCCACACCATCGGCGGCCGAGCCGGAACGGCTCACCAACAGCACATCCCGCACACCGCGTTCGGCCACCAGATGCCGGGCCACGATCCGACCAAGACCACCCGTACCGCCCGTCACCAACACCGTTCCCTCGGAGGGGAATTCGGTCGTCGGGGCGTCGGCGTCGGGGAGGGCGCGGGTCAGCCTCGGCACCTGGACCTCGCCACCGCGCAGGGCGGTCTCCGACTCGTCCACGGCGAGGGCGGCGAGCAGCGCCTCCCGGTCCGTGACGTCGTCGGCGTCCAACAGGGCGAAGCGGCCCGGGTGTTCCAGTGCGGCGGAGCGCACCAGGCCCCGCACGGGAGCGGCGGTCAGATCAGTGACGGCGGTGACGAACACCAGTCGGGAGTCGGCGCACCGCTTCTCCGCCAGCCAGGAACACACCAGTGCGAGCGCCCGTTCGGCGGCGGCGTGCGCGCCCTCGACGACCTCGGTGCCGGTGTACTCGGGGACTCCGACGAGCACGACGTCAGGGACGTCGGCGGTGGCCACGAGCGCCTCAAGGTTCTCGTGGCGGGTGAAGCCTTCGATACCGTCGCCCAGCGCCGCCACCGCATCGGCCTCGACGCGCGCGCCGGTCGACCGCGCGGGAACCCACTCGACGCGGTAGAGCGGCTGGGAGGTGTCGGAGGCCGGTGCGTTGGCGCCGGCCGCGCGGACGGTCAGGGAGTCGACGGAGGCGACGGGCGCGCCGGTCGGGTCAGCGAGCTGGACGCCGAGGGTGTCGTCGCCCGTCCTGGTCAGCTGGACCCGGAGCGCGGACGCGCCCGACGCGTGCAGTGACACGCCCTCCCAGACGAACGGCACACCGCTCGGGGCGTCGTCGTCACCGAAGGCGAAGGAGGCGTGCAGGGCCGCGTCGAAGAGGGCCGGGTGCAGGCCGAAGGGGGTGCCGTCGACACCGTCGGGCAGGGCGACCTCGGCGAAGACGTCGTCTCCGCGCCGCCAGGCGGCCCGCAGGCCCTGGAAGACGGGGCCGTAGCGGAGTCCGGCCTCGGCGAGGCGTTCGTAGCTGTCGGTGAGGTCGACGGGGGCCGCGTCCTTCGGCGGCCACACCGTGGCGTCGAAGTCCGTGGGCGTGGCGGCCGGGGCGAGGATGCCCTCGGCGTGCGGGGTCCAGAGCCGGCGTTCGCCGCCGTCGCCCTCGTCGTCCCTGGAGTGGATCGCCACCGTGCGGCGGCCGGAGTCGTCGGGTGCGCCGACGCTCACCTGGATGCGTACGGCGCCCCGCTCGGGGAGCACCAGCGGTGCGGCGAGGGTCAGTTCCTCGACGGTGTCGCAGCCCGCCTCGTCGGCGGCGCGGACGGCGAGTTCCAGCAGGGCCGTGCCGGGCACCAGGACGGCGCCCTGGACGACATGGTCGGCGAGCCAGGGGTGGGAGCGCGTCGACAGCCGTCCGGTCATCACCAGGCCGTCGGCACCGGCGAGTTCGACGGCGGCGCCGAGCAGCGGATGCCCGGCCGCGCCGATGCCGGCCAGCCGGATGTCACCGGTCGCGGTGGTGGTTCCCGTCGGCCAGAAGTACTCGTGCTGGAAGGCGTAGGTGGGCAGGTCGACCGTCCTGCCGCCGGTGCCGTCGAGGACGGCGGCCCAGTCGGCGGCGCAGCCGAGCACATGCAGGTGGGCGAGCGCTGTGAGGGCGACGGTGACCTCGTCGCGGTCCTTGCGCAGGAGCGGTACGAAGACGGCGTCGGCCGCGTCGTCCACGCTGGCCCGTGCCATTCCGCTCAGGACACCGTCGGGGCCCAGCTCCACGAAGCGGGACACACCTTCCGACAGGAGCGCCCGGACACCGTCGCCGAAGCGCACCGCCTCACGGACATGCCTCACCCAGTAGGCTGGGCTGGCCAGTTCACCGGACTCGGCAAGCCGCCCGGTCACGTTCGACACGACCGGCAGACGGGGTTCGCTGAACGTCAGCCCCTCGACCACCTCGCGGAACGCGTCGAGCATCGGCTCCATCAGCGAGGAGTGGAAGGCGTGCGAGACGCGGAGCTTGCTGACCCGGCGACCCTGCTCGCGGAAGACACCCGCGACCGAGTCGACCTCCGCCTCAACGCCCGAAACCACCACCGACGTCGGCCCGTTGACGGCCGCGACCGACACGCCCTCCACGGACTCCAGGTACGGAAGCACCTCCGCCTCGGTCGCCTCGATCGCCGTCATCGCGCCACCCTCGGGCAGCGCCTGCATCAAACGACCACGAGCAGCGACCAGAGCACAGGCGTCCGGGAGGGAGAACACCCCGGCCACATGCGCGGCGGCGACCTCACCGATGGAGTGGCCGGCCACGAACTCAGGCCGCACGCCCCACGATTCGACCAGCCGGAACAACGCCACCTCGACCGCGAACAGCCCCGCCTGCGCGAACGCCGTCCCGTTGAGAACCGACTCGTCCTCACCCCACACCACATCGCGCAGCGGACGCTCCAGGTGCGCGTCCAGACCCGCGCACACCGCGTCGAACGCCTCCGCGAAGACCGGGAACCTGGCGTACAACTCGCGTCCCATGCCGAGGCGTTGGGAGCCCTGGCCCGAGAAGAGGAACGCGGTGCGGCCGGGCTCGTTCGCGCCGACGACGGCCGCGGGGTCGGGCTCGCCGACGCAGACAGCGGCCAGGCCGCGGACGGCGGTCTCCCGGTCGTCCGTCAGGACCACGGCACGGTGGTCGAAGGTCGAGCGCTGGGTGGCGAGGGAGAGCGCCAGGTCCACCGGGCGGAGCGCCGGGTCGGCCTCCACCTGGGCCAGCAGCCGGGCGGCCTGGGCGCGCAGCGCCTCCTCCGTGCGGCCGGACAGCGCCCAGGGCACGATCCCGGGAGCCAGTGAGGCGACGCCTTCTCCCGTGCTCGGGATCTCGGCGGCCGGCTCGGGCTGCTCCAGGATCACGTGGGCGTTGGTCCCGCTGATACCGAACGACGACACACCGGCCCGGCGAAGACGCTCCTCCCCCGACCACTCGCGGTCGTCGGTGAGGAGTTCCACGGCACCCGCCGACCAGTCGACGTGCGAGCTGGGCGCGTCCACGTGCAGGGTGCGCGGCAGCACACCGTGCCGCATCGCCATCACCATCTTGATGACACCCGCGACACCGGCCGCGGCCTGCGTGTGGCCCAGGTTCGACTTCACGGAGCCCAGCCACAACGGCCTTTCCTCGTCGCGGCCTTGGCCGTAGGTGGCGAGGAGCGCCTGCGCCTCGATCGGGTCACCCAGCGTCGTACCGGTGCCGTGCGCCTCGACGACGTCCACCTCGGACGCCGAGAGGCCACCACTGGCGAGTGCCTGCCGGATCACCCGCTGCTGCGACGGCCCGTTCGGCGCCGTCAGACCGTTCGACGCGCCGTCCTGGTTGACCGCCGAACCCCGCACCACCGCCAGCACCCGGTGACCGTTGCGCCGAGCGTCCGACAGCCGCTCAAGGACCACCATGCCGACACCCTCGGACCAGCCGACACCGTCGGCCGCGTCCGCGAAGGAACGGCACCGGCCGTCGGAGGAGAGTCCGCCCTGACGGGAGAACTCCACGAACGTCGTCGGCGTCGACATCACCGTCACACCACCGGCCACCGCGAGCGAGCACTCCCCCGAACGCAGCGACTGCGCCGCCCAGTGCAGTGCCACCAGGGACGACGAGCACGCCGTGTCGACGGTGACCGCCGGGCCCTCGAAGCCGAACGTGTAGGAGACGCGGCCGGACGCGATGCTGGGCGCGCTGCCGTTGCTGCGGAAGCCCTCGTACTGCTCGTCGGCGAGCAGGTTGCCGTAGTCGTTGTACATGACGCCGGCGAAGACGCCGGTCTGGCTGCCCCGGAGGGAGACCGGGTCGATGCCGGTCCGCTCGATGGCCTCCCACGTCGTCTCGAGGAGCAGCCGCTGCTGGGCGTCCGTCGCGGCGGCCTCGCGGGGGCTCATGCCGAAGAACTCGGGGTCGAAGGCGCCGGCCTCGTGGAGGAAGCCGCCGGCCTTGGTGTAGGTGGTGCCGGACGCCTCACGGTCGGGGTTGTAGAGGGCGTCGACGTCCCAGCCTCGGTTCACGGGGAACTCGGAGACGGCGTCGACGCCTTCGGAAACGAGCCGCCAGAGGTCTTCGGGCGAGGCGACTCCGCCGGGGTAGCGGCAGGCCATGCCGACGATGACGATCGGGTCGTCCGTCACGGACGGCAGCGCCGACACCGGTACGACGGCCGTCGGTTCGATCACGCCGAACAGTTCGTCCAGCAGGTAGCCGACCAGGGCGTGGGCCGTGGGGTAGTCGAAGACGACGGTGGCGGGCAGCCGCAGACCTGTCGACTTGCCGAGCCGGTTGCGCAGTTCGACCGCTGTCAGCGAATCGAAGCCGAGGTCTTGGAAGGCGCGGTTCGGGTCGACAGTCTGGGCGCCCGCGTGGCCGAGGACGACCGCGATCTGGCCGCGCACCAGGTCGAGCAGCACCTCGCGGCGCTCCTCGGTGCCCAGTGCCGCGAGTCGCTGCACGAGACCGGCCGTCGCCGCCGTACCGCCGGCCGCCGAACGCCTGGTCCTGCGTCGGATCAGGCCGCGCGTCATCGGGTGCGGGTCGGCCTGCTCGCGCAGGGCCGCGAGGTCGAGGCGGGCGGGCACGACGGCGGGGGCGCCGGTGGTGAGGGCGGCGTCGAACAGTGCGGTGCCCTGCTCGGGGGTCAGTTCGGGCAGGCCCGCGCGAGCGATGCGGTGGACGTCGGTGTCGGAGAGGGTGCCGATCATGCCGGCGTCCTGCGTCCAGGGGCCCCAGGCGAGGGAGGTCGCGGGCAGGCCGAGGGAGCGGCGGTGGTGGGCGAGGGCGTCGAGGAAGGTGTTGCCGGCCGCGTAGTTGGCCTGTCCTGGGCCGCCGAGGATGCCGGAGAGGGAGGAGAAGAGGACGAAGGCGTTGAGGCCGCGTTCCTTGGTCGCGAGGTGGAGGTTCCAGGCCGCGTCCGCCTTCGGGCGCAGCACCCTCGCCAGACGTTCCGGGGTCAGGGACTCGATCGTGCCGTCGTCCAGGAGACCCGCCGAGTGCACGACCGCCCGCACCTCGTACCGGGACACCAACTCGGCGACGGCATCGGCGTCCGCGACGTCACACGCTTCAACGGAGACCCGCGCACCCGACTCCGACAACTCCGCGACCAACTCGGCCACACCATCGGCGGCCGAACCGGAACGGCTCACCAACAGCACGTCCCGCACACCGCGTTCGGCCACCAGATGCCGGGCCACGATCCGACCCAGACCACCCGTACCGCCGGTGATCAGTACGGTCCCGTCCTCGCGGTCCCACCGCGGGCCCGCGTCCTCACCCGGGACAACCCTGGCGAGACGCGGCACCCGCACCCCGCTCACACCGACGGACGTCTCCGGCTCACCCGTGGCGACAGCAGCCGCCACCAGGCCGGCGTCCGAACCCTCCGCCAGGTCCAACAGACCGAAGCGGCCCGGGTGTTCGGAGATCGCCGAGCGCACCAGACCCCACACCGCGGCCCCGGCCAGCTCACTCCCGTCCACCGCACCCGACGACACGAACACCAGACGCGAATCCGCCAACCGCTCCTCAGCCAACCACGAACGCAGCAACTCCAGAGCCCAGTTGGCGAAACGGTGCACGTCACCTGGCACGTCGGTGCCGTCGCCGTCGGGGACGCCCACCAGGACCGTCTCCGGGATCTCGCCGACCGCGGCCAGCGCTTCAAGGTGCTCGTACCGGTCACCCGGCAGGTCGGAGAGGCCGGCGCCCAGTAGCGCGAACGGGCCGGACTCGGTGTCGGCGGCGCCCGCGGGGACCCAGTCGACCTGGAACAGCGCGTCGCGGGTCAGCGCGTCCGCGCCCGGCGTCCCGGAGGCGACGGCGCGCAGCACCAGGTTCTCGATGCTGGCGACCGGTGCGCCGGCCTCGTCGGCCACGGCGACCGTCGCGGACTCGTCGCCTGTCCTGGTCATCCGGACCCGCACGGCGCGGGCGCCCGAGGCGTGCAGGCACACCCCTTCCCAGGAGAACGGGACCACTCCCCTGGCGAGCCCGGCGAGTGCCGAGATCTGGAGGGAGGCGTCGAGGAGCGCGGGATGCAGTCCGAAGTCGGTGCCGTCGACGCCGTCGGGCAGGGCGACCTCGGCGAAGACGTCGTCGCCGCGCCGCCAGGCGGCCCGCAGGCCCTGGAACAGCGGCCCGTACGCGTAGCCGCCTTCGGCCATGCGCTCGTAGAGGCCGGTGATGTCGAGGGGTTCGGCGTCGGCGGGGGGCCAGACCGTGGTGTCGAAGTCGAGGGTGCGTTCGCCGGGCGCCAGGACTCCGGTGGCGTGCTCGGTCCAGGACTGCTGGTCGTCGGCGCCCTCGGCGCGGGAGCGGGCGGTGAGGGAACGGCGCCCTGACGGGTCGGCGGGACCCACGTGCAGGTGGAGCTGGACGCCGCCCTGCGCGGGGAGGACGAGGGGCGCGGCGAGGGTCAGCTCCTCGACGCGGTCGCAGCCGACCTCGTCACCGGCCCTGACCGCGAGTTCGACGAAGGCGGTGCCGGGCAGCAGGACGTTGCCCATGACGGCGTGCTCGGCGAGCCAGGGGTGGGTGCGCAGGGAGAGCCTGGTGGTGAGCAACAGGCCGCCGGTGTCGGAGAGTTCGACGGCCGCGCTGAGGAGGGGGTGGGCCGCCGACCGGAGTCCGGCGGACTCGACGTCACCGGCGGCGGAGACCGTGGGGACGGGCCAGTAGCGTTCGTGCTGGAAGGCGTAGGTCGGCAGGTCGGTGAGCTGGGCGCCGGTGCCGGCGAGGACGGCCGTCCAGTCGGCGGTGACACCGGTGGTGTGGAGCCGGCCGAGCGCGGCGAGGGCGGTGGCCTCTTCGTCGCGGTTCTTGCGCAGGAGCGGGACGAAGACGGCGTCGGCCGCGTCGTCCACATTGGCTCGTGCCATCCCGCTCAGGACACCGTCGGGGCCCAGCTCCACGAACCGGGACACACCCTCCGCAAGGAGCGCCCGGACACCGTCACCGAAACGCACCGCCTCACGGACATGGGTCACCCAGTAGGCGGGGCTGGCCAGTTCACCGGACTCGGCGAGCCGCCCGGTCACGTTCGACACGACCGGCAGACGGGGCTCCGAGAACGTCAGCCCCTCGACCACCTCACGGAACGCGTCGAGCATCGGCTCCATCAACGGCGAGTGGAAGGCATGCGAGACCCGCAGCTTGCTGACCCGCCTGCCCTGCTCGCGGAAGGCGCCGGCGATCGACTCGACCTCCGCCTCAACGCCCGAAACCACCACCGACGTGGGCCCGTTGACGGCCGCGACCGACACACCCTCCACGGACTCCAGGTACGGGAGCACCTCCGCCTCGGTCGCCTCGATCGCCGTCATCGCACCACCCTCGGGCAGCGCCTGCATCAGGCGGCCACGGGCGGCGACGAGAGCGCAGGCGTCTTCCAAAGAGAACACCCCGGCCACATGGGCCGCCGCGACCTCACCGATCGAATGCCCGGCCACGAACTCAGGCCGTACACCCCACGATTCGACCAGCCGGAACAACGCCACCTCGACCGCGAACAACCCGGCCTGCGCGAACGCCGTCCCGTTGAGAACCGACTCGTCCGCACCCCACACCACATCGCGCAGCGGACGCTCAAGGTGCGCGTCCAGACCCGCGCACACCGCGTCGAACGCCTCCGCGAAGACCGGGAACCTGGCGTACAACTCACGCCCCATGCCCAGGCGTTGGGAGCCCTGGCCCGAGAAGAGGAACGCGGTGGAGCCGGGGCGGGTGGTGTCCTCCAGGACCGCCGGGTGGGGTGTGGCGGTGGCGAGGGCGCTGAGGGCGGCCTCGGTGGCCTCCGGGTCGGTGGCGAGGACGACCGCGCGGTGCGGGAAGGGGGCGCGGCTGGTGGCCAGGGAGAGCGCGATGTCGGCGGGGCGCGGCGGCGGGGTGGTCGTGAGGCGGGTGCGCAGGCGGGCGGCCTGGGCGCGCAGGGCCGCGTCCGAGCGGGCGGAGAGCGGCCAGGGCGTGACGGTCGGCTCGACGGTCACGGTCGGGACGTCCGCCGGGGTGTCGGCGTCGGGCTGCGGGGCGTCGGACTCGTCGGGCGTCGCGTCGGTGGCCTGTTCCAGCAGGACGTGGGCGTTGGTGCCGCTGATGCCGAAGGCGGAGACGCCCGCGCGGCGGGGGTGGTCGGTGTCGGGCCAGTCGGTGGCCTCGGTGAGGAGTTCGACGGCGCCGGCCGTCCAGTCGACGTGGGAGGTGGGGGTGTCGACGTGGAGGGTGGCGGGCAGGACGCCGTGGCGCATCGCCATGACCATCTTGATGACGCCGGCGACACCGGCGGCGGCCTGCGCGTGGCCGATGTTCGACTTGATGCCGCCGAGGCGCAGGGGGTGGCCCTCGGGGCGGTTCTGGCCGTAGGTGGCGAGCAGGGCCTGCGCCTCGATGGGGTCGCCGAGGGTGGTTCCGGTGCCGTGTGCCTCCACGGCGTCGACCTGGTCGGCGGCGAGGCGGGCGTCGGCGAGGGCGGCTTGGATGACGCGGCGCTGGGAGGGGCCGTTGGGGGCGGTGAGGCGGCTGCTGGCGCCGTCCTGGTTGACGGCGGAGCCGCGGACCACGGCGAGGACCGGGTGGTTGTTGCGGCGGGCGTCGGAGAGGCGCTCGACGAGGAGGACGCCGACGCCCTCGCCCCAGGAGGTGCCGTCGGCGGAGTCGGCGAAGGGCTTGCAGCGGCCGTCGGCGGCGAGGCCGCGCTGGCGGGAGAACTCGGTGAAGAGTTCGGTGGTCGGCATCATGGCGACGCCGCCGGTCAGGGCGAGGGAGCATTCGCCCGCGCGCAGGGCGCGGACCGCGAGGTGCAGGGCGACGAGGGAGGAGGAGCAGGCGGTGTCGACGGTGACGGCGGGGCCTTCGAGGCCGAGGGTGTAGGAGATGCGGCCGGACAGGACGCTCATGGCGCCGCCGGTGAGGTTGTGGCCCTCGGTCTCCTCGGTGGTGCGGGCGAGGGAGCCGTAGTTGGTGTCGGCGCCGCCGACGAAGACTCCGGTGTCGGTGTTGCGGAGTGCGGCGGGGCTGATCCGGGCGCGTTCGACGGCCTCCCAGGCGGTCTCCAGGAGGAGGCGCTGCTGCGGGTCCATGGCGAGGGCCTCGCGGGGGGCGATGCCGAAGAGGTCGGCGTCGAAGTCGGCGGCGCCGTCGAGGAATCCGCCTTCGCGGACGTAGCTCTTGCCGGGGGTGCCCGGGTCCGGGTCGTAGAGGCCGTCCAGGTCCCAGCCGCGGTCTCCGGGGAGGGGGCCGACGGCGTCGGTGCCGTCGGCGACCAGCCGCCACAGGTCCTCAGGTGAGCGGACACCGCCGGGGAAGCGGCAGGCCATGCCGATGACGGCGATGGGCTCGCTCTCCCTGGCCTCGACCGACTCCAGCCGCTGCCGGGTGCGGCGCAGATCGGCGGTGACCTTCTTGAGGTAGTCGCGGAGCTTGGCTTCGGAGCTTGCCATGGGGTGGATCCTCTGAGTTCGAGAAGGACGCGGTGGCCGGACCGGGGGGCGGGAGCGGGTGTCCGCCGCCGCGCGGTGGGCGCGGCGGCGGTCACGGCGGCTAGGCGAGCCCGAGTTCGTTGTCGATGAGGTCGAACATCTCGTCGTCCGTGGTGGTGTCGAGGTCGGCTGCGTCCTCTTCGGTGTCCTGGGTGGAGTCGAGCTTCCACTGGAGGGCCTTGAGGCGCTGGGCGAGTCGGGCGCGGTCCTGGTCGTCGAGCGCGGCGCCGCCGACGGCGGCTTCGAGGACGGCCAGTTCGGCGAAGACGGCCTGGTCGGGGCCTTCGGTGGCGGTGCCGAGTTCGGTGCGCAGGTGGTGGACGAGGGCGGCCGGGTCCGGGTGGTCGAAGATCAGGGTGCTGGGGAGGGTGAGTCCCGTCTCGGCGTTGAGCCGGTTGCGGAGTTCGACGGCGGTCAGGGAGGACATGCCGAGGTCGAGGAAGCCGCGTCCGGCGTCGAGGGACTCGGCGGAGGCGTGGCCGAGGACGGCGGCGACGTGGGCGAGGACGGTGCGGTGCAGGAGTGCCTGCTGCTGGGGGCCGTCGAGGGTGGCGAGGCGGGCGCGGAGGCCGGCCGGGGCGGCGGTGCCGGTGGTGGGGGTCGCGGCGGTGCGGCGGGCGGCCGGGCGGGCGAGGGCGCGCAGCAGCGGGGGTGCCTCGTCGGCGCGCAGGGCGCGGGTGTCGAGGCGGATCGGGACCAGTTGGGCGGTGTCGAGGAGGGTCGCGGTGTCGAGGAGGGCGAGGCCCTGGTCGGCGGTGAGGGGCCGGATGCCGGAGCGTTCCAGGCGGGCCAGGTCGGCGGTGTCGAGTGCGCCGGTGAGGGCGCTGCGGTCCTCCCAGAAGCCCCAGGCGAGGGAGTGCGCGGTGAGGCCGCGGGCCCGGCGGTGCTGGGCGAGGGCGTCGAGGAAGGCGTTGGCTCCCGCGTAGTTGGCCTGTCCCGGGCCGCCGGCGATCCCGGCGTAGGAGGAGAACATGACGAACGCGGTGAGTTTGAGGTCGCGGGTGAGGTCGTGGAGGTGCCAGGCGGCGTCGGTCTTGGGGCGCAGGACGGTGGTGAGGCGTTCCGGGGTGAGGGTGTCGAGGAGTCCGTCGTCGAGGACGCCTGCCGCGTGGACGACGGCGGTGAGGGGGTGTTCGGCGGGTACGGCGGCCAGGACGCGGGCGAGTTGGTCGCGGTCGGCGGTGTCGCAGGCGACGATGTCGGCTCGGGCGCCGAGGGCGGTGAGTTCGTCGCGCAGTGCGGTGGCGCCGGGGGCGTCGGGGCCGCGGCGGCCGGTGAGCAGCAGGTGGCGTACGCCGTGCCGGGTGACGAGGTGGCGGGCGACGAGGGCGCCGAGGACGCCGGTGCCGCCGGTGATGAGGACGGTGCCGGAGCCGGTGCCGTCGCCCCAGGGCGCGGTGGCGGTGGGTGCGGGGGCGCCGTCGGGGTGGTCGGCGCGGACCAGGCGGGGCACGGTGACGGTGCCTACGCGGGCGGCGAACTGGTGCTCGCCGGTGCGGTCGGAGGCGGCGACGGCGTGGACGAGGGCGGCGACGGAGCTGTCCTGGCCGTCGCTGTCGGCGAGCAGGAAGCGGCCGGGGTGTTCGGTCTGCGCGGAGCGCAGCAGGCCCCAGGCGGTGGCGTCGGCGAGGGCGGGGACGGTGTCGTCGGGGCGGGTGGCGACGGCTCCTTCGGTGACGAGGAGGAGGCGGGTGCCCGCGTAGTGGGGGGTGCGCAGCCAGTCGGCGGCGAGGGTGAGGGCGCGGCGGGCGGAGGTGTGGGCGGCGGTGGCGGGGTCGTCGGCGCCGGTGTCGTGGCCGTGGGCG
The DNA here is from genome assembly GCF_005222485.1 of Streptomyces griseoviridis. NCBI lineage: Bacteria > Bacillati > Actinomycetota > Actinomycetes > Kitasatosporales > Streptomycetaceae > Streptomyces > Streptomyces griseoviridis. The sequence continues at coordinate 1,333,549 of NZ_CP029078.1, forward strand.
GCGACGACGAGGGCGGGGTGGGTGGCCTCGCCCGCTTCGAGGGCGGCGGTGAGGTGGGCCAGGTCGGGGTGGGTGCGGACGGTGACGCCTGCCCGTTCGAGGGCGGTGCTGAGGCGTCCGGGTGCGCCCAGGACGGCCCAGGTGCCCTCGGGTGCCGCGGGGTCCGTGGCGTCGGTGGTGGCGGGGCTGGTCCAGGTGACGCGGTGCAGGGCGTCGGGGGTGGCCGTGGTGGGGAGCAGGTCCTGGGTGACCTGGCGGGTGGTGACGGTGGCGGTGAGGACGGGGGCGCCGGTGGGGTCGTGGGCGTCCACGGTCCAGGTCGCCGTGTCGTCGCCGGGGGTGAGGCGGACCTGGAGGCGGGTGGCGCCGGTGGCGTGCACGGTGACGTCGCGCCAGGCGGCGGGGAGGGCGGGCGCGGTGGCGTCGTCCGGGGTCGCGGCGAGGGCCAGGAGGCTCTGCAGGAGCGCCGGGTGGACGCGGAAGCGGGCCGCGTCGGCGTGTGCGGTCGCGGGGAGTTCGACGTCCGCGAGGAGGGTGCCGCCGTCGCGCCGGAGGGTCCGTACGGTGGGGAACGGGTCGGCGAGGTCGAGTCCGGCGCGGTGGACGGCGTCGTGGGCCGCGTCGGTCGCGTCGGTGGCGGTGTCGTCGGTGGGCCAGGGGGTCCGGGCCTCGGGCGGCTGGGGCGCGGCCTGGGTGAGGGTGCCGGTGGCGTGGGTGGTCCAGGGGGTGTCGGGGTCCTGGGTGCGGGGGCGGGAGTGGACGGTGAAGGTGCGGCTGTCGGCGTCGCCCGGGGTGTCGGAGACGGTGAGCTGGAGGTCGACGGCGCCTTCGTCGGGGACGGCGACCGGGAGGTGTTCGTCGAGTGCGGCGACGACCGGGAGTCCGGTCTCGTCGCCGGCCCTGACCGCCCAGTCGAGGAGTGCGGTGGCGGGCACGACGGCGGTGCCGTGGACGCGGTGGGCGTCCAGCCAGGGCTGGGTGGTGAGGGAGAGGCCGCCGGAGAGGACGGCTCCGCCGGCGGCGAGCCGGACGACGGTGTCGAGGCCCGCCGGGTCGGCCTGGGCGTCGGTCGCCTCCAGCCAGTACCGCTCGCGCTGGAAGGCGTAGGTCGGCAGGTCGACGGGGTGGCCGTGGGAGACGGCGGGGCGCCAGTCGACGGGGACGCCGGCCACGTGGGCGGCGGCGAGCGCCGTCAGGACGCGGGCGGTGCCGCCGTCGTCGCGGCGCAGCGAGCCGAGGACGACGGCGTCGGCGCCGGTCGCGGCGGCGGTGTCCTCGATGCCGACGGTGAGCACCGGGTGCGGCGCGCACTCGACGAACACGTCGTGGCCCTCGGCGAACAGGGCCCGCAGGGAGTCCTCCAGGCGGACGGTGGAGCGCAGGTTGCGGTGCCAGTAGGGGGCGTCGAGGGCGGTGCCGGGGAGCCGGTCGGCGGTGACGGTGGAGAAGAACGGGATGTCGCCTTCGCGGGGCTCGATGCCGGCGAGGGCGGCGGGCAGGGTCTCGGCGAGCCGGTCGACGTGCGCGGAGTGCGAGGCGTAGTCGACGGGGATGCGGCGGGCCCGCACGCCCTGTTCGGCGCAGGCGGCGAGGAGGGTGTCGAGTCCTTCGGTGTCGCCCGAGACGACCACGGACGAGGGTCCGTTGACGGCGGCGACGGACACGCCCGGCAGGTCGGCGAGGAGTGCGGTGACGTCGTCGTGCGGGGCGGTGACGGCGGCCATCCCGCCGTGGCCCGAGAGTTCGCGGGCGATGGCGAGGCTGCGGACGGCGACGATCTCGGCGGCGTCGGCGAGGGAGAGGGCGCCGCTGACGGCGGCGGCGGCGATCTCGCCCTGGGAGTGGCCGAGGACGGCGGCGGGCTTGAGTCCGTGGGCCCGCCACACCTCGGCGAGGGAGACCATCACGGCCCAGGTGGCGGGCTGGACGACGTCCACGCGGTCGAAGGTGGGGGCGCCGTCGGCCTGGCGCAGCACATCGGTGAGCGACCAGTCGACGTGCGGGGCGAGGGCGGCCTCGCAGGCGGCGATCCGGTCGGCGAACACCGGCTGGGTGTCGAGGAGTTCGGCGCCCATGCCGGCCCACTGGGAGCCCTGTCCCGGGAAGACGAGGACGGTCCTGCGGTCGCGTCCCGCGCCCCGGCCGCCGCTGACGACGTGCGCGGAGGGGCTGCCCTCGGCGAGGGCGGCGAGGCCCGCGCGGAAGTCGCCGGGGGCGGTGCCGATGACGACGGCCCGCTTCTCCAGCAGCGCCCTGCGGGTCACCAGGGAGTGCGCGATGTCGGCGGGGGCGGCCTGCGGGTGGGCGTCGAGGTGGGCGAGGAGGGCCTTGGCCTGGCCGCGGAGGGCGGCGTCGCCGCGCGCGGAGAGCACCCAGGGCAGCGGCCCCGCCGCGGCGCCGTCGTGCGCGCTGCCGTCGCCGGCCGGGGCGGGCGCGGTGGCCGGGGGCGTGGGGGCCTCCTCCAGGATGACGTGGGCGTTGGTGCCGCTGATGCCGAAGGAGGAGACGGCGGCGCGGCGGGGCCTCGGTGCGGCGGGCGTGGGCCACTCGGTGGCCTCGGTCAGCAGCCGGACGCCGTCGCCCTCCCAGTCGACGTGCGGGGTGGGCGCGTCGATGTGGAGGCTCTTGGGGAGGGTGCGGTGGCCGAGGGCGAGGACCATCTTCATGACGCCCGCGACACCGGCGGCGGCCTGCGTGTGGCCGAGGTTGGACTTGACGGAGCCGAGCAGCAGCGGGTGGCCGCCGTCGCGGCCCTTGCCGTAGGTGGCGAGGAGTGCCTGGGCCTCGATGGGGTCGCCGAGGCGGGTGCCGGTGCCGTGCGCCTCGACGGCGTCGACCTCGGCGGCCGGGACGCCCGCGTCGGCGAGTGCCTGGCGGATGACGCGCTGCTGGGCGGGTCCGTTGGGGGCGCTGAGTCCGTTGGAGGCGCCGTCCTGGTTGACGGCGGAGCCGCGGATCACGGCGAGGACCTGGTGGCCGTTGCGGTGGGCGTCGGAGAGGCGTTCGACGAGGAGCACGCCGACGCCCTCGGCGAATCCGGTGCCGTCGGCGGCGGCGGCGAACGGCTTGCAGCGGCCGTCGGCGGCGAGGCCGCGCTGCCGGGAGAAGTCGACGATGATCTCGGGCGACGACATCACGGTGACCCCGCCGGCCAGCGCCATGGTGCACTCGCCGCGGCGCAGCGCCTGGAGCGCCATGTGGAGGGCGACGAGGGAGGAGGAGCAGGCGGTGTCGACGGTGACGGCGGGGCCTTCGAGGCCGAGGGTGTAGGCGACGCGCCCTGAGACGATGCTGTTGGCGTTGCCGTTGTTGACGTATCCGGCGATCTCGTCGGGGACGTGCCGGACGCGCTTGAGGTAGTCGCTCGAGGAGAGTCCCGCGAAGACGCCGGTGCGGGTGCCGCGTACCGAGCGGGGGTCGATGCCGGCGCGTTCGAAGGTCTCCCAGGCGGTCTCCAGGAGGAGGCGCTGCTGCGGGTCCATGGCGAGGGCCTCGCGGGGGGAGATCCCGAAGAAGTCGGCGTCGAAGTCGGCTGCCTGGTGCAGGAATCCGCCCTCGCGGGTGCGGGAGCTGCCTTCGTTCGCGGGTACGGCGTCGTAGAGGGCGTCGAGGTTCCAGCCGCGGTCGGCGGGGAACGGGGCGATGGCGTCGGTGCCGTCGGCGAGCAGCCGCCACAGGTCCTCGGGCGAGCGGACGTCGCCGGGGAGCCGGCAGGCCATGCCGACGATCGCGAACGGCTCGTCGTCGCCGTGCGCGGCGCGGTCGGCGGGGGCGGGCGCGGCGGGCAGGGGGGTGTGTCCGTCGAAGAGTTCGCCGTCGAGGTGGGCGGCGAGTTCGGCGACGGTCGGGTGGTCGAAGACGAGGGTGGCGGGCAGCCTGAGGCCGGTGGCGCCGTTGAGGCGGTTGCGGAGTTCGACGGCGGTGAGGGAGTCGAAGCCGAGGTCGCGGAAGGCGCGTCCGGCGTGCAGCAGGTCGGGGTCGGCGTGGCCGAGGACGGCGGACGCGTAGGTGGCGACGAGGTCGCGCAGGGCGGTGCGGCGGTCGTCGGCGGTGAGCGCGGCGAGGCGCCCGCGCACTCCGTCGGTGCCGGTGGCGGTGCCCGCGTCGGCGGTGCGGCGGACCGGGCCGCGGTAGAGGGCGCGCAGCAGGTGCGGTATCTCCCCTTCGACGGCGCGGAGTTGGCCGGTGTCGAGGCGGACGGGCACCAGGTGCGGGCGCTGTGCGGTGAGGGCGGCGTCGAAGAGGGCCATGCCGTCGGCGGCGGAGAGCGGGAGGACGCCGGAGCGGCGGACCCGGGCGAGGTCGGTGGCGTCGAGGTGTCCGGTGAGGGCGCTGGTGTCGGCCCACAGGCCCCAGGACAGGGAGGTGGTGGGCAGTCCCGCGGCGCGGCGGCGGTGGGCGAGCGCGTCGAGGTAGGTGTTGGCGGCGGCGTAGTTGGCCTGTCCGGCGTTGCCGAAGACGCCGGCGCCCGCCGAGAACAGCACCAGGTCGGCGAGGTCGAGGTCGCGGGTGAGGCGGTCGAGGTGGCGGGCGGCGTCGGCCTTGGGCGCGAGGACGGTGCGCAGCCGGTCGGGGGTGAGGGCTTCGAGGGAGCCGTCGTCGAGGACTCCCGCGGCGTGCACGACGGCGGTGAGCGGGTGGGCGGCGGGGACGGCGGCGAGGACCGCGGCGACCGCGTCGGGGTCGGCGGCGTCACAGGCGGCGAGGGTCACCTCGGCGCCCAGGTCGCGCAGTTCGGCGGCGAGTTCGGGGGCGCCGGGGGTGTCGGGGCCGCGTCGCCCGGTGAGCACCAGGTGCCGCATGCCGTGCCGGGTGACGAGGTGCCTGGCGAGGAGGGAGCCGAGGACACCGGCGCCGCCGGTGATCAGGACGGTGCCCTCGGGGTCCCAGGCGCGCGGCAGGGTGAGGACGATCTTGCCGTAGTGCTTGGCCTGCGCCATGTGCCGGAACGCCTCGCGGGCGTCGCGGACGTCCCAGGTGACGGTGGGCAGCGGGGTGAGGGCGCCGGTGGCGAAGAGGCCGGTGAGGTCGCGGAACATCTCCTGGATGCGGTCCTCGCCCGCCTCGCGCAGTTCGTACGCCTGGTAGAGGGCGACGGCGGGGTGGTCGGCGGCGACCTGCGCGGGGTCGCGGACGTCGGTCTTGCCCATCTCGACGAGGCGTCCGCCGGGGGCGAGCAGCCGCAGGGAGGCGTCGATGAACTCGCCGGCGAGGGAGTTGAGGACGACGTCGACGCCGTGTCCGCCGCTGGTGGCGCGGAAGCGGTCCTCGAAGCCGGGGGTGCGGGAGGAGGCGAGGTGGTCGTCGGCCCAGCCGTCGGCGCGCAGCAGGGCGCGTTTGTGGTCGCCCGCGGTGCCGTAGACGTCGGCGCCCCAGTGCCGGGCGAGCTGGGCGGCGGCCATGCCGACGCCGCCCGCGGCGGCGTGCACGAGGACGGACTCGCCGGCTTCGAGGCGGGCGAGGTCGCGCAGGCCGTAGTAGGCGGTGAGGAAGGCGACGGGGACGGAGGCGGCCTGGGTCCAGGTCCAGCCGTCGGGGACGGGCGCGACCATCCGGGCGTCGGCGACGGCGTGGGTGGCGAAGCCGCCGGAGACCAGGCCCATCACCCGGTCGCCCGGGGCGAATCCGGTGACGTCGGCGCCGACGGCGGTGACGACGCCGGCCGCTTCGGCGCCCAGGAGCACGGCGGGTCCCGGGTACATGCCGAGGGTGTTGAGGACGTCGCGGAAGTTGAGTCCCGCGGCCCGCACCTCGATGACCAGCTGTCCGGCGGCGGGCGCGGTGGCCGCTTCGGGGCAGGGCACGAGGGACAGCTTGTCGACGGAGCCCTTCTCGGAGAGGTCGAGCCGCCAGGCGTCGGCGCCGGCCGGGACGGTGAGGACGTCGTCGGCGCGGGGGCGGGTCAGGCGCGGGGCGTACGCGGCGCCCTGCCGGAGCGCGAGCTGCGGTTCCCCGGAGGCGAGGGCGGCGGGCAGGGCGAGCCAGGAGTCGGTGTGGAGGTCGAGGTCGGCGAGGACGAGACGGCCCGGGTACTGGGCCTGGGCGGCGCGCACCAGGCCCCAGACGGCGGCGCCGCGCAGGTCGTGGGCGGGGTCTCCCGGCCCGGTGGCGACGGCGCCGCGGGTGACGACGACCAGCGGGGTGGTGTCGGTGCGGTCGTCGGCGAGCCACTCCTGGACGGTGGCGAGCACCTCGTCGAGGACGGCGTCCGGGACGTCGGACGTGCGGTCCCCGTCGGCGGCGGCACCGGCGAACAGCACAGCCACGGTGGGCAGTTGGTCGAGGGCGTCGGTGAGGGTGGCGTGGGCGGGCAGCGGGGTGCCGGTGCCGTCGGGGGTGACGGCGGGGGCGGCCGGGGTGCCGAGGCAGGCCCAGCCGGTGACGGCGGGCACGGCGGCGGGCGGGGTGACGGGGGTCCAGTCGAGCCCGAACAGCCAGTCGCGGGCGGCGCGGGCCGACGGGTCGAGGGTCTCGGCGGCGACCTCGCGCACGGTGAGCGACTCGATGGCGGCGACCGGCGCCCCGGTGGGGTCGGTGAGGTGCACGGAGACGGTGTCCCGGCCGGCCTGGGAGACCCGGACGCGGAGCGCGGTCGCGCCTGCGGCGTGCAGGGACACCCCGGACCAGGCGAACGGCACCACGGTGCGGCCGTCGTCGCCGCCGGGGGCGAGGTGGGCGGCGTGCAGGGCGGCGTCGAGGAGGGCGGGGTGGATGCCGAACCGTCCGGCGTCGCCGCGGACCTGTTCGGGCAGCAGGACCTCGGCGAACAGGTCGTCGCCGCGGCTCCAGGTGGCGCGGACGCCCTGGAAGACCGGCCCGAAGGCGTAGCCGCGGCCGGCGAGCAGCTCGTAGAGGCCGTCGGTGGCGACGGCGGTGGCGCCGCGCGGCGGCCAGACGGTGAAGTCCTCGGGCCGTTCGACGGCGGGGACGCCCGGCTCGGTCAGGGTGCCCTGGGCGCGGAGGGTCCAGCGGTCCTCGGTGTCGCCGTCGGGGCCGGTGGCGCGGGTGTGGACGGTGACGGGTCGGCGGCCGGCCGGGTCGGGTTCGCCGACGCCGATCTGGACCTGGACCTCGCCGCGTTCCTGGAGGACGACGGGTGCCTGGAGGGTGAGTTCGTCGATACGGCCGCAGCCGACGGCGTCGCCGGCCCGGATCACGGACTCGACGAGCGCGGTGCCGGGGACGATGACGGTGCCGGAGACGGCGTGGTCGGCGAGCCAGGGGTGGGTGCGCAGCGACCAGCGCGCGGTGGCCACCAGTCCTTCGCCGCCCGCGAGTTCGACGGAGGCGCCGAGCATCGGGTGGTCGGGCGAGTCGAGTCCCGCGGAGCTGACGTCACCGCCGAGGTCGGCGAAGCGCGGCCAGTAGTGCTGCCGTTGGAAGGCGTAGGTGGGGAGGTCGACGTGGCGCGGCCGGGTGCCGTCGAAGTGGACGGCCCAGTCGATGTCGGCGCCGAGGGTCCACGCCTCGCCGAGGGAGAGGGCGAAGCGCTCCAGACCGCCTTCGTCACGGCGCAGGGTGCCCACCACGCCGGCACGGACACCGGCGTCCTCGATGGTCTCCTGCACCCCGGTCGCGACCACCGGATGCGCGCTGACCTCCACGAAGACCTGGAAACCGTCCGTGAGCAGCGCACGCGTCGCCGCCTCGAACTCCACCGTCCCGCGCAGGTTGCGGTACCAGTAGGAGCCGTCCAGCTCGAAGGTGTCGATGGGCGATCCGGAGACGGTCGAGTAGAACGGCACCCCGCCCGAACGCCCGACGACGGGAGCCAGCAGTTCGGCCAACTCGCCTTCTATGCGCTCGACATGGGCGGAGTGGGAGGCGTAGTCCACCGCGACCCGACGGGCCCGCACCCCCGCCGCACCACACCGCTCCACGAAGACGTCCAGCGCGTCCGCGTCACCCGAGACCACCACCGACGACGGCCCGTTCACCGCCGCCACCCCGATCCGGCCCTCGAACTCCCCCAGCAGCGCCCGCACTTCCTCCACACCACGCGCCACCGACACCATGCCGCCCAGACCCGACAACGCACGCAACGCCTGCGACCGCAGAGCCACCACCCGCGCGCCGTCCTCCAACGACAGACCACCCGCCACCACAGCGGCAGCGATCTCCCCCTGCGAATGCCCCACCACAGCCGCGGGCTCCACACCCCGCGAACGCCACACCTCCGCCAACGACACCATCACCGCCCACAGAGCCGGCTGCACCACATCCACCCGCTCCAACGACACCGCACCCTCGACCCCGTTCAGCACGTCAAGGAGCGACCAGTCGACGAACGGAGCGAGCGCGGCAGCACACTCGGCGACACGCGACGCGAACACCGGCGACGACGCCAGGAGTTCCACCGCCATCCCCGTCCACTGCGAACCCTGACCCGGGAAGACGAAGACCACGCCCCCCGAGCCCTCCCCCGCCGTGCCCTCGACGACGCGGGCGGATGCCTCGCCCGCGGCGAGCGCGTCGAGGCCTGCCAGGAAGTCGTCCGTGTCCCGGCCGACGACGACGGCACGCCGGTCCATCGGCACCCGGGTGGTGGCGAGCGCGTGGGCGACGTCCAGGGGGGCGGCGCCCGAGGCGCGCACCGACGCGGCCAGCCGGGCGGCCTGCTCGGTGAGGGCGTCCCGCGTCCTGCCCGAGATCGTCCAGGGCAGCGGGCCGCCGGCGGTGCTGTCGGGCACCGGCTCGGGCTCGGGGACCTCGTCCTCGGCGGGCGCCTCCTCCAGGACCAGGTGGCCGTTGGTGCCGCTGATGCCGAAGGACGAGATGCCGGCCCGGCGCGGGCGGCCGGTCTCCGGCCACGGGGTGGCCTCGGTGAGGAGTCGGACCGCGCCGCTCGACCAGTCGACCACCGGGGTCGGGTTGGTGATGTGCAGGCTCCTGGGCAGCACGCCGTGGTGCATCGCCAGGATCATCTTCATCATTCCGGCGACACCGGCGGCGGCCTGGGTGTGCCCGATGTTCGACTTCAGGGAGCCCAGCAGCAGCGGCTGCCCGGGGGCGCGGTCCTGCCCGTAGGTGGCGAGGATGGCCTGCGCCTCGATGGGGTCGCCGAGCGGGGTTCCGGTGCCGTGCGCCTCGACGACGTCGACCTCGCCCGCGGTGAGCCCGGCGTTGGCCAGGGCCTGCCGGATGACGCGCTGCTGCGAGGGGCCGTTGGGCGCGGTGAGGCCGTTGGAGGCGCCGTCCTGGTTGAGCGCGGAGCCGCGGACCACGGCGAGCACCGGGTGGCCGTTGCGGCGGGCGTCGGAGAGGCGTTCCAGGAGGACGAGTCCGACGCCCTCGGCGAAGCCCATGCCGTCGGCGCCCTCGGCGAACGCCTTGCAGCGGCCGTCGGCGGCGAGGCCGCGCTGCCGGGAGAACTCGACGTACGGCTCGGGCGTGGACATGACGGTGACGCCGCCCGCGAGGGCCATGGTGCACTCGCCGGTGCGCAGCGACTGGAGCGCCAGGTGCATGGCGACCATGGACGAGGAGCAGCCGGTGTCCATGGTGACGGCGGGGCCCTCGAAGCCGTACGTGTAGGAGAGGCGGCCCGACGCGATGCTGGAGGCGTTGCCGGTCATCAGGTGGCCGGCCAGCTGCTCCTGGGCGGCGGCGCCGCCGAGCCTGACCTGGTAGTCGGTGGTGATGCTGCCGACGAAGACGCCGGTGGCGCTGTTGCGGAGGGTCTGCGGGTTGATGCCGGCGCGCTCGAAGGTCTCCCAGGACGTCTCCAGGAGGAGGCGCTGCTGCGGGTCCATGGCGAGGGCCTCGCGCGGGGAGATCCCGAAGAACGCCGGGTCGAATCCGGCGACGTCCTGGATGAAGCCGCCTTCGCGGCTGTAGGTGGTGCCCTGCCGCTCGGGGTCGGGGTCGTACAGGGCGTCGAGGTCCCAGCCGCGGTCCTCGGGCGGGGTGGACACGACGTCGAGTTCGGCCGCCATGAGGTCCCAGAGTTCCTCGGGCGTGGTGACTCCGCCGGGGAAGCGGCAGGCCATGGCGACGACGGCCATCGGTTCGTCGGTGACGCCGGCGGCGACCACCACGGGCTGGGCGGCGGGGCGTTCGTCGCCGAGGAGCAGGGTGCGCAGGTGGGCGGCGACGGCGGTGGTGTTGGGGTAGTCGAAGAGGAGGGTGGTGGGGAGGGTGACGTCGGTGGCGGCGGTGATGCGGTTGCGGACCTCCACGGCGGTCAGCGAGTCGAACCCGAGGTCCTTGAAGGCGCGGTTGACGTCGATGGCGTCCGGTGAGGAGTGGCGCAGCGCGGTGGCGACCTCCGCCCGGATCAGGTCGGTGAGCAACCGGTCCTGTTCGGCGGGGGCGAGGCCGCGGAGCCGGTCGCGCAGGGCGTGGGTGTCGGGGGCGGTGGCGGCGGCCGTCTCCAGGGCGCGGCGGACCTCGGGCAGGTCGCCGAGGAGCGGGCTCGGCCGGCCGGCGGTGAGCGCGGTGGCGTAGGAGTGCCAGTCGACGTCGACGACGGTGGCGTGCGCGGCGCCCTCGGCGACGGCGGCGCGCAGCGCGGCGACGGCGGTGTCGGGGGCCATGGGGGCGAGGCCGTCGTGGCTCATGCGGTCGGCGAGCACGTCGGCGGTGGCCATGCCGGCGTCGGCCCAGGGGCCCCAGGCGACGGAGGTGACGGGCAGTCCCGCGGCCCGCCGCTGTTCCGCGACGGCGTCCAAGTAGGCGTTGGCTGCGGCGTAGTTGGCCTGGCCGGCGTTGCCGAGGACGCCGACGATCGACGAGAACAGCACGAACATCGTCAGGTCGTGGTCGCGGGTCAGCGCGTCGAGGTGGGCGGTGCCGAGGGTCTTGGGGCGCAGGACGGCGTCGAAGCGGTCCAGGGTGAGGCCGTCGAGGACGCCGTCGTCGAGGACCCCGGCCGCGTGCACGACACCGGTGAGGGGCAGGTCGGCGGGGAGCGAGTCGAGGAGCCGGGCGAGCTGGTCGCGGTCGGCGACGTCGCAGTCCGCGACGGTGGTCCTGGCGCCGGACTCGGCCAGTTCCCGTACGAGTTCGGCGACACCGGGGGCGTCCGGGCCGCGGCGGCTGGTGAGGACGAGGTGCCGGGTGCCCGAGGCGGCGAGCGAGCGGGCGACGTGCGCGCCGAGTGCGCCGGTGCCGCCGGTGATCAGGACGGTGTCGTGGGCGCCCCAGCCACCGATGCCGTCGTCGTCGGGGGCGACGGCGGCGGTCGGGTCGGCGGCTTGGGGGACGGCGGTCTCGTCGCCGTCGGCCGCCTCGGAGACGGTGCCGGCCGGGTCGGCGGCCGGGGTCGGGTCGGGCAGGGGCATCCGGGCGAGGCGGCGGGCGTAGGCGCCGGAGGGCCGCAGCGCGATCTGGTCCTCGGGGCCGGCGAGGAGGGCGGCGAGCCTGGCCAGGGTGCGGGCGTCGGGCGCGGCGGGCAGGTCGACGAGACCGCCCCAGATGTCGGGCAGTTCGAGGGCGACGGCCCGGCCGAAGCCCCAGGTCTCGGCCTGGACGGGGGAAGTCAGCGGGTCGCGGCTGTCGACCGAGACGGCGCCCCTGGTGACCGCCCAGAGCCGGGCTCCGGTGCCGGACAGGGCGTGCACCAGCTCCTTGGTGGCGGCGAGTCCGCGCGGCACGGCGGGGTGGTCGGGGTGCGGGCGCTCGTCGAGGGCGAGCAGCGACAGCACGCCCGCGAGGTCATCGCCGCCGACGAGCGCGGCGAGGGCCGCGGTGTCCTCGTCGCCCGTGAGGTCGTGGCGTTCGACGCGCAGGCCGCGCGCGGTCAGGGCGCCGAGGACGGTGGCGACCCACGGGTCGTCGGCGTGGCCTGCCGGGACGAGGGCGGGCAGCCGGCCTTCGGGGGTGGCGGAGTCGGCGCCGGTGAGGGTGGTCCAGGTGACGCGGTAGCGCCAGGTGTCGAGGGTGGAGCGCAGGGTGCGGCGGCGGCGCCAGGTGGCGAGGGCGGGCAGCAGGGTGCCGAACGCCTCGACGTCGTCGCCGGTGACTTCGAGGACGGAGGAGAGCCGGGTGATGTCACCGCTCTCGACGGCCGCCCAGAAGTCGCCGTCGACCGCGCCCCCGCCGGCCCCGGTGGTGGCGGCGGCCGACTCGGCGGGCGTCAGCCAGTACCACTCGCGCTGGAAGGGGTAGGTGGGGAGGTCGACGTGGCGCGGCCGGGTGCCGTCGAAGTGGACGGCCCAGTCGATGTCGGCGCCGAGGGTCCACGCCTCGCCGAGGGAGAGGGCGAAGCGCTCCAGGCCCCCTTCGTCACGGCGCAGGGTGCCCACCGCACCGGCACGGACACCGGCGTCCTCGATGGTCTCCTGCACCCCGGTCGCGACCACCGGATGCGCACTGACCTCGACGAAGACCTGGAAACCGTCCGCGAGCAGCGCGCGCGTCGCCGCCTCGAACTCCACCGTCCCGCGCAGGTTGCGGTACCAGTAGGAGCCGTCGAGTCCGGCGGTGTCGATGACGGTGCCGGACAGGGTGGAGTAGAACGGCACGGCACCGGACCGCGCCGTGACGGGAGCCAGCAGCTCCGCCAACTCGCCCTCTATGCGCTCGACATGGGCGGAGTGGGAGGCGTAGTCCACCGCGACCCGACGGGCCCGCACCCCCGCCGCACCACACTGCTCCACGAAGGCGTCCAGCGCGTCCGCGTCACCCGAGACCACCACCGACGACGGCCCGTTCACCGCCGCCACCCCGATCCGGCCCTCGAACTCCCCCAGCAGCGCCCGCACTTCCTCCACACCACGCGCCACCGACACCATGCCGCCCAGACCCGACAACGCACGCAACGCCTGCGACCGCAGAGCAACCACCCGCGCGCCGTCCTCCAACGACAGACCACCCGCCACCACAGCGGCAGCGATCTCCCCCTGCGAATGCCCCACCACAGCCGCGGGCTCCACACCCCGCGAACGCCACACCTCAGCCAACGACACCATCACCGCCCACAGAGCCGGCTGCACCACATCCACCCGCTCCAACGACACCGCACCCTCGACCCCGTTCAGCACGTCAAGGAGCGACCAGTCGACGAACGGAGCGAGCGCGGCAGCACACTCGGCGACACGCGACGCGAACACCGGCGACGACGCCAGGAGTTCCACCGCCATCCCCGTCCACTGCGAACCCTGACCCGGGAAGACGAAGACCACGCCGCCGGGGCCCTCGCCCGCCGTGCCGGTCACCGTGGTGGGGGACGAGTCGCCCGCGGCAAGCGTGTCGAGGCCGGTGAGCAGGTCGGTGGTGTCGCGGCCGACGACCACCGCGCGGTGGTCCATGGCGACGCGGGTGGCGGCCAGGGCGTGGGCGACGTCGAGGGCGCCCGGGTCCGTGGCGCGGACCGTCTCGGCCAGCCGGGCGGCCTGCTCGCGGACCGCGGCGCGGGACTTGCCGGAGAGCACCCAGGCCAGCCGGCCGTGGTCGGCGCTCCCGGGCTCGGGGGTGTCGTCGTCGGCGGGCGCCTGCTCCAGGATGAGGTGGGCGTTGGTGCCGCTGACGCCGAAGGAGGAGACGGCGGCGCGGCGCGGGCGGCCGGTCTCGGGCCAGGCGGTGTGGTCGGTGAGGAGTTCGACGCCGCCGTCGGCCCAGTCGGCGTGCGGGGTCGGCGCGTCGATGTGGAGGCTCTTGGGGAGGGTGCCGTGCCGCATGGCCTGCACCATCTTGATGACGCCCGCGACACCCGAAGCGGCCTGCGTGTGGCCGGTGTTGGACTTGAGGGAGCCGAGCAGCAGCGGCCGGGCGTCGCCCCGGTCCTGGCCGTAGGTGGCGAGCAGGGCCTGGGCCTCGATGGGGTCGCCGAGGGTGGTGCCGGTGCCGTGCGCCTCGACGACGTCGACCTCGCCGGCGGTGAGCCCGGAGTCGATGAGGGCCTGGCGGATCAGACGCTGCTGGGAGGGGCCGTTGGGGGCGGTGAGGCCGTTGGAGGCGCCGTCCTGGTTGATGGCGGAGCCGCGGACCACCGCGAGGACCTGGTGGCCGTTGCGGCGGGCGTCGGAGAGGCGTTCCAGGAGGATCAGGCCGACGCCCTCGGACCAGGCGGTGCCGTCGGCGGCGGCGGCGAACGCCTTGCAGCGGCCGTCGGCGGCCAGACCGCGCTGGCGGGAGAACTCGGTGAACATCTTCGGCGTCGACATGACGGTGGCGCCGCCCGCGAGGGCGAGGGAGCACTCGCCCTGCCGCAGGGACCGTACGGCGAGGTGGAGGGCGACCAGCGAGGACGAGCAGGCGGTGTCGACCGTCACCGCGGGGCCCTCGAAGCCGTACGTGTAGGAGAGGCGGCCGGAGGCGACGGCGACGGTGTTGCCGGTGAGGAGGTGTCCCGCGACCTCCTCCTGACGGCCTCGGGAGGCGCCGTCGTAGTCGCCGTGGCCGGTGCCGACGAAGACGCCGGTGCTGCTGCCGGTGAGGGTGTCGGGCACGATCCCGGCGCGTTCGAGCGCCTCCCACGAGGTCTCCAGGAGGAGCCGCTGCTGCGGGTCCATGGCGAGGGCCTCGCGCGGGGAGATCCCGAAGAAGGACGGGTCGAACTCGCCCGCGGTGTGCAGGAATCCGCCTTCGCGCGCGTAGGTGGTGCCGTGGTGCGCGGGGTCCGGGTGGAACAGCCGGTCGAGGTCCCAGCCGCGGTTGGCGGGGAACGCGGAGATCGCGTCGACGCCGTCGCGCGCGAGGTCCCACAGGTCGTCGGGGGTGCGGACACCGCCGGGGTAGCGGCAGGCCATGCCGACGACGGCGATGGGCTCGCGGTCTCGGTCCTCGGCCTCGCTGAGCTGCTGCCTGGCCTCCTGAAGGTCGGCGACGGCCCGCTTGAGGTACGCGCGGAGCTTGTCCTCGTTCGACATCAGGTAGCCCACCTCTCCATGAGATTCCGGAAAACGCGAAGTTCGGCGAACGGCGATTTCCGAATTCCACGACCCGACCGTTCCGAAGGCCAGTTTGGCGATCTCGGACTGCGTGTTTCCCTAGAGCATCGGGACGTTGCGGGGTGGTGGGGGCCGGGAGGCGGTGGGGCGGGGCGCGCAGGACTGGTGAATTCCCTCGACTGTTGCCGCTATTCGCGGCGTTCTCGCGGGGCGGTTGCGGAATTTTTCCGTGGTGGGGGGCGGGAGGGACTCCGAAGGCCCGGGACCGGTGGCGGTGCGACCGGTCCTGGGCCTTCGGAGGGAGCGGGGCGGGTCAGCCGGCCGGTACCGCCTCCGGGTGCGGGGCGGCGGCGCGGGTCTCCAGGGCGGTGAGCCAGTCGTGGACGAGGTCGGCGGCGGGCCCGGAGTCCTCACGGATGAGGGACAGGTGGTCGGAGTCGAGGGGCAGCACGTCGGCGCCGGGCACGACCGGGATGTGCAGGCGCTCGGGGTCGGGGGCGGGGACGCCCTCGATGAGCGCCCGGGTGCACTTGATCTCCAGGACGGGCGCGGTGGTGGGGTGCACGTCGAGGGCGTTGAGGAGCACCATCCAGCGGCCCATGGCGGAGAGCCGGGAGTTGGTGAGCCGGACCGGGGAGTCGTCGACGGCGGTGAAGTTGAACTTCATCATGCCGTTGTAGTCGATGCCCTCGTCGCTGTTGTGCTGGATGCTGAGGGTGTCGAGGAGGACGACGGCGGTGGGGCGGATGCCCCAGGTGCTCTCCAGGACGCCGGCCGCCGCGTAGGCGAGGGAGCCTCCCGAGGAGTGGCCGACGAGGACGAAGGGCTTGCCGTCGGCGGCCTGGAGGGCGCTCTCGGCGATGACGCGGGCGGCGGCCGCGGGGTGCGCGGGCAGCGCCTCGCCGGTGTTGAAGCCGACCAGTGGCAGGGCGGCGACGTCGCGGCGGCCGCGGAAGTGGCCGGAGAGGGTGGCGTACTGGTGGACGCCGCCGTTGGCGGTGGGCGCGCTGACGCAGATCAGCCGGGTCTCGGCGGGGCCCTCGGCGAGCGTCACCGGCCAGGGCAGGTCCTCCAGTTCGGCGGTGACCTCGAAGGACGGGCGGAGCGCGGCGACGGTGGCGAGCATCCGCTGTGCCTCGCGCAGCTTGCCCTGGGCGAGTCCGTCGAGGAAGAGGCGCTCCATGGAGTCGTTCTCGGTGGGGCCGCCCGCCGCGCCGGTCTGCGGGGCCGCGCCGCCCTGGGCGCCGAGTTCGGTGCGCAGCCAGGCGGTGAGGCCGTTCGGTGAGCCGCTGTCGTAGACGATGCTGGCGGGCAGTTGGAGGCCGGTGACGTCGCTGAGCTTGCGGCGCAGTTCGATGCCGATCAGGGAGTCGAAGCCGAGTTCGAGGAAGTCGCGTTCGGGGTCGATCTCGGTCGGGTCGGTGTGGCCGAGCAGTTCGGCGGAGCAGGCGGTGACCAGGTCGCGCAGGGCGGTCTCCTGTTCGGCCGCGCCGAGGGAGGCGAAGCTCTCCCGGAAGGAGGCCGCGTCGAGGACGCGGGCCGGGGCGGCGGCGGAGGCGGTCCTGCGAGGCGCGGTGACCAGGCCGCGCATCAGCGGCGGTACCTCGTCGGCGTGGACGGTCGCCGGGGGCGTGCCCAGGGTGGTGGCGACGACGAAGGGGGTGCGGCGGGCCAGGGCCGCGTCGAGGAGGTCGAGGGCGCGGTCGCTGGGCAGGGTGTCGATGCCGCGGGCGCGGATGCGCTGGCGTCCGGCGTCGGTGAGGAGGTCGCCCGCCATGCCGTCGTCGAGGTCCCAGGCGCCCCAGGCGACGGACAGGGCGGGCAGGCCCTGGGCGGCGCGGTGCTGGGCGAGGGTGTCGAGGACGAGGTTGGCGGCGACGTAGTTGGCCTGGCCGGCGCGGGCGGTGACACCGGAGATCGACGAGTAGAGGACGAACGCGTCGAGGTCGAGGTGGCGGGTGAGGTCGTGCAGGTGCCAGGCGGCGTCCGCCTTGGGCCGCAGGACGTCGGCGAGGCGTTCGGGGGTGAGGGAGGTGACGACGGCGTCGTCGAGGACGCCGGCCGCGTGCACGATCCCGGTGAGGGGGTGGGCGGCGGGCACGGTGTCGAGGAGCGCGGCGAGGGCGTCCCGGTCGGTGACGTCGCACGCGGCGACGGTGACGTGGGCGCCCGACTCCCGCAGTTCGGCGACGAGTTCGGCGGCGCCCGGCGCGTCGGGTCCGCGCCGGCCGGCGAGCAGCAGTCGGGTGACGCCGTGCTGCGCGACGAGGTGGCGGGCGGTGAGGGCGCCGAGGGTGCCGGTGCCGCCGGTGATCAGGACGGTGCCGCCGCGGGCGCCGCCGAAGAGGTCGGGCCGCTCGGGTCCGTCCTGATCGCCTACGGGCGGGGGCAGTTGGGCGAGGCGGCCGACGAGGACCTGTCCCGCGCGGACGGCGCTCTGCGGTTCGTCGGCGGCGAGGACCGCGTCCAGGGGCAGGGGCGCGCCGGGTTCGAGGTCGACGAGGGTGAGGGTGCCGGGGTGTTCGCCCTGGGCGGTGCGGACCATGCCCCAGACGGCGGCGCCCGCGAGGTTGTCCGCCGGGTCGCCCGGCGCGGCGCCGACGACGCCGCGGGCGACGAAGACGAGCCGGGCGCCGGTGGGCCGGGGTGCGGCGAGCCACTCCTTCAGCAGGGCGAGGGTGGCGCGGGTCGCGTCGTGGGTGGCGGCGACCGGGTCGTCGCCGCTGTCGGGGACGGGTACCAGGACGACGGTGTGGTCCTCGGTGACCTCGTCGAGGGAGGTGAGGGTGGTGCCGGTGGCGAAGGGGTCGCCGCCGAGGCCCGCGCGGGGGCCGCCCGCGGGTGTGCCGCCGGGTTCGGCGGGGACCCAGTCGAGGCGGAGCAGGCAGGACCGGTCGGCGGCGCCGGGGCCGAGGAGCCGGGCGGCTGAGGAGGGCCGCAGGGCCAGTGCCGCGACGGACAGCACGGGGCGTCCCGCGGTGTCGACGGCGGCGAGGGAGACGGTGTCCTCGCCGTCCTTGCCGATCCGTACCCGCAGCCGGGTGGCGCCCGAGGCGTGCAGGGTGACCCCGGACCAGGAGAACGGCAGCAGGCCCTGGTCGGCGTCCTTGAGGTCGATGTACTCGACCGCGTGCAGGGCGGCGGTGAGCAGCGCGGGGTGCATCCCGAAGAGGGCGGCGTCGTCGGCGCCCGCGGGCAGTTCCACTTCGGCGTAGACGTCGTCGTCACGGGTCCAGGCGGCGCGCAGGCCCTGGAAGACGGTGCCGTACTCGGTGCGCTCGTAGAAGCCGGTGAGGTCGACGGGGGTGGCGTCGGCGGGCGGCCAGGCGGTCTCGTCGAAGGGGACGCGCTGTTCGCCCGGGACGAGGACGCCGGTGGCGTGCTGGGTCCACGGCTCGTCGGCCTGCGCGTCGGCGGGCCTCGAATGGATGCCGAGGGGGCGTCCGCCGGAGGCGTCGGGGGTGCCGACGGTGACCTGGACGGCGACGGCGGCCTTCGGGTCGAGGGCGAGGGGTGTGGTGAGGACGAGTTCCTTGACCCCGCCGCAGCCGACCTGGTCGCCTGCCCTGACGGCCAGTTCGAGGAAGCCGGTGGCGGGGAAGAGGACCAGGCCGCCCATGGTGTGGTCGGCGAGCCAGGGGTGGGTGCGAAGCCCGACCCGTCCGGTGAGCAGGACGCCTTCGGACCCGGCGAGGGAGACGGCGGCGCCGAGCAGCGGGTGCTGGGCGGGGGTGAGCCCCGCGCCGGGGATGTCGGCGGCGTGGGCGAGCGGGCGGGGCCAGTAACGGCGGTGCTGCCAGGCGTAGGTGGGCAGGTCGGTGCGGTGGGCGCCGGTGCCGGTGAACCAGGCGGCCCAGTCGACGCGGACGCCGGACACGTGCAGCTGGGCGAGGCCGGTGAGCAGGGCGTCCTGCTCGGGCCGCTGGGCGCGCAGCGCGGGGACGGCGACGGCCTCGGCGCTCTCGGTGGTGTCGAGGGTCTGCCGGGTGAGGGCGGTGAGGACACCGCCGGGGCCGACTTCGAGGAAGGCGTCGGCGCCGGCGTCGGCGAGGGCACGGACCCCGTCGGCGAACCGGACGGTGCCGCGGACGTGCTCCACCCAGTAGGCCGGGGTGGTGAGTTGGCCCGGGGCGGCGAGGGCGCCGGTGACGTTCGAGACGACGGGGATCGTCGGCTCGGCGTAGGTCAGTCCCTCGGCGACCTCGCGGAACGCGTCGAGCATCGGCTCCATCAGCGCCGAGTGGAAGGCGTGGCTGACGGCCAGGCGCCGCGTCTTGCGGCCCTCGGCGGCGAACTCGGCTGCCAGGGCGAGGACTTCGGCCTCCTCCCCCGCGATGACGACCGAGTCGGGGGCGTTGACGGCGGCCAGCGCGACCCCGTCGGTGAGACGTCCGGCGATCTCCGCCTCGGTCGCCTGCACGGCCACCATCGCCCCACCGGACGGCAGTTCCTGCATCAGCCGGGCACGGGCCGCGACCAGCGCGCACGCGTCGTCGAGGGAGAACACCCCGGCGACATGCGCGGCCGTGATCTCACCGATGGAGTGGCCCGCGACGAACTCGGGCCGCACACCCCACGATTCGACCAGCCGGTACAGAGCGACCTCGACGGCGAACAGGGCGGGCTGGGTGTACCCGGTGGAGTGGAGCCGCTCGTCGTCATCGGCGAACAGCACCTCCCGCAGACCCGGCACGTCCAGACGGTCGAGAACGGCGTCCAGCGCCTCCGCGAACACCGGGAAACGACCGTACAGTTCACGGCCCATCCCGGCCCGCTGCGAACCCTGACCCGAGAACAGCACCGCGAGCGACCGCTCCACGGCCCGACCCCGCGCCACCTCCACCGGCTCACCCTCCCCACCCGCCAGCAGCACCGCCCGGTGCTCGAACGAGGAGCGGCCGGTGGCCAGCGAGTGCCCGACGTCGAGCGCGCCGGCGCCGGTCACGGAGGTGATCCGGGCGAGCTGGGCGTCCAGGGCGTCGCGGGTCTTGGCGGAGACCGTCCAGGGGACGACGGTGGGGGTGGCGGCCGGCTCGCTCGGCGCGTCGGCGGGCGTCTCGTCGTCGGGCGCCTGCTCGATGACGACGTGGGCGTTGGTGCCGCTGATGCCGAAGGACGACACCCCGGCCCGGCGTGGGCGGCCGGTCTCGGGCCACCGGGTGCGCTCGGTGAGGAGTTCGACGTGGCCCGCGCTCCAGTCGACGTGCGTCGACGCCTCGTTGATGTGGAGGGACTTGGGCAGGACGCCGTGGCGGATGGCGAGGATCGTCTTGATGACGCCGGCGACACCGGCGGCGGCCTGGGAGTGCCCGATGTTGGACTTCACGGAGCCCAGCAGCAGCGGCCGGTCCTCGGGCCGGTCCTGGCCGTAGGTGGCCAGCAGCGCCTGCGCCTCGATCGGGTCACCGAGCGGGGTGCCCGTGCCGTGCGCCTCGACGGCGTCGACGTCGGCCGCGGAGAGTCCCGCACCGGCCAACGCCTGCCGGATGACGCGCTGTTGGGACGGGCCGTTGGGGGCGGTGAGGCCGTTGGAGGCGCCGTCCTGGTTGATGGCGGAGCCGCGCAGGACGGCGAGGACCTGGTGGCCGTTGCGACGCGCGTCGGAGAGCCGCTCCAGGACGAGGACGCCCGAGCCCTCGGACCAGCCGGTGCCGTCGGCGTCGTCGGCGAACGCCTTGCAGCGGCCGCTGGTGGAGATGCCGCCCTGCCGGGTGAAGCCGGAGAAGCCCATGGGCGTCGACATCACGGTGACGCCGCCCGCGAGGGCGAGGCCGCACTCGCCGCCCCGCAGGGCCTGGGCGGCGAGGTGGATGGCGACCAGGGACGCCGAGCAGGCGGTGTCGACGGTGACCGCGGGGCCCGCGAGGTCGAAGGCGTAGGAGATGCGCCCGGAGACGACGCTCGCGGTGAGGCCGGTGGTGGCGTGACCCTCGGCGTCCTCACGGGAGTTCATGACGACGCCGACGTAGTCGACGCCGGCGGTGCCGACGAAGACGCCGGTGCGGCTGCCGCGCAGCGACAGCGGGTCGATGCCGGCCCGCTCGATGGCCTCCCAGGTGGTCTCCAGCAGGATCCGCTGCTGCGGGTCCATCGCGACGGCCTCGCGGGGCGATATCCCGAAGAAGCCCGCGTCGAAGGCGGCCGCGTCGACGAACCCGCCCTCACCGGCCGCGCTGCTGCCGGCGCCGTCGCCGCCCAGCGCGTCGAGGTCCCAGCCGCGGTCGGCGGGGAAGGGGGCGATGCCGTCGCGGCCCTCGTCGAGGAGTTTCCAGTACTCCTCGGGCGAGTTGACCCCGCCGGGCAGCCGGCAGGCCATGCCGACGACGGCGATGGGTTCGCGCCGGTGGGCCTCGGCCTCCTCCAGCCGCCTGCGGGTCTTGTGCAGATCGGCGGTGACCCACTTGAGGTAGTCGACGAGCTTCTTGTCATCGGGCATGACGGGGGGAACCTTCCTGTGGTGGATCAAGCTCGTCTCAGCGGTCGCCCAGCCGGCCCAGCTCGTTGTCGATGAACGCGAAGACGTCGTCGGCGCTGGCCGATTCGAAGTCGTCGTCGACGGACGAGCCGGTCGGTTCCTGGGCGGCGCCGCGTACCTTGTCCAGCATCTGGCCGAGGCGCAGGGCGAGGCCCGCGCGGGTGATCTCGTCCGGGTCGCCGGCCGCGAACAGCGCTTCGAACCGGTCGAGTTCGGTGAGCAGCGACGGCCCCTGCGGGGTGTCGTCGCCCACCAGCTCGGAGACGAAGTGCTCGGCGAGCGACGTGGGGGTCGGGTAGTCGAAGACCAGCGTCGCCGGCAGGCGCAGTCCGGTCGCGGTGGACAGGTGGTTGCGCAGTTCCAGCGCGGTCAGGGAGTCGAAGCCGAGGTCGCGGAACTCCTGGGTGATGTCGACGGACTTCGGGGAGGCGTGGCCGAGGACCCGGGCGGCCTGTTCGCGGACCAGGTCGGTGACGTACCTGACCCGGTCGGCCGCGCCGAGTTCGGCGAGCTTGGCGCCGAGCGCCGCGGAGGCGCCGGCCGCGTCGGTGGCGGCGGCGGTGCGCCGGCCGCTGCGGACCATGGAGCGGAACAGCGGCGGCAGGTCCTCGATGGCGGCGCCGCGCATGGCGCCGGGGGCGAGCCCGACCAGGACGAGGAACGTCTCGTCGGAGCCGCGGGCGATGTCGAAGAGTTCCAGGCCCTGTTCGACGGGGAGCGGCGGCAGGCCGCCCGACTGCATGCGGCGCATGTCGGTGTCGGAGAGGGTGCTGGTCATGCCGCCGTCGTGGGCCCACGGACCCCAGGCCAACGAGGTCGCGGCGAGGCCGAGTTCGCGGCGGTGGCGGGTGAGGGCGTCGAGGAACGAGTTGGCGGCGGCGTAGTTGCCCTGGCCGGGGCTGCCCATGACGCCCGCGATGGACGAGAAGGGCAGGAACGCGGCGAGGTCGAGGTCGCGGGTCAGCTCGTGCAGATGCCAGGCGGCGTCCACCTTGGGCCGCAGGACGTCGGCGAGCCGCTCCGGGGAGAGCGAGGCGATCACGCCGTCGTCGAGGACGCCGGCCGTGTGCACGATCGCGGTGAGCGGGTGCGCCGCGGGGACCGCGCCGATGAGGGCGGCGGTGGCGTCGCGGTCACTGGTGTCGCAGGCGACGACGGTGGCCTCGGCGCCCATCTCGCGCAGTTCGGCGGCGAGTTCGGCGGCGCCGGGGGCGTCGGGCCCGCGCCTGCTGGTGAGCAGCAGGTTGCGCATGCCTGCGGCGGCGAAGCGGCGGGCGAGGTGTCCGCCGAGGGCGCCGGTACCGCCGGTGATGAGGACGGTGCCGTCAGGGTTCCAGCGCGGCGGCATGGTCAGGACGATCTTGCCGATGTGCTTGGCCTGGCTCATGAAGCGGAACGCCTCACGGGCCCGCCGCACGTCCCACACCTTCACCGGCAGCGGACGCAGCGCGCCGGCGGCGAACAGGTCGAGGAGTTCGCCCAGGAGCGCCTTGTTGCGCTCGGGTCCCGCCTCGCCGAGGTCGAAGGCCCGGTAGCGGACGTCGCCGGTGGAGCGGGGGTCGCGGATGTCGGTCTTGCCCATCTCCAGGAACCGCCCGCCGGGAGCGGTGATCCGTAGCGACGCGTCCACGAACTCGCCCGCGAGCGCGTTGAGGACGACGTCCATCGGCGGGAACTTCTCCGCGAACGCCAGGTCACGGGACGACGCGATGTGCTCGTCGTCAAGTCCGAGGCCGCGCAGGGTGTCCCACTTCGCCTCGCTCGCCGTCGCGAACACCTCCGCGCCCAGATGCTGCGCGAGCTGGATCGCGGCCATGCCGACACCGCCCGCACCGGCGTGGATCAGCACCCGCTCCCCCGCCGACAGCGCGGCCAGGTCACGGAACGCGTACAGCGCGGTGAGGAACACCAGCGGGACGGAGGCCGCCTCCTGCTGGGTCCAGCCGTCGGGGACGCGGGCCAGGTAGTGCTGGTCGGCGACGACGACGGGGCCGAAGCCGCCGCCCACGGTGCCCAGGACCCGGTCGCCGGGGGCGAGACCGGTGACGGCCTCACCGACCTCGGTGACCACGCCCGCGGCCTCGGTGCCCATCGGGCCCGACTCGCCGGGGTACATGCCGAGGGCGTTGAGGACGTCACGGAAGTTGACGCCGGTGGCGTCCACGTCGACGCGGACCTCGTGGGCGCCGAGCGGCGCGAGGACCTCGGGGCAGGGCGCGAGGACCAGGTTGTCGAGGCTGCCCTTGCCCGTGGTGTCGAGGCGCCACGGGACGTGGGCGGGGGCGAGCAGTCCCGGCGCGGTGGTGAGCCGTTCCAGGCGGCCGACGAGCGGGGTGCCCTCGCGGACGGCGAACTGGGCGTCGCCGGTGGCGAGCAGACCGGGCAGGGCGGGCAGCAGGGCCCGCAGCGCGTCTGCGCTCTCGGCGCTGGTGGTGCCGGTGGCGTTGTCGGTCGCGGGCAGGTCGAGCAGGACGAACCGGTCGGGGTTCTCGGACTGCGCGGAGCGCACCAGGCCCCAGGCGGCGCCGGCCGCGAGGTCGTGGACGGTCTCGGTGTCGTCGGCGGCGACCGCGCCGTGGGTGACGAACACCAGCCGGGAGTGGTCGAGCCGGTCGGTCGCCAGCCACCTCTTGACCAGGTCGAGGGTGTGGGTGGTCAGCGCGTGGACCGCGCCCGGCACGTCGCTGCCCGGCCCGTACGGGTCGCCGGCGCCCGCCCCGGTGAGCGGGACGAGGACGAAGTCGGGGGCGCCCGAGGTGTCCCCGTCGGGTCCGGTGAGGTCGGCGAGGGACGCCAGGGTGGTGCCGGTGCCGAAGAGGTCGGCGCCGAGGGTCGCGGCGGTCAGGCCCTCGGTGGGCTTGACCTCGGGGGCGGCCGTCCAGTCGAGCCGGAACACCGGTTCCTGGCCGCCGGTGGCGACGGGGGCGCTGGGCACGGTGGGGGCGCGCAGCACCAGGGACTCGGCGGAGAGCACCGGGGCGCCCTCGGCGTCGGAGGCGGTCACCCGGACCGACTCGTCGCCGAGCCGCAGGATGCGCACCCGGAGCGTGGTGGCGCCGCGGGCGTGCAGGGAGACGCCGTTCCAGGCGAACGGGAGCAGCGGGCGGTCCGCGCTGCCGACGCCGAGGTAGCCGTTGGCGTGCTGGACGGCGTCGAGGAGCGCCGGGTGCATCCCGAAGTACTGGGCGTCACCGGCGACTTCGTCGGGCAGGGCGACCTCGGCGAAGGCTTCGTCGCCGCGGATCCACACCTGGCGCAGGCCGTGGAAGGAGGGTCCGTACTCGGTGCGGCTGTAGTCGCCGTCGAACTGGACGGAGACGGCGTCGGCGGGCGGCCAGACGGGCGTCTCGAAGGTGTCGGTGCGTTCCTCGACGGCGAGCAGGCCGTCGGCGTGCCGGGACCAGGGTCCGTCGATGACGTCGGAGGGCCGGGAGTAGAAGGTGATGGTGCGGGAGCCGTCGTCGCCCGGGGCGCCGATGACGACCTGGACGGAGGTGGGCACCTTCGCGTCGAGGACCATCGGGGCGGCGAGCACCAGTTCCTCCACCCGGCCGCAGCCGACCTGGTCGGCGGCGCGGACGGCCATCTCCAGG
This sequence comes from Streptomyces griseoviridis, assembly GCF_005222485.1. Taxonomy (NCBI): domain Bacteria; kingdom Bacillati; phylum Actinomycetota; class Actinomycetes; order Kitasatosporales; family Streptomycetaceae; genus Streptomyces; species Streptomyces griseoviridis. The sequence goes on from NZ_CP029078.1 coordinate 1,358,448, forward strand.
TAGCCGGTGCCGGGCAGGATGACGGTGCCGCCGACCTTGTGGTCGAGCAGCCAGGGGTGGACCTGGAGGGAGATCTGGCTGGTGAAGAGGGCGGCCTCGGAGTCGGCGAGCGGAACGGCCGCGCCGAGCAGGGGGTGTTCGGCGGAGATCAGTCCCGCCGTGCTGATGTCGCCGGTGAGGGCGGCGGGGCGCGGCCAGTACCGTTCGCGCTGGAAGGGGTAGGTGGGCAGGTCGGTGCGGTGGGCGCCGGTGCCAGCGAACCAGGCGGCCCAGTCGACGCGGACGCCGTTGACGTGGAGTCCGGCGAGCGCGGTGAGCAGCGCGGTCTCCTCGTCGCGGTCCTTGCGCAGGGCCGGGAAGGTGACGGCCTCGTCGTGTCCCTCGGTGTCCAGGACGCGTCCGGTGAGGGCGGTGAGGACACCGCCGGGCCCGATCTCCAGGAAGGCGCCCGCGCCCGCGCCGGTGAGGGCGCGCACACCGTCGGCGAACCGGACGGTCTCCCGGACGTGCCGCACCCAGTATCCGGGGTCGGTGAGCTGTCCGGGTTCGGCGAGGGCGCCTGTGACGTTGGAGACGACGGGGATCTTCGGCTCGGTGTAGGTGAGTCCCTCGGCGACCTCGCGGAACGCGTCGAGCATCGGCTCCATCAGCGGCGAGTGGAAGGCGTGACTGACGGAGAGCCGCGAGGTCTTGCGTCCCTCGGCGGTGAACTCGGCAGCAAGAGTGAGGACTTCGTCCTCGGCTCCGGCGATGACGACCGAGTCGGGCCCGTTGACGGCGGCCAGGGTGACCCCGTCGGTGAGGCGTCCGGCGATCTCCGCCTCGGTCGCCTGGACGGCCACCATGGCGCCGCCGGACGGCAGTTCCTGCATCAGCCGGGCGCGGGCCGCGACGAGGGTGCAGGCGTCGTCGAGGGAGAACACCCCGGCGACATGCGCGGCGGCGATCTCGCCGATCGAGTGTCCGGCGACCTGCTCGGGCCTGACGCCCCACGACTCGACGAGCCGGTAGAGGGCGACCTCGACGGCGAACAGGGCGGGCTGGGTGTAGCCGGTGGTGTGGAGCCGCTCGTCGTCGTCGGCGAACAGCACCTCCCGCAGTCCCGGCACGTCCAGGCGGGCCAGGACGGCGTCCAGGGCCTCCGCGAACACCGGGTAACGGCCGTACAGTGCACGGCCCATGCCGGCGCGCTGCGAGCCCTGTCCTGAGAAGAGGACGGCGAGGGAGCGGTGGGCGGCCCGGCCCCTGGCGACCTCGGTGGGCGGCCGGCCGGGTGCGGCGAGGAGCACCGCGCGGTGGTCGAACAGGGCCCGCCCGGTGGCGAGGGAGAAGCCGAGGTCGAGCGGGTCCGCGGTGGCGAGAGCGGTGACGCCCGACGCCTGGGCGTCCAGGGCCTGTTCGGACTTGGCGGACACCGGCCACGGGACGACGGCCGGGGTGCGGGTCGGCGTGCTGGGCGCCGCGGGCTCGTCCTGGACCTCGGGGGCCTGCTCGATGATGGTGTGCGCGTTGGTGCCGCTGATGCCGAAGGACGAGATGCCGGCCCGCCAGGGGCGCCCGGTCTCGGGCCACGCGGACTCCTCGGTGAGCAGCCGGATCGCGCCCGCCTCCCAGTCGACGTGGGTGGAGGGCCGGTCCACGTGGAGGGTGCGCGGCAGGACGCCGTTGCGCATCGCCATGACGGTCTTGATGATGCCGGCGACACCGGCGGCGGCCTGGGTGTGGCCGATGTTCGACTTGATGGAGCCGAGCAGCAGCGGCCGGTCCTCGGGCCGGTCCTGGCCGTAGGTGGCCAGCAGCGCCTGCGCCTCGATGGGGTCACCGAGGGGGGTTCCGGTGCCGTGGCCCTCGACGGCGTCGACGTCGGAGGTGGTGAGCCCGGCGCTCGCCAACGCCTGGCGGATGACGCGCTGTTGGGAGGGTCCGTTGGGGGCGGTGAGGCCGTTGGAGGCGCCGTCCTGGTTGATGGCGGAGCCCCGGACGACGGCCAGCACCTCGTGCCCGTTGCGGCGGGCGTCGGAGAGCCGCTCGACGACGATCAGGCCGACGCCCTCGGACCAGCCGGTGCCGTCGGCGGCGTCCGCGTACGCCTTGCAACGGCCGTCGGTGGACAGGCCGTTCTGGAGGGTGAAGCCGGAGAAACTGGACGGCGTGCTCATCATGGTGATGCCGCCCGCGACGGCGAGATCGCACTCGCCCGCGCGCAGGGCCTGCATCGCCCAGTGCAGGGCGACCAGGGAGGACGAGCAGGCGGTGTCGACGGTGACCGCGGGCCCTTCGAGGCCGAAGGTGTAGGCGAGCCGCCCGGAGACGACGCTCGCGGCGAGGCCGGTGCCAGCGTGGCCCTCCAGGTCCTCGCGGGAGTTCATGACGAGGGTGGAGTAGTCCTGGCCGTTGGTGCCGACGAAGACACCGGTACGGCTGCCGCGCAGCCCGTCGGCGTCGATGCCTGACCGCTCGAACGCCTCCCAGGTGGTCTCCAGGAGGAGCCGCTGCTGCGGGTCCATGGCGAGGGCCTCGCGCGGGGAGATCCCGAAGAACGCGGCGTCGAAGTCGGCGGCGCCCGAGAGGAAGCCACCGCGCAGGGTGGCGCTGCGGCCGCGGCCGTCGGCGCCTCCGCTGGTGAGGGTGGCGAGGTCCCAGCCGCGGTCCTCGGGGAACGCCTCGACGCCGTCGCGGCCTTCGCTGAGCATCGCCCACAGGTCCTGCGGGGAGCGGACCCCGCCGGGCAGCCGGCAGGCCATCCCGACGATGACGACCGGGTCCTCGGCCAGGGCCGCGGCGGCGGCCGGGTCGGGGCCCCTGGTGTCGGGCTCGCCGAGCAGCGCGGTGACGAGGTGCTGGGCGAGGGCCTTGGCGGTCGGGTAGTCGTAGACCGTGGTGGCGGGCAGCCGCAGCCCGGTGGCGAGGGCGAGCCGGTTCGGCAGCTCGATCGCGGTGAGCGAGTCGAAGCCGAGGTCGCGGAAGTTGCGGTCGGGGGCGACGGCCTCGGGACCCGGGTGGCCGAGGACGGCCGCCGCGTGGGTGCGCACCAGGTCGGTGAGGAGTCCGGTGCGCTCGTCGGCGGGCAGCCCGCTGAGCCGTTCGGCGAGCCCGGACGCGGCGGTCCTGGTCCGGTCGCGGGTGTTCTCGGCGTCGGCCAGGGCCTGCCTGGCCTCGGGCAGGTCGCGCAGCAGGGCGTTGCCGCGCATCCCGATGAGGCCGTCGAGGACCTGCGGCTGGCGCGGGTCGAACAGCACGGGCGCGGCTTCGGTGCCGGTGACGGCCTGGCGGAGCGCGGCGAGCGCCAGATCGGGGTGGACGGCCGGGTGTCCCGCGCCGGTCTGCTGCGGGCGGGGCGTCTCGGCGTCGTCGCCGATCCAGGCGCCCCAGCCGATCGCGGTGGCGGGCAGCCCCGCGGCGCGGCGGGCGCGGGCGAGCGCGTCGAGGACGGCGGTGGCGGCGGCGAGGTTGGCGCGGCCCGCCGTGCCGACGGTGCCCGCGACGGAGGAGCAGAGGACGAACGCGTCCAGGTCGAGGCCGCGGGTCAGCGCGTCCAGGTGGAGGGCGGGCGCGGTCCGCGCGTGGTGCAGGGCGGCGAACCGGTCGGGGGTGAGGTCGTCGAGGACCCCGTCGTCGACGACGCCGGCCGCGTGCACCACCGCGGTGAGCGGGGTGTGGTCGGGGATGTCGGCGAGGACGGCGGCGAGGGCGTCGCGGTCGGCCGCGTCGCAGGCGGCGAGGGTGACGTGGGCGCCGAGGTCGGTGAGTTCGGCGCGCAGGGCGTCGGCGCCCGGCGCGTCCGGGCCCCGGCGGCTGAGGAGGACGAGGCGTTCGGCGCCCGCGCCCGCCAGCCAGCGCGCCACGTGGGCGCCCCGGCCGCCGGTGCCGCCGGTGACGAGGACGGTGCCGCGCGGCTGCCAGCCCGCGTCGGGGGCGGTCTCGGTGGCGGGGACGAGCCTGCGGCCGAAGACGGCGGAGGCGCGGACGGCGACCTGGTCCTCGCCGTCGTGTCCGGCGAGGACGGCGGCGAACCGGCGGGCGGCGCGTTCGTCCAGCGTGTCGGGCAGGTCGACGAGACCGCCCCAGACGGCCGGGTGTTCGAGCGCGGCGACCCGGCCGAGGCCCCAGACGGCGGCCTGCGCGGGTGCGGTGACGGCCTCGGAGCCCGCGACGGTGACGGCACCGCGGGTCAGCGCCCACAGCGGGGCGTTGACCTCGGCGTCCAGGAGGGCCTGCACGAGCACGGCGGACGGGACACCGGCGGTGTCGGGGGCGTCCGGGGAGTCGGCGAGGGCGAGCAGGGAGACCACGCCGGTGAGGGCGGTGCCGTCGGCTGCCAGGGTGCGCAGCCGTGCGGCGAGGGCGTCGCGTTCGGTGTCCGCGGGGTCGACGGTGAGGTGGACCAGGTCGGCGCCGCCGGTGCCGACGGCGTCGAGGACGGCGCTGGTCCACGGGTCGTCGGCGTGCGCGGCGGGCACGACGGCCAGCCAGGTGCCGGTCGGGGCCGGGGCGGCGGCGGGCAGGGAGAGCGGCTTCCATGTCTCGTGGTGCCGGTTGGAGTCGACCATGGCCTGGTCGCGGCGCCTGCGCCGCCAGGTGGAGAGGGCGGGCAGGACCGCGCCGAGCGCGTCGGTGTCCACGGCGAGGTCGGCGGCGAGGCTGGTCAGGTCCTCGCCCTCGACGGCCGTCCAGAAGGCGCCGTCCAGCGGGTCGGCGGCGCCGCCCGCGGGGTGGCGCCGGGTGTCGGGCCAGTAGCGGGCCCGCTGGAAGGCGTACGTCGGCAGTTCGACACGGCGGGCGCCGGTGCCGGCGAGGGTGCCCGCCCAGTCGACGCGGACACCGGCGACGTGCAGTCCGGCGAGCGCGGTGAGCAGCGCGCTCTCCTCGTCCCGGTCCTTGCGCAGCGCGGGCACGGCGACGCCGGGCTCGGCGTCGGCGCTCTCCGTGGTGTCGAGGGTCTGCCGGGTGAGGGCGGTGAGGACACCGCCGGGGCCGACTTCGAGGAACGCGTTGGCTCCCGCGTCGGCGAGGCTACGGACACCGTCGGCGAACCGGACGGTGCCACGGACGTGCTCCACCCAGTAGGCCGGGGTGGTGAGTTGGCCGGGGGCGGCGAGGGCTCCGGTGACGTTGGAGACGACCGGGATGCGCGGCTCGCCGTACGTCAGCCCCTCCGCGACCTCGCGGAACGCATCGAGCATCGGCTCCATCAGCGCCGAGTGGAAGGCGTGACTGACCGCGAGCCGCTGCGTCTTGCGCCCCTCGGCGACGAACTCAGCTGCCAGCGCGGTGACTTCAGTCTCAGGACCGGCGACGACCACCGACTCAGGACCGTTGACGGCGGCCACGGACAGCCCGTCCGTCAACCGCTCGACCACCTCCGCCTCGGTCGCCTGGACGGCCACCATGGCCCCACCGGACGGCAGTTCCTGCATCAGCCGCGCACGGGCTGCGACGAGTGTGCACGCGTCGTCGAGGGAGAACACCCCGGCGACATGCGCGGCGGCGATCTCACCGATCGAGTGGCCGCCCACGAACTCCGGGCTCACACCGAGGGATTCGACCAGCCGGTACAGAGCGACCTCGACGGCGAACAGCGCGGGCTGGGTGTACCCGGTGGTGTGCAGCCGCTCGTCGTCCTCGGCGAACAGCACCTCCCGCAACTCAGCGACGTCCAGACGGTCGAGAACGGCGTCCAACACCTCCGCGAACACCGGAAAACGACCGTACAGTTCACGGCCCATCCCGGCCCGCTGCGAACCCTGACCCGAGAACAGCACCGCGAGCGACCGCTCCACGGCACGGCCCCGCGCCACCTCCACCGGCTCACCCTCCGCACCCGCCAGCAGCACCGCCCGGTACTCGAACGAGGAGCGGCCGGTGGCCAGCGAGTGCCCGATGTCGAGCGCGTCCGCGCCGGTCACGGAGGTGATCCGGGCGAGCTGGGCGTCCAGGGCCTCGGGGGACTTCGCCGAGACCGGCCACGCGACGGTGGCGGGGGCCGTGGCCGGCGCGGTGACCGGGGGCTCCTCGGTCTGCGGGGCCTGCTCGATGATGGTGTGCGCGTTGGTGCCGCTGATGCCGAAGGACGACACGGCGGCGCGGCGCGGCCTGCCGGTCTCGGGCCAGGCGGTGGTCTCGGTCAGCAGCCGCACCTCGCCCTCGGTCCAGTCGACATGCGTCGAAGGGCGGTCGATGTGCAGGGACTTGGGCAGGACACCGTGCCGGATCGCCATGACGGTCTTGATGACGCCCGCGACACCGGCGGCGGCCTGCGCGTGCCCGATGTTCGACTTGATCGAGCCGAGCAGCAGCGGCCGGTCCTCGGGCCGGTCCTGGCCGTAGGTGGCCAGCAGCGCCTGCGCCTCGATGGGGTCGCCGAGGGTGGTGCCGGTGCCGTGCGCCTCGACGGCGTCGACATCGGCCGTGGTGAGCCCGGCACTCGCCAACGCCTGCCGGATGACGCGCTGTTGGGACGGGCCGTTGGGCGCGGTGAGGCCGTTGGACGCGCCGTCCTGGTTGACGGCGGAGCCGCGCAGCACCGCGAGCACCGGGTGCCCGTTGCGACGCGCGTCGGAGAGCCGCTCCACGACCAGCATGCCGACACCCTCGGACCAGCCGGTGCCGTCGGCCGCGTCGGCGAACGCCTTGCAGCGGCCGTCGCCCGCCAGGCCGCCCTGCCGGGTGAACCCGGCGTAGCCCATGGCGGTGGACATCACGGTGACACCGCCGGCGAGCGCCAGGTCGGCCTCGCCGGAACGCAGCGCGTGCGCCGCCCAGTGCAGGGCGACCAGGGAGGACGAGCAGGCGGTGTCGATGGTCACGGCCGGGCCTTCGAGCCCGAACGTGTAGGAGAGCCGGCCGGAGATGACGCTGGTGGCGAGGCCGGTGGGGGCGTGGCCCTCGGCGTCCTCGCGGGAGTTCATGACGAGGGTGGTGTAGTCCTGGCCGCTGGTGCCGACGAAGACGCCGGTACGGCTGCCGCGCATGGTGGCGGGGTCGATGCCGGCCCGCTCGAACGCCTCCCACGACGTCTCCAGCAGGAGCCGCTGCTGCGGGTCCATGGCGAGGGCCTCGCGCGGGGAGATCCCGAAGAAGTCGGCGTCGAAGTCGGCGACGTCGTACAGGAATCCGCCCTCGGAGGTGGCGCTGCGGCCGTGGCCGCCCTCGCCGCCGCGCTGAAGGGTGTCGAGGTCCCAGCCGCGGTCGGTCGGGAAGGCGGAGATGCCCTCCTCGCCTTCGACGACGAGGCGCCACAGCTCCTCAGGGGAGCTGACCCCGCCGGGCATCCGGCAGGCCATGCCGACGATGACGATCGGGTCCTCGGCGACCGCCGTGGCGACGACGGCCGGGCCCGCCGTACCGGTCGCGCGCTCCTCGTCGAGGAGTGCGGAGACCAGGTGTTCGGCGAGGACGGTGGGGGTCGGGTAGTCGAAGACCAGGGTGGCGGGCAGCCGCAGTCCGGTGACGGCGGTGAGCCGGTTGCGCAGTTCGACGGCGGTGAGCGAGTCGAAGCCGAGGTCGTGGAAGTCGCGGTCGGCGTCGATGGCCTTGGTCGAGGAGTGGCCGAGGACCGGGGCGGCCTCGCCGCGGACCAGGTTGACCGCGAAGCGCAGCCGCTCCTCCTCGCGCAGGTCGAGGAGTTGTCGGGTGACGGCCGCCGCGGTGCCGGCGCCGCCGACGGCGGTCGCGGCGGCGCGGCGGGTGCCGCGGACCAGGTTGCGCAGCAGCGGCGGGACCTCGCCCGGCATCCTGCTGTTGCCCGAGGCGCCGATCGGCACCAGGTAGGGCTCGGCGGAGACCGTGGCCGCGTCCCACAGGGCGAGGCCCTGGGCGACGGTGAGGGGCGGTGCGGCCGAGGCCGTCATGCGCCGCATCCCGGCGTCGGAGAGGGTGCCGGTCATGCCGGCGGTCTGCTCCCAGGCGCCCCAGGCCAGCGAGAGGCTCGGCAGCCCTTCGGCCGCCCGGGACTGCGCGAGGGAGTCGAGGAAGACGTTGGCCGCCGCGTAGTTGGCCTGTCCCGCGCTGCCCATCACACCGGAGACGGACGAGAACATCACGAACGCGGCGAGGTCGAGGCCGAGTTCACGCGTCAGCTCGTGCAGATGCCAGGCGGCGTCGACCTTCGGACGCAGCACGGTCGCCAGACGCTCGGGGGTGAGCGCGGTGACGACACCGTCGTCGAGGACACCAGCGGTGTGCACGACGGCGGTCAGCGGGTGCTCGACGGGGACGGAAGCCAGCAGCTCGCCCAGGGCCGCACGGTCCGTCACATCGCACGCGGCGACGTCGACCTGCGCGCCCAACTCGGTCAGTTCGGCGCGGAAGGCGTCAACGCCCGCCGCTTCCGGGCCGCTTCGGGAGGCGAGCAGCAGCCTGCGCGCGCCTCGGGCGGTCACCAGGTGGCGGGCCAGCTCACGGCCGAGACCGCCGGTGCCGCCGGTGATGAGGACGGTGCCGTCAGGGTTCCAGCGCGGCGGCATGGTCAGGACGATCTTGCCGATGTGCTTGGCCTGGCTCATGTGGCGGAACGCCTCACGGGCCCGCCGCACGTCCCACACCGTCACCGGCAGCGGACGCAGCGCACCGGACTCGAACAACTCAACCAGCTCGGCCAGGAGTTCGGCCGTCCGGTCGGGGCCCGCCTCGCCGAGATCGAAGGCCCGGTAGCGGACCTCACCGACCGCCTGCGGGTCACGGATGTCGGTCTTGCCCATCTCCAGGAACCGCCCACCAGGAGCCGTGATCCGCAGGGAGGCGTCCACGAACTCGCCCGCGAGGGCGTTGAGGACGACGTCCATCGGCGGGAACTTCTCCGCGAACGCCAGGTCACGCGACGACGCGATGTGCTCGTCGTCAAGTCCGAGGCCGCGCAGGGTGTCCCACTTCGCCTCGCTCGCCGTCGCGAACACCTCGGCGCCCAGGTGCTGGGCGAGCTGGATCGCGGCCATGCCGACACCACCCGCACCCACGTGGATCAGCACCCGCTCCCCCGCCGAGAGGCCGGCGAGTTCGGTGAGGCCGTAGAGGGCGGTGAGGAACACCAGCGGCACGGAGGCCGCTTCCTCGTCGGACCAGCCCTCGGGGACGCGGGTCAGGAAGCGTTCGTCGATGAGGGTGTCGGTGGCGAGGCCGCCGGGCACCATGCCCATCACCCGGTCGCCGACGGCCAGTTCGGTCACGTCGGGGCCCACGGCCGTGACGACACCCGTGGCCTCGGCGCCGAGGAGTCCGGCCTCGCCGGGGTACATGCCGAGCGCGTTGAGGACGTCGCGGAAGTTCAGTCCCGCTGCCCGGATTTCGACGCGGACCTCGCGGGCCTCGGGCTCATCGAGGACCTCGGGGCTGGGGCGCAGGGTCAGCGCGTCCAGGCTGCCCCGGCTCGTGCTGTCCAGGCGCCACGGGCCTTCGGCGGGCGGCAGCAGGGTCGGCGCGGTCACGGCCCGGTCGAGACGGCCGACGAGGAGCGCGCCGTCGCGCACGACGAACTGGGCGTCGCCGCCCGCGAGGAGGGCGGGGAGCCGCGGCAGGACGTCGTCGAGCCCGGCGTTCTCGTCCAGGTCGAGGAGGGCGAACCGGGTGGGGTTCTCGGAGTGGGCGGCGCGGATCAGGCCCCAGACCGCGGAGGCGGCCAGGTCGTCGATCCGGTCGCCGTCGCCCGCCCGCACGGCACGGCGGGTGACGAACACCAGGCGGGAGTCGGCGAACCGCTCCTGGGTGAGCCATTCCCGGACCAGGCCGAGGGCGCGCGCGGCGAGCGCCTGGGTGGCGGCGGGCACGTCGGCGTTGCCTGGGTCGCCCGACACCGGGACGGCGACCAGGTCCTCGTCACCGGCGAGTGCGGCGAGGGCGTCGGCGGGGTCCGTCGCGTCCTGGACGGTGAGGGTGGCGTGCCGGGTCGCCGGGGCGGTGGTGCCTTCCGGGGTCTCCGGTGCGGCGGTCCAGTCGAGGCGGAGCAGAGAGTCGAGTTCGGTGCGGCGGGCGGTGGGCGCCTCGATACCAGCGGGCACCCGCAGCACCAGCGACTCGGCGGAGAGCACCGGGGCGCCCTCGACGTCGACGGCGGCGATGGACACCGAGTCCTCACCCGTGCGGGCGACCCGGAAGCGGACCACGGAGGCGCCGCCCGCGTGCAGCGACACCCCGGCCCACAGGAACGGCAGCAGCTTGTGCTCGTCGTCGAGCCCGGCGAAGCCGACGGACTGGACGGCGGCGTCGAGGAGCGCCGGGTGCATGCCGTAGTAGCCGGCGTCGTCGGCCTGGGACGGCAGGGCCGCCTCCACGAACGCCTCGTCGCCGCGCTTCCAGACGGCGCGGATGGTGCGGAAGACGGGACCGTACTCGGTGCGGTCGTAGAAGCCCTCCAGGTCGACGGCGACGGCGCCCTTCGGCGGCCAGACCGACGCGTCGAGCGTGGCGGTGACGGCACCGCCGGTCAGGGTGCCCGCGGCGTGCTCGGTCCAGGGGGCGTCGGGGGCGTCGGCGGGCCGTGAGTAGAGGCTCACCGTGCGGGCGCCGCTCTCGTCGGGGGCGCCGGCCCACACCTGGACAACGACGGCGCCGTCGGCGGGGAGGAGCAGCGGGGTGGCGAGGGTGAACTCCTCGACCCGGTCGCAGCCGACCTCGTCACCCGCGCGGACGGCCAGTTCCAGGAAGCCGGTGGCGGGGAAGAGGACCAGGCCGCCGCCGACGGTGTGGTCGGCGAGCCACGGGTGGGTGGTGAGGGAGAGGCGTCCGGTGAACAGGACGCCCTCGTTGGCGGCGAGCGCGGTGGCGGCGCCGAGCAGCGGGTGCTCGGCGGGGCGGAGTCCCGCTCCGGTGACGTCGCCGGTGTGGGTGGCCGGGCGCGGCCAGTAGCGCTCGTGGTGGAAGGCGTAGGTGGGCAGTTCGACGCGGCGGGCGCCGGTCCCGTCGAAGGCGCGCGCCCAGTCGATGTCGACGCCGCAGGTGTGGAGTCGGGCCAGCGCCGTGAGCAGCGCGGGCTCCTCGTCCCGGTCCTTGCGCAGCAGCGGGACGGCGATGGCCGCCTCCAGGGTCTGCTGGGCGAGGGCGGTGAGGACACCGCCGGGGCCGACTTCGAGGAACGCGTTGGCTCCCGCGTCGGCGAGAGCACGGACACCGTCGGCGAACCGGACGGTGCAACGGACGTGCTCCACCCAGTAGGCGGCGGTGCTGAGTTGACCCGGGGTGGCGAGCGCGCCGGTCACGTTGGAGACGACGGGGATCGTCGGCTCGCCGTACGTCAGCCCCTCCGCGACCTCGCGGAACGCATCGAGCATCGGCTCCATCAGCGCCGAGTGGAACGCGTGACTGACAGCGAGCCGCTGCGCCTTGCGCCCCTCGGCGACGAACTCGGCCGCCAGCGCGGTGACTTCAGTCTCAGGACCGGCGACGACCACCGACTCAGGACCGTTGACGGCGGCCACGGACAGCCCGTCCGTCAACCGCTCGACCACCTCCGCCTCGGTCGCCTGCACGGCCACCATGGCGCCACCGGACGGCAGTTCCTGCATCAGCCGGGCACGGGCCGCGACCAGCGCGCACGCGTCGTCGAGGGAGAACACCCCGGCGACATGCGCGGCGGCGATCTCACCGATCGAGTGCCCGGCCACGAACTCCGGGCTCACACCGAGGGATTCGACCAGCCGGTACAGAGCGACCTCGACGGCGAACAGCGCGGGCTGGGTGTACCCGGTGGTGTGCAGCCGCTCGTCGTCGTCGGCGAACAGCACCTCCCGCAACTCCGGGACGTCCAGACGGGCCAGGACGGCGTCCAGCGCCTCCGCGAACACCGGGAAACGACCGTACAGTTCACGGCCCATCCCGGCCCGCTGCGAACCCTGACCCGAGAACAGCACCGCGAGCGACCGCTCCACGGCACGGCCCCGCGCCACCTCCACCGGCTCACCCTCCGCACCCGCCAGCAGCACCGCCCGGTGCTCGAAGGAGGTGCGGCCGGTGGCCAGGGAGTAGCCGAGGTCGAGCGGGGCGGTGTCGAGTGCGGTGAGGCGGTCGAGCTGGCCGGGCAGGGCCTCTTCGGTGCGGGCGGATACCGGCCACGGCACGACGGCCGGGGTGGTCTCGGGCTCCGCCGGGGTCAGCGGCTCGTCCTCGGCGGGTTCCGGCTGCTCCAGGATCACGTGGGCGTTGGTGCCGGAGAGGCCGAAGGAGGAGACGCCGGCCCGCCAGGGGCGTCCGGTCTCGGGCCACGCGGTGTGGTCGGCGAGGAGCCTGACCGCCCCTGCCTCCCAGTCGACGTGCGTGGAGGGCTGATCGATGTGCAGCGACTTGGGCAGGGTGCCGTGGCGCATGGCCAGGACCATCTTGATGACGCCCGCGACACCGGCGGCGGCCTGCGTGTGGCCGATGTTCGACTTGATGGAGCCCAGCAGCAGCGGCTGCTCGGGGTCGCGGTCCCTGCCGTAGGTGGCGAGGAGGGCCTGCGCCTCGATGGGGTCGCCGAGGGTGGTGCCGGTGCCGTGCGCCTCGACGGCGTCGACATCGGCGGTCGTGAGTCCCGCGCTCGCCAACGCCTGCCGGATGACCCGCTGTTGGGACGGTCCGTTGGGCGCGGTGAGGCCGTTGGAGGCGCCGTCCTGGTTGATGGCGGAGCCCCGGACGACGGCCAGCACCTCGTGCCCGTTGCGGCGCGCATCGGAGAGCCGTTCCAGGACGAGCATGCCGACGCCCTCGGACCAGCCGGTGCCGTCGGCGGCGTCCGCGAACGCCTTGCAGAGTCCGTCGCCCGCCAGGCCGCCCTGCCGGGTGAACCCGGAGAAGTTCATCGGGGTGGAGAGGACGGTGACGCCGCCCGCGAGGGCGAGGCTGCTCTCCCCGCTGCGCAGGGACTGGGCGGCGAGGTGCAGCGCGACGAGCGAGGAGGAGCAGGCCGTGTCGACGGTGAGGGCGGGACCTTCGAGTCCGAGGGTGTAGCTGACGCGGCCGGAGATGACACTGGTGGCGAGGCCGGTGCTGGCGTGTCCCTCGACGTCCTCGCGTGAGGTCATGACGAGGTTGGCGTAGTCCTGGCCTGTGGTGCCGACGAAGATGCCGGTGGCGCTGCCGCGCAGGCCCGCCGGGTCGATGCCGGCCCGCTCGAACGCCTCCCACGACGTCTCCAGGAGGAGGCGCTGCTGCGGGTCCATGGCGAGGGCCTCGCGCGGGGAGATCCCGAAGAACCCGGCGTCGAAGCCGCCGACGTCGTGCAGGAATCCGCCGCGGCGGGTGGCGCTGACGCCCCGGTTGTCGTGGCCGCCGCCGAAGAGGGCGTCGAGGTCCCAGCCGCGGTCGGTCGGGAAGCCGGTGATGCGGTCCTCGCCGTCGGCGAGCATCCGCCACAGCGCGTCGGGGGTGTCGACGCCGCCGGGCATCCGGCAGGCCATGCCGACGATGACGACCGGGTCGTCGGCGACGTCGGCCGCCACGACGGGGGCGCCCGTCTCACCGTGTTCGTCGAGGAGTTCGGCCACCAGGTGCTCGGCGAGGCCGTGCGGGGTGGGGTAGTCGAAGACCAGGGTGGCGGTGAGGCGCAGCCCGGTGACGGTGGTGAGCCGGTTGCGCAGTTCGACGGCGGTGAGCGAGTCGAAGCCGAGTTCGCGGAACTCGCGTCCCGGCTCCACGGACTTGGCCGAGGAGTGGCCGAGGACGGCGGCGGCCTCGGCGCGGACCAGCTCGACGGCGTACCTGACCCGGTCGTCCACGGGGAGTTCGAGGAGCCGGCGGGCGAGGTCGGCGGCGGTGCTCGCGCCGCCGACGGCGGTCGCGGCGGCGCGGCGGGTGCCGCGCACCAGGTTGCGCAGCAGCGGCGGGACGAATCCGAGGACGCGGCTGTCACCCGAGGTGGCGCCGATGGCGACGACGAGGGGTTCGTCGGAGCCGGTGGCGGTGTCGAAGAGGGCGAGGCCGCGCTCGACGGGCAGGGGCGCGGCACCGGAGGCCGCGATGCGCTGCATGTCGGCGTCGGAGAGGGTGCCGGTCATGCCGGCGCTCTGCGCCCAGGCGCCCCAGGCCACCGACTGGCCCGGCAGCCCGTCGGCGGTGCGGTGCTGGGCGAGGGTGTCGAGGAAGGAGTTGGCCGCCGCGTAGTTGGCCTGTCCCGCGCTGCCCATCACACCGGAGACGGACGAGAACATCACGAACGCGGCCAGGTCGAGGCCGCGGGTCAGTTCGTGCAGATGCCAGGCGGCGTCGACCTTCGGACGCAGCACGGTCGCCAGGCGCTCGGGGGTGAGCGCGGTGACGACACCGTCGTCGAGGACACCAGCGGTGTGCACGACGGCGGTCAACGGGTGCTCGACGGGGACGGAAGCCAGCAGCTCGCCCAGGGCCGCACGGTCCGTCACATCGCACGCGGCGACGTCGACCTGCGCGCCCAAGTCCGCGAGTTCCGTGCGGAAGGCGTCAACGCCCGCCGCGTCCGGGCCGCTTCGGGAGGCGAGCAGCAGCCTGCGCGCGCCTCGGGCGGTCACCAGGTGGCGGGCCAGCTCACGGCCGAGACCGCCGGTGCCGCCGGTGATGAGGACGGTGCCTTCGGGGTTCCAGCGCGGCGGCATGGTCAGGACGATCTTGCCGATGTGCTTGGCCTGGCTCATGTGGCGGAACGCCTCACGGGCCCGCCGCACGTCCCACACCGTCACCGGCAGCGGACGCAGCGCACCGGACTCGAACAACTCGACCAGCTCAGCGAGGAGTTCGGCCGTCCGGTCGGGTCCCGCCTCGCCGAGGTCGAAGGCCCGGTAGCGGACCTCACCGACCGCCTGCGGGTCGCGGATGTCGGTCTTGCCCATCTCCAGGAACCGCCCGCCAGGAGCGGTGATCCGCAGCGACGCGTCCACGAACTCGCCCGCGAGCGCGTTGAGGACGACGTCCATGTCACGGAACTTCTCCGCGAACGCCAGGTCACGCGACGACGCGATGTGCTCGTCGTCAAGTCCGAGGCCGCGCAGGGTGTCCCACTTCGCCTCGCTCGCCGTCGCGAACACCTCGGCCCCCAGATGCTGGGCGAGCTGGATCGCGGCCATGCCGACACCACCCGCACCGGCATGGATCAGCACCCGCTCCCCCGCCGACAGCGCGGCCAGGTCACGGAACGCGTACAGCGCGGTGAGGAACACCAGCGGCATCGAGGCCGCTTCGTCGTCGCTCCACCCGGCGGGGACGTGGGTCAGGTAGCGCTCGTCGATGAGGACGGTGTCGGCGAGGCCGCCGGGCACCATGCCCATCACCCGGTCGCCGACGGCCAGTTCGGTCACGTCGGGGCCCACGGCCGTGACGGTGCCCGTGGCCTCCGAGCCGAGGAGTCCGGCCTCGCCGGGGTACATGCCGAGCGCGTTGAGGACGTCGCGGAAGTTCAGTCCCGCCGCGCGGACCTCGACGCGGACGTGGCGGCCCTCGGGCTCGTCGAGTGCCTCGGGGGCGGGGACGAGGGCGAGGGCGTCGATGCTGCCGGGGGCGGTGCTGTCGAGGCGCCACGGGAGTCCGGGCACAGGAAGCAGGCCGGTGCCGGTGGTCAGCCGGGCGAGGCGGGCCACCAGGACGGTGTCGTCGCGTACCGCGAACTGGGTGTCGCCGCCCGCGAGGAGGGCGGGGAGCTGCGGCAGGACGTCGTCGAGCCCGGCGTTCTCGTCCAGGTCGAGGAGGGCGAACCGGCCGGGGTTCTCGGCCTCGGCGCTGCGGACCAGGCCGTGCGCGGCGGCGGCCGGCAGGTCCCCGACCGTGCCGTCGGGGCCCGCGGCGACGGCGCCACGAGTGACGAACACCAGGCGTCCGGCGTCGGACGGGTCGCGGTCGAGCCACTGGCGGACCAGGTCGAGGGTGCGGGCGGTGAGGGCGTGGACGGCGGCGGGGGTGTCGCCCTCGGGGGCGGCGAGCGGGACGAGGACCAGGTCGGGGGTGTGGGTGGCGGCCTCGTCGAGGTCGGCCACCGGGGTGGGCCAGGAGGCGTCGGCGGTGCCCAGGGTGACGGGGCGGACGGCGCTGGTGCCGCTGTCGGGGGCGGGCACCCAGGCGAGGCGCAGCAGTCCGTCCTGTTCGCTGCTGTGCAGGGTGGGGGCCTGGAGGGCGGAGGGGACGCGCAGGATCAGGGACTCGGCGGAGAGCACCGGGGCGCCCTCGACGTCGACGGCGGCGATGGAGACGGTGTCCTCGCCGGTGCGGGCGACGCGGACGCGGACCACGGAGGCGCCGCCCGCGTGCAGCGACACCCCGGACCAGGAGAACGGGACGAGCTTCTTGCCGTCGCCGAGGCCGGCGAAGCCGACGGACTGGACGGCGGCGTCCAGGAGCGCCGGGTGCATGCCGTAGTACTCGGCGTCGTCGACCCGGGCGGGCAGGGCGACCTCGACGAAGGCCTCCTCGCCGCGGGTCCAGACGGCGCGCAGGCCCTGGAAGACCGGGCCGTACTCGGTGCGCTCGTAGAAGCCCTCCAGGTCGGCGGCGACCGCTCCGCGCGGCGGCCAGACGGCGGCGTCGAAGCGGGCGGTGTGTTCTCCGGTGGTGAGGTGTCCGGTGGCGTGCTCGGTCCAGCGCTGCTCGGGGTCGTCGACGGTCTGCGAGTAGACGGTGACGGGGCGGGCGCCCGAGGTGTCGGGGGCGCCGACCCAGACCTGGACGAGGGCGGCGGACGTCTCGGTGAGGATGAGGGGCTTGGCGAGGGTGAGTTCCTCGATCCGGTCGCAGCCGACCTGGTCGCCCGCGCGGACGGCGAGTTCGAGGAAGCCGGTGGCGGGGAAGGCCGCCATGCCGCCGACGGTGTGGTCCATCAGCCAGGGGTGGGTCTGCGCGGAGAGGCGTCCGGTGAACAGGACGCCGTCGGTGCCGGCGAGCGAGACGGCGGCGCCGAGCAGCGGGTGTTCGGCGGAGACCAGGCCGGCCGCGCTGACGTCTCCCGCGGCGGCCATCAGGACGGGCCAGTACCGCTCGTGCTGCCAGCTGTAGGTGGGCAGGTCGGTGCGGCGGGCGCCGGTGCCGTCGAAGCAGGCGGCCCAGTCGACGGCGACGCCCGCGACGTGCAGCCTGGCGAGGCCGGTGAGCAGGGCGCGTTCCTCGGCGCGGTCCTTGCGCAGCACCGGCACGACGACTGCGTCGGCGGTGGCGGTGGCGGTGGCGGCGTCCAGGGTGCGCTGGGCGAGGGCGGTGAGGACGCCGTCGGGGCCCACTTCGACGAAGGCGTTCGCGCCTGCGTCGGCGAGGGCTCGGACGCCGTCGGCGAAGCGGACGGTGGCGCGGACGTGCTCGACCCAGTAGTCGGGTGTGGTCAGGAGCCGTTCGTCGGCGAGGGCGCCGGTGACGTTGGAGACGATGGGCAGGAGCGGCTCGTGGTAGGTGAGGCTCTCGGCGACGCGGCGGAACTCCGCGAGCATCGGCTCCATCAGCGGCGAGTGGAAGGCGTGGCTGACGGCGAGGCGCTGGGTCTTGCGGCCCTCGGTGGCGAACTCGGCGGCGAGGGCGAGGACTTCGCTCTCCTCACCGGCGAGGACGACGGAGTCGGGGCCGTTGACGGCGGCCAGGGCGACGCCGTCGGTGAGGCGGGGTGTGGTCTCGGCCTCGGTGGCCTGCACGGCCACCATGGCGCCGCCGGACGGCAGTTGCTGCATCAGGCGGGCGCGGGCGGCGACCAGGGTGCAGGCGTCGGGCAGGGAGAGGACGCCCGCGACGTGCGCGGCGACGATCTCGCCGATGGAGTGTCCGGCGACGGACTCCGGGGTGACGCCGAGGGATTCGAGGAGCCGGTAGAGGGCGACCTCGACGGCGAACAGGGCGGGCTGGGTGTACCCGGTGGAGTCGAGGAGGGCGGCCTCGGGGGTGCGACGCTCGGCGAACATGACCTCGCGCAGGGGGCGTTGCAGGTGCGGGTCGAGGAGGTCCATGACCTCGTCGAGGGCGCGGGCGAACACCGGGAAGCGGGCGTACAGTTCGCGGCCCATGCCGGGGCGCTGGGAGCCCTGGCCCGAGAAGAGGACGGCGAGGGAGCGTTCGGTGGCGTGGCCGCGCGCGGTCTCGGCGGGGACGCCGTCGAGTCCGGCCAGCAGGACGGCGCGGTGCTCGAAGAGGGAGCGTCCGGTGGCCAGGGAGTGGCCGATGTCGAGGGGGGTTCCGGTGGCGGTGGTGAGCCGGGTCAGCTGGGCGTCGAGGGCGGCCTCGGTGCGGGCGGAGACCGGCCAGGGGATGACGGCGGGCACGGTCACGGGCTCCGCGGGGGTCTCGGGTACGGCGACGGGCTCGGCCTGTTCGAGCAGGACGTGGGCGTTGGTGCCGCTGATGCCGAAGGAGGAGACGCCGGCCCGGCGGGGGCGGCCGGTGTCGGGCCACTCCTGGGCGCCGGTGAGCAGGCGGACGGCGCCCGAGGTCCAGTCGACGTGCCGGGAGGGGTGGTCGGCGTGCAGGGTCTTGGGCAGGACGCCGTGGCGCATCGCCATGACCATCTTGATGACGCCTGCGACACCGGCGGCGGCCTGCGCGTGCCCGATGTTCGACTTGATGGAGCCCAGCAGCAGCGGCTGGTCGGGGTCGCGGTCCTGGCCGTAGGTGGCGAGCAGGGCCTGCGCCTCGATGGGGTCGCCGAGGGGGGTTCCGGTGCCGTGCGCCTCGACGGCGTCGACGTCGGCGGTGGTGAGCCCGGCGGCACCCAACGCCTGCCGGATGACGCGCTGTTGGGACGGTCCGTTGGGGGCGGTGAAGCCGTTGGACGCGCCGTCCTGGTTGACGGCGGAGCCGCGGATCACGGCGAGGACGGGGTGGCCGTTGCGGCGGGCGTCGGAGAGCTTCTCCAGGAGGAGCACGCCGACGCCTTCGGACCAGCCGGTGCCGTCGGCCTCGTCGGCGAAGGCCTTGCAGCGGCCGTCGCCCGCCAGGCCGCCCTGGCGGGAGAACTCCATCAGGGAGCCGGGCGCGGACATCACGTTGACGCCGCCCGCGAGGGCCATGGTGCACTCGCCCGCGCGCAGGGCGTGGGTGGCGGCGTGCAGGGCGACGAGGGAGGAGGAGCAGGCGGTGTCGACGGTGACGGCGGGGCCTTCGAGGCCCAGGGTGTAGGAGAGGCGTCCCGAGGTGGCGCTCGCGGCGATGCCGGTGCCGATGTCGCCGGTGGCGTCGGACAGCGACCTGATCATCAGGTAGGCGTAGTCCTGGCCGTTGGTGCCGACGAAGACGCCGGTGCGGCTGCCGCGCAGGGCGCGCGGGTCGATGCCGGCGCGTTCGACGACCTCCCAGGACGTCTCCAGGAGGAGCCGCTGCTGCGGGTCCATGGAGACGGCCTCGCGCGGGGAGACGCCGAAGAAGGCGGCGTCGAAGTCGGCGACCGAGTCGAGGAATCCGCCCTGCTGGCTGACGGCGTGGCCGCGGGCGTCGACGCCGGCGTCGCGCAGCGCGTCCAGGTCCCAGCCGCGGTCGGTGGGGAAGCCCGAGACGGCGTCGGAGCCGGTGGCGACGAGGTTCCAGAGGTCTTCGGGGGAGTTGACGCCCCCGGGGTAGCGGCAGCTCATCGCGACGACGGCGATGGGCTCCGAGGCCGCGGCGGCGAGTTCGCGGTTGTGCCGCCGCAGGCGCTCGGTCTCCTTGAGCGAGGCCCGGAGAGCTTCGACAACTTTTTCGCTGGGCGTGGTCATGTTGGCTCCGTCAGTCCCGCTCATGGTCAGGGTTGCCGTTGAGTGCCGCCTGCACCAGGTCGTCGATCGCCATGGCGTCGATCGACGCGTCGGTCGCGCCGTCGGCGGCGGTGGTGTCCTGGTCGGTGCCGGCGCCCGCCGGGGTCTGCCCGGCGAGTTCCAGCAGCTGGTCCAGGAGTCCGCTCTCGCGCAGCCGCTCCATCGGGACGCCCGCGAGGGCGGCGCGCACGGCCCGTTCCTCGTCGCCGACCGCACCGGGGGTGCGGGCGTCGTCGGGGAGGAGCTGTCCGAGGATGTGGCCGGCGAGGGCGGCGGGGGTGGGGTGGTCGAAGACGAGGGTCGCGGACAGGGTGAGTCCGGTGGCGGCGCCGAGCTGGTTGCGCAGTTCGACGGCGCCGAGTGAGTCGAAGCCGAGGTCGCGGAAGGCCTTGTCGGGGCCGACCTGGTCGGTGCCCGAGTGGCCGAGGACGTCGGCGGCGCGCTCCCGCACCAGGGTGAGGACGCTCGTGGCGCGGCGGCCCTCGGGGAGCCGGGCCAGCCGGTCGCGCAGTCCGGGGCCCGAGCCCTGGGTGTCGCTCGCGGTGGCGGTGGCCGCGGTGAGGGCGGCGTGGGCGGGCATCTCGGCCAGCAGGCTGCTGGGCCTGACGCTGGTGAAGGCGCGGACGAACCGGTCGGGGTCGACGTCGGCGACGACGGCGACCGGGTCGGCGGCGGTGACGACCTGGCGCAGGGCGAGCACCGCGAGGTCAGGGTCGAGCGGCCGGATGCCGGTGCGGCGGGCGAGCGCGGCGGCGCGGACGCCGTCGGCCATGCCCTCACCGCCCCAGGCGCCGTAGGCGACGGAGGTCGCCGGGAGGTCTTCGGCGCGGCGCCGTTCGGCGAGGGCGTCGAGGACCGCGTTGGCGGCGGCGTAGGTGGCCTGGCCGGGGTTGCCGACCGCGGCGGACGCCGACGAGAAGAGGGCGAACACCTCCAGGTCGTGGCCGCGGGTCAGTTCGTCGAGGAGCAGCGCCGAGGCGACCTTGGCGCGGAACACGGTGGCGAACCGGTCGGGG
Organism: Streptomyces griseoviridis; assembly: GCF_005222485.1. Classification (NCBI taxonomy): domain Bacteria; kingdom Bacillati; phylum Actinomycetota; class Actinomycetes; order Kitasatosporales; family Streptomycetaceae; genus Streptomyces; species Streptomyces griseoviridis. The sequence goes on from NZ_CP029078.1 coordinate 1,379,089, forward strand.
GTGAGGCCGTCCACGACGCCGTCGTCGAGGACGCCGGCGGTGTGGATCACGGCGGTGAGGGGCGCGTGGTCGGGCATCGAGGCGAGGACGGCGGCGAGCGCGTCGCGGTCCGCGGTGTCGCACGCGGTGATGACCGGCTCGGCGCCCAACGCCCTGAGGTCGGCGGCGAGTTCGGCGGCGCCCGGGGCGTCGGGTCCGGTGCGGCTGAGGAGCAGCAGGCGGCGGGCGCCCGCTCCGGCGAGCCTGCGGGCGGTGCGGGCGCCGAGGGCGCCGGTGCCGCCGGTGATCAGGACGGTGCCGGTGGGCTGCCAGTCGTGCGGGGTGCCGGGGCGGACGGCGGCGAGGCGGCGGCCGAAGACCGCGCCGGGCCGTACCGCGAGCTGGTCCTCGCCCTCGGGGTCGGCGAGGACGGCGGCGAGGCGCTCCGCGGTCCGCTCGTCGAGGGCGCGGGGCAGGTCGATGGTGCCGCCCCAGCGCTGCGGGTACTCCAGTGCGGCGACCCGGCCGAGTCCGTGGACGGCGGCCTGGAGGGGGGCGGTGACGGTGTCGGCGGGTGAGACGGCGGCGGCGGCGCGGGTGAGGCACCACAGGGGTGCGTCGGTGCGGGCGTCGCCGAGGGCCTGGATCAGGGTGGCGGTCAGGGCGGCGCCGAGCGGCACTCCGTCGGTGAGCCCGTCGGCGGGCCGTTCCGCGCCGGGTTCCGGGTCCTGGCCCGCGAGGGCGAGCAGGGACACCACGCCGGTGAACGGGCCCGCGGTGTCGAGGCGTTCGCGGAGGGCGGCGGCGAGTTCCGCGCGGCCCTGTCCTGCGACCTCGAGGGTCTGGACGCCGGTGCCGAGGGTGCGCAGCACGGTGGCGGTCCACGGGTGGTCGGCGTGGTCGGCGGGCAGCACGGCGAGCCAGGTGCCCGCGGGGGTGCCGGTGGTGGCCCGGTTCAGGGGCCGCCAGGCGATGCGCTGGCGCCAGCCGTCCACGGTGGACTGGTCGCCGTGCTTGCGGCGCCAGTCGCGCAGTGCGGGCAGCACCCGCAGCAACGCGTCGCCGTCGACGCCGAGTTCACCGGCGAGGGAGTCGAACTTCTCGTCCTGGACGGCGGCCCAGAAGGCGGCGTCGCCGGCGTCGGGGACGGCCGGTGCGGCCGACGCGGCGGGCGCCTCGTCGGGCCAGAAGCGCTGCCTGCGGAAGGCGTAGGTGGGCAGGTCGACGCGGGTCGCGCCGGTGCCGTCGAGGAGGGCGGGCCAGTCGACGGGCTGGCCGGCCGCGTGCAGCCGGGCGACCGCGGTGATCAGGGAGCGTTCCTCGTCGCGTCCGGTGCGCAGCGCCGGGACGACCGCGGGGGCGGGCCGGTTCTCGTCGGCGAGGGTGTCGAGGGTGTCCTGCGCGAGGCCGCACAGGACGCCGTCGGGGCCGAGTTCGAGGTAGCGGGTGGCGCCGCGGGCGGCGAGGGTGCGGACGCCGTCGCCGAAGCGAACCGCTCGGCGGACGTGCTCGACCCAGTACCCGGGGTCGCACACCTGGTCGTCGGTGGCCGGTTCCCCGGTGAGGTTCGACACCAGGGGCAGCTTCGGCGAGGCGTACGACACGCTCCGGGTGACCCGTTCGAAGTCCTTGAGCATGGCGTCCATGTGCAGTGAGTGAAACGCATGGCTCACCCGCAAACGCCTAGTCTTCCTGCCGAGTGCGGCGAACTCGTCGGCGAGCGCGGTCACCGCGTCCTCGTCGCCCGAGACGACGACGGCCTCCGGGCCGTTGACGGCGGCGAGGGAGACGCCGTCGGTGAGGCGCGGGACGACCTCGTCCTCGGCGGCGCGGACGGCGAGCATGGCGCCGCCCGCCGGGAGCGCCTGCATGAGGCGGGCGCGGGCGGCGACGATCCGGCAGGCGTCCTCCAGGGTGAACACCCCGGCGACGTGCGCGGCGGCGATCTCGCCGACGGAGTGTCCGGCGAGCAGGTCGGGCCGTACGCCCCAGGACTCGACGAGCCGGTGCAGGGCCACACCGAGCGCGAACAGGGCGGGCTGGGTCCAGCCGGTGGCGTCGAGGAGGTCGGCCTCGGGGGTGCCCTCGGGCGCGAACATCACGTCGCGCAGCGGGCGTTCGAGGGTGCGGTCGAAGTGGGCGAGGACCTCGTCGAGGGCGGCGGCGAAGACCGGGAAGCGGGCGTAGAGGGCGCGGCCCGCGCCGGCCCGCTGGGAGCCCTGTCCGGGGAAGAGGAACGCGGTGCGGCCGCCCGGGGTGGTCCTGCCGTGCAGCACGGTGGCGGCGGCGCGGCCCTCGGCGAGCGCGGTGAGCGCGTCGAGGAGTTCGTCGCGGCCCTGGACGGCGAGCACCGCGCGGTGTTCGAACGCGGAGCGGGTGGTGCCGAGGGAGAGCGCGAGGTCGGCGACGGTCGGCCGGTCCCCGGGTGCGGCGGCGATCCGGTCGCGGAGCCGGGCGGCCTGCTCGGTGAGGGCGTCGGCGGTGGCGGCGGAGAGCGGCACGGGCAGCGGCCGTGCTCCGTCATCGATGGCGCCGGTGGCGCCGTCGGGGGCGTCAGGCGTCGAGGGGGCCGTCCCGGTGGTGGCGGGGGCCTGTTCGAGGATGACGTGGGCGTTGGTGCCGCTGGCGCCGAAGGAGGAGACGGCGGCCCTGCGGGGCCTGCCGGTGTCGGGCCAGTCGGCGGTCTCGGTCAGCAGCCGCACCGCGTCCGGGTCCCAGGCGACGTGCCGGGAGGGCCGGTCGGCGTGCAGGGTGCGGGGCAGGGTGCCGTGCCGCATGGCGAGGACCATCTTGATGATCCCGGCGACACCGGAAGCGGCCTGCGTGTGGCCGATGTTGGACTTCACGGAGCCCAGCAGCAGCGGCTGTCGCGGCTCGCGGTCCTTGCCGTAGGTGGCGAGCAGGGCCTGCGCCTCGATGGGGTCGCCGAGGGTGGTGCCGGTGCCGTGCGCCTCGACGGCGTCGATCTCGCGGGCGGTGAGCCCGGCGTTGGCGAGCGCCTTGCGGATGACGCGCTGCTGGGAGGGGCCGTTGGGGGCGGTGAGGCCGTTGGAGGCGCCGTCCTGGTTGATGGCGGAGCCGCGCAGCACCGCGAGGACCTCGTGGCCGCGGCTGCGGGCGTCGGAGAGGCGCTCCACGACGAGCATGCCCACGCCCTCGGCCCAGGCGGTGCCGTCGGCGTCGTCGGAGAAGGGCTTGCAGCGGCCGTCGGGGGAGAGCGCGCCCATCTCGCCGAACTCGACGAAGCCGACCGGCGTCGACATCACGGTGACGCCGCCCGCGAGGGCGAGGGTGCACTCGCCCGAGCGGATGGCCTGGGCGGCGAGGTGCAGGGCGGTCAGGGAGGAGGAGCAGGCGGTGTCGACGCTGACCGAGGGGCCTTCGAGGCCGAGGGTGTAGGAGAGCCGGCCGGAGAGGAGGCTCGCGGACTGGGCGGTCTCGACGTGGCCCGACTGGCCGATGGCGGGGCGGTAGTCGCCGCTGCCGCCGCCGACGAAGACGCCGGTGTCGCCGCCGCGCAGCCCGGCCGGGTCGATGCCGGCCCGTTCGAGGGCCTCCCAGGCGGCCTGGAGGACGATCCGCTGCTGCGGGTCGATGACCAGGGCCTCGCGGGGTGAGATCCCGAAGAAGGCGGGGTCGAAGTCGGCGACGTCGTAGAGGAAGCCGCCCTCGCGGGTGACGCTGCGGCCGCGTCCGTCGCGGTCGCCGTGCAGGAGCCGTTCGAGGTCCCAGCCGCGGTCGGTGGGGAAGCCGCCGATGGCGTCGGTGCCGGCGCCGAGCAGCTCCCACAGGTCCTCGGGCGAGCGGACGTCGCCCGGGTAGCGGCAGCTCATGCCGACGATGACGATCGGGTCGTCCGCGGCGGCGCCGCCGCGGACCGGCGCGGCGGCCGACTCGGCGTCCGCGCCGAGGAGTTCGGCCAGCAGGTGGGCGGCCAGGACGGCGGGCGTCGGGTAGTCGAAGACCAGGGTCGCGGGCAGGGTGAGCCCGGTGCTCGCGGCGAGGCGGTTGCGCAGGTCGACGGCGGTGAGCGAGTCGAACCCGAGGTCCTTGAAGGCGAGTTCGGCCGGTACCGCGCCGGCGTCGGCGTGGCCGAGGACCGAGGCGACGTCGGCGAGGACCAGGTCGAGCAGCGCGCGGACCCGGTCGGCGGGGTCCGAGGGGCGCAGCCGGTCGCGCAGTCGGGCCGCGGCGGTGGTGTCGCCGCCTTCGCCGCCCGCGGTGCGCAGGGCGTCGCGGGCCTCGGGGAGCGCGGTGAACAGCGGGCCGGGGCGGGTCAGGGTGAAGGCGGGCGCGAACCGGTCCCAGGCGACGTCCGCGACGGTCACGGAGGCGTCGGCGGCCGGGTCCTGGGCGGCCTCGCCGGTCACCGCGGCGAGCGCGGCCAGGGCGCGGTCGGGTGCCATGGCGGGCAGGCCGTTGGCGCGCAGGTGGGCGGCGAGCCCGTCGGGTCCCGCACCCTGCCAGGCGCCCCAGGAGACGGAGACGGCGTTGGTGCCGCGGGCCCTGTGCTCCTGGACGAGCGCGTCGAGGCAGGCACAGGCGGCGGCTCCCGCGCCCTGTCCGCTGACGCCCCAGACGGCGGAGATCGACCCGAAGACGACGAACGCGTCCAGCACCGCGTCCCCGACGGCGACCGTCAACGCGGCGTAGGCGGAACGTGCTTGAGCCGCGCGGGAGAGCAGGTCGGACGGGTCGGAGGCATCGGCACCACCCGCGTCGTTCGCGTCCGAGGTGTCGCCCGTGTGGACGACGGCGGTGAGCGGGCGGTCGGCGGGCAGCGCGGCCAGCGCGTCGGTGAGCGGGGCCGGGTCGGCCGGGTCGTCGTGCCGGACGACGGTGAGGGCGGCGCCCGCGGTCTCGACGTCGGCGCGGAGCGCGTCCAGCGCGTCGCCCGGGGCGTCGGGTCCGGCGAGCAGCACCTCGGTGGCGCCCCGCGCGGCCAGCCAGCGGGCGACCTGCCCGCCGAAGCCCTCGGGGCCGCCGGTGACCAGGACGGCCCCGGTGGGCCGCCAGTCCGCGCCCGGCTGCCGGGCGGCGGCCCGGGTCAGCCTGCGGCCGTGGACCCCGGAGGCGCGCAGCGCGACCTGGTCCTCGGCGGGGGCGTCGGTCGCCGCCTGGTTCAGGACGGCGCGCAGCCGCTCGGCGGTGCGGGCGTCGGCGACCTGGTCGACGTCGACAAGTCCGCCCCAACGCGTGGGCTCCTCAAGGGCGATGACCCGGCCGAGCCCCCAGACGGCGGCCTGCTCGGGGTCGGCGGCGCGGTCGGCGCGGCCCACGGTGACGGCGCCCCGGGTGACGCACCACAGCGGGGCGTCGATCCCGGCGTCCGCCAGGAGCCGCAGCAGGGTGTCGGGTCCTGCGGCGCGCAGCGAGAGGACACCGGCGTAGGCGGTGCCGTCGGCCGTCGCGGCGCGCAGGGCGGCGACGGCCCTGTCGGTGCCGTCGGGCAGGGCGAGGCGGATCGCGTCGGTGCCGAGCGCGGAGGCGAGTGCCTCGGTCCACGGGTCGCCGTCGAGCGCGCCCCGGGTGAGGACCAGCCACGGTCCGGTCGCGGTGGTCGCGGCGGTGAGGGTGACGGGCTGCCAGGTCACGCGGTAGCGCCAGCCGTCGAGCAGGGTGCGCTCGGACCGGCCGCGCCGCCAGGTCGACAGGGCGGGCAGCACGCTGGACAGGAGCGCGTCGTCGAGGTCGAGGGTGGTGGCGAGGGACTCCAGGTCCTCGCGCTCGACGGCGGCCCAGAACGCGGCGTCCACCGGGTCCTGGCCGGTGTCGGTCGCGGAGGCGGGTTCGGGCCAGTACAGCTCGCGTTGGAAGGCGTAGGTGGGCAGTTCGGTGCGGCGGGCGCCGGTGCCGGTGAACCAGGCGGCCCAGTCGACCGGGACGCCCGCGGTGTGCAGTCGGGCCAGCGCGGTGAGCAGGGCGGTCTCCTCGCCCCTGTCCTTGCGCAGGACGGGGACGCTCACGGCGCCGTCGTCGAGGACCCGGGCGGCCATGCCGGTCAGCACGCCGTGCGGGCCGACTTCGAGGAAGGCGTCGGCGCCGACGTCGGCGAGGGCACGGACGCCGTCGGCGAACCGGACGGTGCCGCGCACGTGCTCCACCCAGTAGGCGGGGGTGGTGAGTTGGCCGGGGGCGGCGAGGGCGCCGGTGACGTTGGAGACCACCGGGATGCGCGGCTCGGCGTACGTCAGCCCCTCCGCGACCTCGCGGAACGCGTCGAGCATCGGCTCCATCAACGCCGAGTGGAACGCGTGACTGACCGCGAGCCGCTGCGTCTTGCGGCCCTCGGCGGCCAACTCCGCCGTCAGGGCGAGGACTTCGGCCTCCTCCCCCGCGATGACGACCGAGTCGGGCCCGTTGACCGCGGCCAGCGCGATCCCGTCGGTGAGGCGTCCGGCGATCTCCGCCTCGGTCGCCTGCACGGCCACCATGGCCCCACCGGACGGCAGTTCCTGCATCAGCCGGGCACGGGCCGCGACGAGCGCGCACGCGTCGTCGAGGGAGAACACCCCGGCGACATGCGCGGCGGCGATCTCACCGATCGAGTGGCCCGCGACGAACTCCGGTGCCACACCCCACGATTCGACCAGCCGGTAGAGGGCGACCTCGACGGCGAACAGCGCGGGCTGGGTGTACCCGGTGGAGTGGAGCCGCTCGTCGTCGTCGGCGAACAGCACCTCCCGCAGCTCCGGGACGTCCAGACGGGCCAGGACGGCGTCCAGGGCCTCCGCGAACACCGGGAAACGGCCGTACAGTTCGCGGCCCATCCCGGCCCGCTGCGCGCCCTGGCCTGAGAAGAGGACGGCCAGGCGGCGGTCGGTGGCACGGTCGCGGACGGTCTCCACGGGCTCGCCCTCGGGCGTCACCAGCAAGGCCGCGCGGTGGGCGAAGGCGCTGCGGCCGGTGGCCAGGCTGTAGGCGGTGTCCAGGGCCGGGACCTGCGGGCGGGCCGCGGTGAAGGCGTCCAGGCGGCCGGCCTGGGCGGTGAGCGCCTGCTCGGAGCGGGCGGAGAGCAGCCACGGCAGGACCGCGGGGGCGGGCCCGGTCGCCTCGGGCGCCGCCGGCTCCGTCGCGGGGGCGGGCTGTTCGAGGATGACGTGGGCGTTGGTGCCGCTCACGCCGAACGCGGAGACACCGGCCCGGCGCGGGCGGCCGGTCTCCGGCCAGGCCCGCTGTTCCCGCAGCAGTTCCACGGTGCCCGCGGACCAGTCGACGTGCGAGGTGGGGGCGTCCACGTGCAGGGTGCGCGGGAGGTGGTCGCGGCCCAGGGCGAGGACGGTCTTGATGACACCGGCGGCACCCGCGGCGGCCTGGGTGTGGCCCAGGTTGGACTTGACGGTGCCGAGCAGCAGCGGCCGGTCCTCGGGGCGGCCTTGGCCGTAGGCGGCGATCAGGGCGTGCGCCTCGATGGGGTCGCCGAGGGTGGTGCCGGTGCCGTGCGCCTCGACGGCGTCGACGTCGGCGGGGGTGAGGCGGGCGTCGGCGAGCGCCTGGCGGATGACGCGCTGCTGGGCGCGGCCGTTGGGTGCGGTGAGGCCGTTGGAGGCGCCGTCCTGGTTGACGGCGGAGCCGCTGAGGACCGCGAGGACCGGGTGACCGTTGCGGCGGGCGTCGGAGAGGCGCTCCAGGACGAGGACGCCGGCGCCCTCGGACCAGGCGGTGCCGTCGGCGCTGTCCGCGAACGCCTTGCAGCGGCCGTCGCCCGCGAGTCCGCCCTGTGCGGTGAACTCGACGAACGCGTCGGGGCTCGCCATGACGGAGACGCCGCCCGCGAGGACGAGGGAGCACTCGCCCGAGCGGAGCGCGCCCGCGCCCATGTGCAGGGCGACCAGGGCGGAGGAGCAGGCGGTGTCGACGGTGACGGCGGGGCCTTCGAGGCCCAGGGTGTAGGAGAGGCGGCCGGACATGACGCTCGCGGTGGTGCCGGTGGCGGCGTGGCCCCGGACGTCGGTGGTGCCGCGGCGGAGCATGGTCGCGTAGTCCTGGCCGTTGGTGCCGACGAAGACACCGGTCGCGGAGCCGCGCAGCCGCTGCGGGTCGATGCCGGAGCGCTCCAGGGCCTCCCAGGTGGTCTCCAGGAGGAGGCGCTGCTGCGGGTCCATGGCGAGGGCCTCGCGCGGGGAGATCCCGAAGAACGCGGCGTCGAAGCGTCCTGCGCCGTCGAGGAAGCCGCCCTCCAGGGTGGCGGAGCCGCCGCGGGCGAGGGCGTCCAGGTCCCAGCCGCGGTCGGTGGGGAACCCGGAGACGGCGTCGCGGCCCTCGTCGAGCAGGCGCCACAGGTCGTCGGGGGATTCGACGCCGCCGGGGAAGCGGCAGCCCATGCCGACCACGACGACCGGGTCGTCGTCGGTGGCGCGGCCGGTGCCGTCGGTGGCGCCCGCGGCGGGTTCGGGCAGGGTGCCGAGGATCTCGGTGAGGAGGTGGGCGGCGAGGTCGCGGGCGGTCGGGAAGTCGTAGACGAGGGTGGCGGGCAGCCTGAGGCCGGTGGTGGCGCTCAGGGTGTTGCGGAGTTCGACGGTGGTCAGGGAGTCGAAGCCGAGGTCGGTGAAGGCGCGGTCGGGTTCGACGGCGTCGGGGTCGGGGTGGCCGAGCACGGCGGCGACCTGGGCGCGCAGGAAGTCGAGCACGTACCGCTCGCGGGCCGGCCCGGTGAGCGCGGCGACCTGGCGGCGCAGCACCGGCTCGGTGTCGCCCGGGGTGGTCGCGGCGGCCGCGGTGGCGCGCAGTTCGGGGAGGTCGGCGACGAGGGCGCGGTGGGGGGCGAAGACGGTGGCGTAGCGCTGCCAGTCGATGTCGGCGACGACGAGGGCGGTGTCGCCGTGTCCGACGGCGGTGTCGAGGGCGGCGAGCGCGTCGTCGGGGCTCATCGGGGTGTAGCCGCCGCGCCTGACCCGGTCCTCGACGCCGGTGTGGTCGCCCGCCATGCCGGTGCCCGACCAGGGGCCCCAGGCGACGGAGGTGGCGGGCAGGCCGTGGTCGCGGCGGTGCTCGGCGAGGGCGTCGAGGTAGGCGTTGGCCGCGGCGTAGTTGGCCTGGCCCGCGGCGCCGAGGGCGCCCGCGGTGGAGGAGAACAGCACGAAGTCGGTGAGGCCGAGGTCGCGGGTGAGGTCGTGGAGGTGGGCGGCGGAGCGGGCCTTGGCGTCCAGGACGGTGGCGAACCGCTCGGGGGTGAGGGCGTCGAGGAGCCCGTCGTCGAGGACGCCGGCCGCGTGCACGACGGCGGTCAGCGGGTGCGTGTCGGGGACGGTGGCCAGCAGGGCGGCGAGGGCGTCCCGGTCGGCGGTGTCGCAGGCGGCGACGGTGACCTCGGCGCCCGACTCCCGCAGTTCGGCGGCGAGTTCGGCGGCGCCGGGCGCGTCGGGTCCGCGGCGGCTCACGAGCAGCAGGTGCGGGGTGCCGCGGCCGGCGAGGCGGCGGGCGACGTGCGCGCCGAGGGCGCCGGTGCCGCCGGTGATCAAGGCGGTGCCCTCGGGGGCGAACGGGCGGGCGGGCTGCTGGGGGGCCGGGTGGTGGGCGAGGCGGCGGGCGTAGGTGGCGGAGGCGCGGACGGCGAGCTGGGTCTCGTCGCCGGGGGCGGCAAGGAGGTGGGCGAGGCGGCGCACGGTCCGGTCGTCGATCTGCTCGGGCAGGTCGGCCAGGGCGATGCGGCGTCCGGGCTGTTCGAGGGCGGCGGCGCGGCCGAGGCCCCAGAGGGCGGCCTGTCCCGGGTGGGTGAGGCGGTCGGCGCGGCCGGTGCTGACGGCCTGCCGGGTGACGATCCAGACCGGGGCGCTGATCCCGGCGTCGTCGAGCGCGGTCAGGGCGGTGGCGGTGGGGGCGAGGGCCGCGGTGCCGGCCGGGTCGTCGTCGTGGTCGGTGCCGGTGAGGGCGAGCAGGGCGAGGACGCTGGTGAACCCGCCGTCGGGGCGCGGGAGTTCGCGCAGGGCGGCGGCGAGCGCGGCCCGGTCGGTGGTGTCGGCGGTGACGTCGGTGGTGGTGAGGCCGAGGGTGTCGAGGAGCGCGGTGGCGCCGGGGGCGGGGGTGGTGGGGCGCAGCACCAGCCAGGTGCCGTCGGGGCGGGCGGTGGGGGCGCCGTCGAGCGGCTTCCACAGGACGCGGTGGCGGCGGCTGTCGGCGGTGGCGCGCTCGGTGCGGCGGCGCCGCCAGGAGGAGAGGGCCGGGACGAGGGCGGCGACGGTGGTGTCGTCGAGGCCGAGGTCGGCGCCGAGGGCGGGCAGGTCGGCGCGTTCGACGGCGGCCCAGAACGCGGCGTCGGTGCCGGTCTCGGCGGGGCCCGTCGCGGTGGGCGGGGTGGCGGTGGTGTCGGGCCAGTAGCGGCTGCGCTGGAAGGCGTAGGTGGGCAGGTCGACGCGGCGGGTGCCGGTGCCGCGCAGGGTGGCCGACCAGTCGACGGGGGTGCCGTGGACGTGCAGGCGGGCGACGGCGGCGGCGAGCGAGGGCACCTCGGCGCGGTCGCGGCGCAGCGCGGGGACGGCGGTGACGGTGGCCGCTCCCCCGGTGTTGTCGGGGTCATCGGGGTTGGCGAGGTCGTCGAGGACCGTGCGGGCCGCGGCCGACAGGGTGCCGTCGGGGCCGAGTTCGAGGTAGGAGGTGACGCCCTGGCGGTGCAGGGTGCGGACCGCGTCGGCGAATCGGACGGTGGCGCGGACCTGGTCGACCCAGTAGGCGGGCGAGGTGAGGTCGGCGGCGGTGGCGAGGTCGCCCGTGACGGTGGAGACGACGGCCAGCAGGGGCGCCTGGTAGGTGAGTTCGCGGGCGACGCGGGCGAAGTCGTCGAGCATGGCGTCCATGCGCGGCGAGTGGAAGGCGTGGCTGACCCGCAGCGCGCGGGTGCGGCGGCCGTCCTCGGCGAGGAGCGCGGCGACCAGGGCGACCGGTTCGGCGTCGCCCGCGACGACGACGGCGCGGGGCCCGTTGACGGCGGCCAGGGAGACCTGGTCCTCCAGTCCTTCGAGGAGCGGCAGCACCTCGTCCTCGGTGGCCTCGACGGCGATCATGGCGCCGCCCGCCGGGAGGGCGGCCATGAGCCGGCCGCGGGCGGCGACCAGGGTGCAGGCGTCGGCGAGGGAGAACACGCCGGCCACGTGGGCGGCGGCGATCTCGCCGATGGAGTGGCCCGCGACGCTGTCCGGGCGCACGCCCCAGGACTCGACGAGCCGGTACAGGGCGACTTCGAGGGCGAACAGGGCGGGCTGGGTGTAGGCGGTGTCGTGCAGCAGGCCGGCCTCGGGGGTGCCGTCCTCGGCGAACAGGACGTCGCGCAGCGGGCGGTCGAGTTCCTGGTCGAAGTGGGTGAGGACGGCGTCCAGGGCGTCGGCGAACTCCGGGTGGCGTGCGTAGAGTTCGCGCCCCATGGCGGCGCGCTGGCTGCCCTGCCCGGTGAAGAGGAAGGCGAGCCTGCCGCGGGCGGGGGCGCCGGTGAGGAGGGTGGTGTCGGGGCGGTCGTCGCGCAGCGCGGTCAGGGCGCGCAGCAGTCCCGCGCGGTCCTCGGGCAGGACGGCGGCCCGGTGTTCGAGGGCGGCGCGAGAGCCGGCCAGGGAGGCGGCCAGGTCGGTCAGGGGCAGCGCGGGGTGGTCGGTGAGGTGGGTGAGGAGGCGGCCCGCCTGGTCGCGGAGGGCGGTGGCGGTGCGGGCCGACAGCACCACGGGGACGCCGTCGGGCAGGGTGTCGGGGTCGGCGGCGGCGACGGTGGCGGGCTCGGGCTCCGGCTCGGCCTGTTCGACGATGGTGTGGACGTTGGTGCCGGAGAGGCCGAAGGAGGAGATGCCGGCCCGGTGCGGGCGGCCGGTCTCGGGCCACGGCACGGTGTCGGTGGCGAGGGTGATGGCGCCCGCGGTCCAGTCGACGTGGCTGGAGGGCGTGTCGATGTGCAGGGTGCGCGGGACGGTGCCGTGCCGCATCGCCATGACCATCTTCATGACGCCCGCGATGCCGGAGGCCATCTGGGTGTGGCCGATGTTCGACTTCACGGAGCCGAGCAGCAGCGGGCGTTCGGCGGGCCGGTCCTGGCCGTAGGTGGCGAGCAGGGCCTGCGCCTCGATGGGGTCGCCGAGGGCGGTGCCGGTGCCGTGGCCCTCGACGACGTCGACGTCGGCGGCGGTGAGCCCGGCGTTGGCGAGTGCCTGCCGGATGACGCGGGCCTGGGAGGGGCCGTTGGGCGCGGTGAGGCCGTTGGAGGCGCCGTCCTGGTTGACGGCGGAGCCGCGGATCACGGCGAGGACGGGGTGGCCGTTGCGGCGCGCGTCGGAGAGGCGTTCGACGAGGACGAGGCCGACGCCCTCGGCGAGGCTCATGCCGTCGGCGCCCTCCGCGTACGCCTTGCAGCGGCCGTCGGGGGCCATGGCGCGCTGCCTGCTGAAGCCGGTGAAGGCCTGCGGGGTGGCCATCACGCTGACGCCGCCGGCCAGGGCGAGGGTGGACTCGCCGTTGCGCAGCGACTGGCAGGCCAGGTGCAGCGCGACCAGGGAGGACGAGCAGGCGGTGTCCAGGGTGACGGCGGGGCCCTCGAAGCCGAAGGTGTAGGCGAGGCGGCCGGACATGACGCTGGAGATGGTGCCGGTGATGAGGTGGCCCTCGGCGCCCTCGGAGCTGGCGCCGCCCGCCGAGTAGTCCTGGTAGCTGGCGCCGATGAAGGTGCCGGTGAGGCTGGAGCGCAGGGTCTGCGGGTCGATCCCGGCGCGTTCCATGACCTCCCAGCCGGTCTCCAGGAGGAGGCGCTGCTGCGGGTCCATGGCGAGGGCCTCGCGGGGCGAGATCCCGAAGAACCCGGCGTCGAAGTCGGCGACGTCGTGCAGGAACCCGCCCTGCGTGGAGTAGGTGGTGCCGGGGCGGTCGGGGTCCGGGTCGTAGAGGGCGTCGGCGTCCCAGCCGCGGTCGGCGGGGAAGCCGGTGATGGCGTCGGCGCCGGCCGAGACGAGGTCCCAGAGCGCCTCGGGCGAGGTGACGCCGCCGGGGTAGCGGCAGCTCATCGCGACGACGGCGATCGGGTCGTCGTCGACGGCTGCCGTGGTGCGGACCGGGCCGCCGGTGTCGGCGGCGGGCCCGCCGATCAGGCCGCGCAGGAACCCGACGAGGGTGAGCGGGTCCGGGTAGTCGAACACCATGGTGCTCGGCAGGGTGAGACCGGTGACGGCGGCCAGCCGGTTGCGCAGGTCGACGGCGGTGAGGGAGTCGAAGCCGACGTCGCGGAAGGCGCGGCGCTCGGAGAGGACCTCGGGGGAGGCGTGGCCGAGGACGGTGGCGGCCTCGGAGCGCACCAGGTCGAGGAGGAGCCGGTCCTGTTCGCCTGCGGGCAGGGCGCGCAGCCGGGCGGTGAACTCGCCGCCCTCGGCGGCGCGGGCGGCGCTCTCCTCGGTGAGGGCGCGGACCTCGGGGACCTCCTCGAAGAGGTCGGTGGGCCGCGAGGAGGTGAAGACCGGGTGGTAGCGGTCCCAGTCGACGTCGGCGACGGCGAGCGCGCCCTCGTCGCCGTCGAGGACCTGCCGGAGTGCGGCGAGGGCCAGCTTCGGGTCCATGAACTCCAGGCCGCTGCGGCGGATCTGGCCGGGGTCGACGCGGCCGAGTTTCATGTCGTCGGCCCAGATGCCCCAGGAGACGGCGGTGCCATGGGCGCCGCGGGCGCGGCGGTGCTCGGCGAGCGCGTTGAGGTGGGCGTTGGCGGCGACGTACGCGGCGTGGCGTCCGCTGCCCCACATGCCGGCGGTGGAGGAGTACAGGACGAACGCGTCGAGCTGGTCGTCGTCGAGGAGTTCGTCGAGGTGCAGGGCGCCCGCGGTCTTGGCGTGCACGACCTTCGCGAACGCGTCGAGGCTGGTCTCGTCGAGGGACTGCAGCTCGATGACGGCGGCGGTGTGGAAGACGCTGCGGACGGTGCGGCCCTCGGCGGCGATCCCGTCGAGGAGCGCGGCGACGGCGTCCCGGTCGGCGACGTCGCAGGCGGCGACGGTCACCCGGCAGTCGCGGGCGGCGAGTTCGGCGACGAGGTCGGCGGCGCCGGGGGCGTCCGGGCCGCGCCGTGAGGTGAGGACGAGGTCGGTGGCGCCCTGGTCGGCGAGCCAGCGGGCCAGGTGCGGGCCGAGGGTGCCGGTGCCGCCGGTGACCAGGACGGTGCCGCGCGGGGTCCAGTCGCCGCCGGTGGGCGCGGGGGCGGGGGTGATGCGGCGGGCGAGGACGCCGCCGGGTCGGACGGCGAGCTGGTCCTCGCCTGTGGTGCCCGACAGGACGGCGGCGAGGCGTTCGCCGGTGCGCGCGTCGAGGGTCTCGGGCAGGTCGACGGTGCCGCCCCAGCGGTCGGGGTGTTCGAGGGCGGCGGTCCAGCCGAGGCCGTGGACCATGGCCTGGGCGGGCCGGGTGAGGCGGTCGGCGCGGCCGGTGGAGACAGCGCCCCGGGTCAGCGCCCAGACGGGCGCGTCGGTGCCGGCGTCGCCGAGGGCCTGGACCAGGAGCACGCTGAGGGCGAGGCCGTCGGTGAGGACGGGGTGGACGGTGCCGGTGGTCTCGGCGTCGGCGAGCAGCGACACGATGCCGGTGAGGGGCGGCAGGGCGCGCAGCCGCTCGGCGAGGGCGGTCCGGTCGGTGTCGGCGGCGGTGAGCGTGAACGGCAGGGCCGTCGCGCCGTGCGCGGTGAGCGCGTCGGTGACGGCGTCGGTGTGCGCGGGGTCGGTGCCGTCGGCGGTGACGAGGAGCCAGCTCCCGTCGAGGGCGGCTGCGGGCAGCGCGCCGAGCGGCTTCCAGGTGGCGCGGTAGCGCCAGGAGCCGACGGTGGAGCGGTCGCGGCGCTGCTTGCGCCAGGTGGACAGGGCGGGCAGCAGCGGGGCGAGCGCGTCGCGGTCGAGGCGGAGCCTGGAGGCGAGGGAGTCGACGTCCTGCTGTTCGACCTCGGCCCAGAACTCGGCGTCGGCGGGGTCGCCCGCGCCGGTCCCCTGCGGGCGGCCGGCGACGGCCCAGAGGTGTTCGCGCTGGAAGGCGTAGGTGGGCAGGGGGGTCTTGCGGGCGCCGGTGCCGGCGTAGACGGCGTTCCAGTCGGCGCGTCCGCCGCGCACCCACTGCTCGGCGAGCGAGGTGAGGAAGCGGAGGGTGGAGCCCTGGTCGCGGCGGAGGGTGCCGACGGCGGCGACCGGGCGTCCGGTGTCCTCGGCGGTGGCCTGGACGGCCATGGTGAGGACCGGGTGCGGGCTGATCTCGACGAAGACGGTGTGCTCGGTGGCGAGGAGGGAGCGGACGGTGTCGTCGAAGCGGACGCTCTGGCGCAGGTTGCGGTACCAGTAGGCGGCGTCGAGGCCGGTGGTGTCGAGGAGTTCGCCGGTGACGGTGGAGTGGAACGGGACGCGGGCGGCGCGCGGGGCCACCGGGGCGAGCACGTCGAGGAGTTCGGCCTCAAGGCGCTCGACCTGCGCGGAGTGCGAGGCGTAGTCGACGGCGACGCGGCGGGCGCGCACGTCGCGGGCGGTGAACTCGGCCTGGAGGGCGTCCAGGGCGTCGGGGGTGCCGGCCAGGACGACGGAGCGGGGCCCGTTGACGGCGGCGACGCAGACCGCGCCGTCGTGCGGGGCGAGGTGCTCCTCGGCCTCGGCGGCGGAGAGCTGCACGGACATCATGCCGCCCGCGCCGGCGAGGACGCGGCCGATGGCCTGGGAGCGCAGCGCGACGACGCGGGCGCCGTCGGCGAGGGAGAGCGCGCCGGAGACGACGGCGGCGGCGATCTCGCCCTGGGAGTGGCCGATGACGGCGTCGGGGGTGACGCCGTGGGCCCGCCACAGTTCGGCGAGGGAGACCATCACGGCCCAGGTGGCGGGCTGGACGACGTCGACGCGGTCCAGGGTGGGGGCGCCCTCGGTCTGGCGGACGACGTCGACGAGGGACCAGTCGGTGTGGGCGGCGAGGGCGGCGGCGCACTCGTGGAACCGTTCGGCGAACACCGGCTGGGTGTCGAGGAGTTCGGCGCCCATGCCGGCCCACTGGGAGCCCTGGCCGGGGAAGACGAAGACGGTGCGGCCGTCGGTGTCGGCGGTGCCGTGCACGACCTGCGCGGTGGCCGCGGAGCCGGCGAACGCGGTGAGCGCGTCGGTGAGTTCGGCCGGGCCGGCGCCGAGGGCGACGGCCCGGTGCTCCAGGACGGAGCGTGCGGTGATCAGGGTGTGGCCGACGTCGGCGGGGTGCGGGGCGGCGGCGGTGAGGTGGGTGGCGAGGTGGGCGGCCTGGTCGCGCAGGGCGGCCGGGGCGGCGGCGGACAGGATCCACGGCAGGGTGCCGCCGGCGGGCAGGCGCGGCTCGGCGGCCGGCGCGGGTTCCGCGACGGCGGGCGCCTGCTCCAGGACGGCGTGCGCGTTGGTGCCGCTGATGCCGAAGGAGGAGACCGCGCAGCGCAGCGGCCGGTCCTCGTGGTGCCAGGCGGTGGGCTCGGTGATCAGGCGGACGGTGCCGCTCGACCAGTCGATGTGCCGGGACGGCTGGTCGGCGTGCAGGGTGCGCGGGAGCTGCCCGTGGCGCATCGCCATGACCATCTTGATGATGCCCGCGACACCGGCGGCGGACTGGGTGTGCCCGATGTTGGACTTCACCGAGCCGAGCAGCAGCGGGTGTTCGGGGTCGCGGCCCTGGCCGTAGGTGGCGAGGAGGGCCTGCGCCTCGATGGGGTCGCCGAGGGCGGTGCCGGTGCCGTGCGCCTCGACGACGTCGACGTCGGCGGTGGTCAGTCCGGCGGCGCCGAGGGCCTGCCGGATGACGCGGACCTGGGAGGGGCCGTTGGGCGCGGTGAGGCCGTTGGAGGCGCCGTCCTGGTTGATGGCGGAGCCGCGGACCACGGCGAGGACCTCGTGGCCGTTGCGGCGGGCGTCGGAGAGCTTCTCCAGGACGAGGATGCCGATGCCCTCGGCGAGGGTCATGCCGTCGGCGCCGTCGGAGAAGGCCTTGCAGCGGCCGTCGCGGGCGAGGGCCCGCTGGCGGCTGAAGGCGATGAACGGCATCGGGTTGGTCATGACGGTGGCGCCGCCGGCCAGGGCGAGGGTGGACTCGCCGTTGCGCAGCGACTGGCAGGCCAGGTGCAGCGCGACCAGGGAGGAGGAGCAGGCGGTGTCGACGGTGACGGCGGGGCCTTCGAGGCCGAAGGAGTAGGCGAGGCGTCCGGAGAGGACGCTGGGGCTCGATCCGGTGACGGCGTGGCCCGCCGACCCGTCGTCCATGCTGACGCCGTAGTCCTGGTAGGTGGAGCCGATGAAGGTGCCGGTGGGCGTGGAGTGCACCGACGCCGGGTCGATCCCGGCGTGTTCGAAGGCTTCCCAGGTGGTCTCCAGGAGGAGGCGCTGCTGCGGGTCCATGGAGACGGCCTCGCGCGGCGAGATCCCGAAGAACCCGGCGTCGAACTCGCCCGCGTCGTGCAGGAATCCGCCCTGGGTGGAGTAGGTGGTGCCGGGGCGGTCGGGGTCCGGGTCGTAGAGGGCGTCGGCGTCCCAGCCGCGGTTGACGGGGAAGTCGGAGATGGTGTCGGTGCTGTCGGCGACGAGGCGCCAGAACGCGTCGGCGGAGCGGGCGCCGCCGGGGAAGCGGCAGCTCATGCCGATGATGGCGATGGGTTCGTCGGTGGCGGCGGGCGCCGCGGGGGCGAGGGCCGGCTGCTCGGCGGTGCCGAGGAGTTCGCCGCGGAGATGGCGGGCGAGGGCGACCGGGTTGGGGTAGTCGAAGACCAGGGTGGTGGGCAGCGCGAGGCCGGTCAGGGCGACCAGCCGCTTGCGCAGGTCGACGGCGGTCAGCGAGTCGAACCCGGCGTCCCTGAAGGCGCGTTTGGCGGGGACGCCGTCGGCGGAGGTGTGGCCGAGGACGACGGCGGCCTCGGAGCGCACCAGGTCGGTCAGGAGGCGCTCCTGCTCGTCGCCGGTGAGGGCGCCGAGGCGGACGGCGAGTTCGGAGGTGGCGGCGGTGGTGCCGGCCGCGGGGGCGGCCAGGGCGGCGACGGAGTCGAGGGCGTCGAAGAGTCGGCTGGCGCGGGCGGCGGTGAAGACCGGGTGGTACTGCTCCCAGTCGACGTCGGCGACGGTGACGGCGCTCTCGCCGCGCACGACGGCGCGGCGCAGTTCGGCCATGGCGGTGTCGGGGTCGAGCAGCCGCAGTCCGGTGCGTTCGAAGCCGTCGGAGACCGCCTGGTGGGCGCTGGCCATGCCGATCTCGGCCCAGGGTCCCCAGGCGACGGAGGTGGCGGGGAGGCCGCGCGCGTGGCGGTGTTCGGCGAGGGCGTCGAGGTAGGCGTTGGCGGCGGCGTAGGCGCTCTGGCCGGCGCTGCCCCACACTCCGGCGACGGACGAGACGAGGACGAAGAAGTCGAGGTCGTGGCCGTCGAGGAGGGCGTCGAGGTGGGCGGCGCCGAGGGTCTTGGCGGCCATCGCGGCGGCGACGTCGTCGAGGGGGGTCGCGGTGAGCGGCGCGGCCTGGCCGACGCCCGCCGCGTGCACGACGCCGGTGAGCGGCGCGTCGTCGGGGACGGCGGCGAGGACCGCGGCGAGGGCGTCGCGGTCGGCGCTGTCGCAGGCGACGACGGTGACGCGGGCGC
The DNA here is from genome assembly GCF_005222485.1 of Streptomyces griseoviridis. Lineage (NCBI taxonomy): Bacteria > Bacillati > Actinomycetota > Actinomycetes > Kitasatosporales > Streptomycetaceae > Streptomyces > Streptomyces griseoviridis. The sequence goes on from NZ_CP029078.1 coordinate 1,397,612, forward strand.
CCGACTCCTCCAGTTCGGCGCGGAGTTCGGCGGCGCCGGGGGCGTCGGGGCCGCGGCGGCTGGTGAGGATCAGGTGGGCGGCGCCGGCGCGGGCCAGCCAGCGGGCGGTCCGGGCGCCGAGGCCGCCGGTGCCGCCGGTGATCAGGACGGTGCCCGAGGCGGTGAAGGCGTCCTCGCGGGGCAGGTCGTCGCCGGGGTGGCGGACGATACGGCGGGCGAGGGTGCCGCCGGCCCGGACGGCGAGCTGGTCCTCGCCGTCGCGGGTGGCGAGGACGCTGACCAGCCGCTGCACGGTGGGCGCGTCGAGCTGCTCGGGCAGGTCGACGAGGCCGCTGAACTGGGCGGGGCGTTCCAGGGCGGTGACCCGGCCGAGGCCCCAGGCGGCGGCGCGGGCGGGGTGGGTGAGGGGGTCGTCCGCGCCGGTGGAGACGGCGCCGCGGGTGACGGTCCACAGCGGGGCGGTGGAGCCGTTGTCGGCGAGGGCCTGGGCGAGGACGACGCCGAGGGCGAATCCGGCGGGCAGCGTGGTGTCGGGGCGGGCCGGGTCGGCGAGCGGCAGCAGCGAGATCACGCCGCTGACGCCGTCGGGGGCGGCGGCGCGCAGGGCCTCGGCGAGGTGGTCGCGGTCGCGGTGGGTGGCGTCGAGGTCGAGGCGTTCGACGACGGCTCCGTGGCCGCGCAGCGCGTCGAGGACGTCGCTGCCGGCGCCGTCGGTGGTGACGGCGAGCCAGGTGCCGTCGAGGACGGGGGCGCCCTCGGCGGCGGCGGGCTGCCAGCCGACGCGGTAGCGGGCGGCGTCGAGGACGGCCCGCTCGTGGCGGGCGCGCCGCCACGAGGAGAGGGAGGGCAGCAGCGCGTACAGGGAGGCGTGTTCCTCGTCGCGCAGGCCGAGCAGCCCGGCGAGGGAGGCGGCGTCGCCCGACTCGACGGCGCTCCACAGGGCGGCGTCGGCCGGGTCGGCGGGGCCGCCGGCGCGGCGGGCGGTGGGCGCGGTGGTGTCGGGCCAGTACGTCTGGTGCTGGAAGGCGTAGGTGGGCAGTTCGACGGTGGTGGCGCCGGTGCCGTGGTGGACGGCCGTCCAGTCGACGCGGACGCCGCGCACGTGCAGGCGGGCCAGGGCGGTGAGGGCGGCCTCGTCCTCGGGGCGGTCGGTGCGCAGCAGCGGGACGGCGTCGGCGCCGGTGTCGTCGCCGAGGGTGTCCTGGGCGGCGGCGCACAGGGAGCCGCCGGGGCCGAGTTCGAGGTAGGTGGCGGCGCCTGCGGCGTGGGCGGCGCGGACCGCGTCGGCGAACCTGACGGTGGAGCGGACGTGCCGTACCCAGTGGTCGGCGGTGCGCAGGTCGTCGCCCTCGGCGAGGCGGCCGGTGAGGTCGGAGACGACGGGCACGGTCGGCTCGTGGTAGGTGAGGCTCTCGGCGACCTCGCGGAAGGCGTCCAGCATGGCGTCCATGCGGGGCGAGTGGAAGGCGTGGCTGACGCGGAGCCTGCGGGTGGTGCGGCCGAGGTCGGCGAAGTGGGCGGCGATCCGGTCGGCGGCCTCCTGGTCGCCGGAGACGACGACGGCGTCGGGTCCGTTGACGGCGGCGAGGCCGACGTGGTCCTCCTGCCCGGCGAGCAGTGGTGTCACCTCGTCCTCGGTGGCCTGGAGCGACCACATGACGCCGCCCTCGGGCAGGGCCTGCATCAGGCGGGCGCGGGCGGCGACGAGGGCGCAGGCGTCGTCGAGGGAGAGGATGCCGGCGGCGTGCGCGGCGGCGACGGAGCCGACGGAGTGGCCGAGGAGGACGCCGGGCCGTACGCCCCAGGAGCGGACCAGCCGGTAGGCGGCGGTCTCCAGGGCGAACAGGGCGGGCTGGGTCCAGCCGGTCTCATAGAGGGCGGTGGCGCCCGGGGTGCCTTCGGCGGCGAACAGGACGTCCTTGAGGGAGCCGTGCGGGGTGCCGGCGGGGGCGTCGACGAGCAGCGGGTCGAGGCGGGCGATCACCTCGTCGAGGGCCTCGGCGAAGACCGGGTGGCGTTCGTAGAGGGCGCGTCCGGTGCCGGGGCGCTGGCTGCCCTGGCCGGTGAAGAGGAACGCGGTGCGGCCCGCGCCGCCGGTCTCGCCGAGGACGAGGGCCGGGTCGGGCCGGTCGGCGGCGAGCGCGGCGAGGGCGCGGCGGGCGTCGTCGGGGGTGCCGACGACGACGGCGCGCTGTTCGAAGGCGGGCCGGGTGGTGGCCAGTGAGAGGGTGAGGTCGGCGGCGGCGCCCGGGTGGGTGTCGAGGTGGCCGAGGAGGCGGGCGGCCTGGGCGCGCAGCGCGGGGCGGGTGCGGCCGGAGAGGGTCCAGGGCAGCGCGGTGGGGGTGGCGGGCCGGGGGGCCGCGGGGCGGGCGGGTTCGCCCTGTTCGAGGACGAGGTGGGCGTTGGTGCCGCTGATGCCGAAGGAGGAGACGGCGGCGCGGCGCGGGCGGCCGGTCTCGGGCCAGGCGGTGTGGTCGCGCAGCAGGGTGACGTCGCCGCTCTCCCAGTCGACGTGCCGGGAGGGCTGGTCGGCGTGCAGGGTGCGCGGGAGCTGCCCGTGGCGCATCGCCATGACCATCTTGATGACGCCTGCGACACCGGCGGCGGCCTGGGTGTGGCCGAGGTTGGACTTCACCGAGCCGAGCAGCAGGGGCCGTTCGGCGGGGCGGTCCTGGCCGTAGGTGGCGAGCAGGGCCTGCGCCTCGATGGGGTCGCCGAGGGGGGTTCCGGTGCCGTGCGCCTCGACGGCGTCGACGTCGGAGGTGGTGAGCCCGGCGCTCGCCAACGCCTGCCGGATGACGCGCTGTTGGGACGGGCCGTTGGGGGCGGTGAGGCCGTTGGAGGCGCCGTCCTGGTTGACGGCGGAGCCGCGCACCACGGCGAGGACGCGGTGGCCGTTGCGGCGGGCGTCGGAGAGGCGTTCCAGGACGAGCATGCCGACGCCCTCGGACCAGCCGACGCCGTCGGCGTCGTCGGAGAAGGCCTTGCAGCGGCCGTCGGGCGACAGGCCGCGCTGGCGGGAGAACTCGATCAGCGAGGTCGGGGTGGACATCACGGTGACGCCGCCGGCCAGCGCGAGGGAGCACTCCCCCGCGCGCAGGGCCTGCATCGCCCAGTGCATGGCGACGAGGGAGGAGGAGCAGGCGGTGTCGACGGTGACGGCGGGGCCTTCGAGGCCGAGGGCGTAGGAGACGCGTCCGGAGGCGATGCTGGGGGCGGTGCCGCTGCCCTGGTGGCCCTCGAAGCGTTCGTCGGCGAGGGTCGCCGAGTAGTCGCTGTACATGACGCCGGCGAAGACGCCCGTCTGGCTGCCGCGCAGCGCGACCGGGTCGATCCCGGCGTGTTCGACGGCGGTCCAGGACGCTTCGAGGAGCAGCCGCTGCTGGGAGTCGGTGGCGAGGGCCTCGCGGGGACTCATCCCGAAGAACTGGGCGTCGAACTCGCCCGCGTCGTGCAGGAATCCGCCGTAGCGGGTGTAGGAGGTGCCGGGGTGGTCGGGGTCGGGGTGGTAGAGGCCGTCGAGGTCCCAGCCGCGGTTGACGGGGAGTCCGCCGATGGCGTCGGTGCCCTCGGTGACCAGCCGCCACAGGTCGTCGGGTGAGCTGACGCCGCCGGGGTAGCGGCAGCTCATGCCGACGATGACGATCGGGTCGTCGGCGGTGGCGCGGGACTGCGGGGCGGCGGCGGGCGCGGCCGGCTCGGGGGTGTCGCTCAGCTCCTCCAGGAGGTGGGCGGCGAGGGCGGCGACGGTCGGGTAGTCGAAGATGACGGTCGCGGAGGTGCGCAGGCCGGTGGCGGCGGCGAGGCGGTTGCGCAGTTCGACGGCGGTGAGGGAGTCGAACCCGAGGTCCTGGAAGGGCCGTTCGGGGTCGATGTCGGTGGCGGAGGCGTGGCCGAGGACGCCCGCGGTCTGGGCGCGCACCAGCTCGACGACGGCGTCGGCGCGGGCCTCCTCGTCGAGCCTGGCGAGCCGCTGGGCGAGGCCGAGGGCGGCTTCGGAGCCGGTGCGCACGGTGCGGCGGGCGCGGCCGCGGACCAGGCCGCGCAGCAGCGGCGGCACCTCGCCCCGGCCGCGCAGCGCGGCGAGGTCGAGGCGGACGGGCAGCACGGCGGCGCGGGGCAGGCCGAGGGCGGCGTCGAAGAGGGCGAGGCCCTGGGCGGTGGTGAGCGGGGGCGTGCCGGAGCGTTCCATGCGCTCCAGGTCGCGCGCGGACAGGTCGCCGGTCATGCCGCCGGTGGGGGCCCAGGGGCCCCAGCCGAGGGAGAGTCCTGGCAGTCCCGCGTCGCGGCGCAGTCGGGCGACGGCGTCCAGGAAGGCGTTGCCCGCCGCGTAGTTGGCCTGTCCCGGGGCGCCGGTGGTGCCGGCGAGGGAGGAGAAGACGACGAACGCGGCGAGGTCGAGGCCGCGGGTGGCCTGGTGCAGGTGCCAGACGGCGTCGGCCTTGGGCCGCAGGACGGTGGTGAGGCGTTCGGGGGTGAGGGACTCCACGAGTCCGTCGTCGAGGGTGCCCGCGGTGTGCACGACGGCGGTGACCGGGTGCTCGGCGGGGACGGCGGCGAACAGCCGTGCCACGGCGTCGGGTTCGGCGACGTCGCAGGCGGTGACGGTGACGTCGGCGCCCGACTCGCGCAGTGCGGCGGCGAGTTCGGTGGCGCCGGGGGCGTCGGGTCCGCGCCGTCCGGCCAGCAGCAGGTGGCGGACGCCGTGTTCGGTGACGAGGTGGCGGGCGAGGACGGCGCCGAGGCCGCCGGTGCCGCCGGTGATCACGACGGTGCCTTCGGGGTCCCAGGCGGTGGCGGCGCGGTCGCCGTCGGGGCGGACCCGGGTGAGGCGGGCGGCGAGGACGGTGCCGGCGCGGACGGCGGTCTGCGGTTCCTCGGCGGCGAGGGCGGCCAGGAGTCCCACGGGGTCGGGGTCGGCCGGGTCGAGGTCCACCAGGCCGAAGCGGTGCGGGTGTTCGGCCTGCGCGGCGCGGACCAGGCCCCAGACGGCGGCGGCGGCCGGGTCGGTGAGGGCGCTGCCGTCGGCGGCGACGGCGCCGCGGGTGACGACGACCAGCCGGGTCGCGGCCGGCCGGTCGCCGGCCAGCCACTCCTGGAGCAGGCCGAGGACGCGCGCGGTGAGGGTGTGGACGGCGGCGGGCACGTCGTCCTCGCCGCCGGTGACCGGTGCGAGGACCACGTCGGGCGCGTCGCCCCCGACGGTCACACCGGCGGCGGTGAGGGCGGCGCCGAGTCCGTAGGGGTCGTCGCCGAGGAGGCCGACGGCGGTGGGCGCGGTGGTGTCGGCGGTGTCGGCGGTGCCGGGGACGCGGGTCCAGTCGAGGGCGAAGAGGGCGTCGCGCTCCAGGGCGGTGGCGGCGGCGCGGGCGTCGGGCGCGGAGCGCAGCACGAGGGAGCCGATGGAGGCGACGGGCGCGCCGGTGGTGTCGGCGACGGCCAGCGTGACGGCGTCGTCGCCGGCCGGGGTGATGCGGACGCGGGCCTCGGCGGCGCCGCCCGCGTGCAGGGTGACGTCCTGCCAGGCGAAGGGCAGTCCGCCGCGGGCGTCCTCGCCGAGCGGGGCGAGGGCGGTGGCGTGCAGGGCGGCGTCGAGCAGCGCGGGGTGCAGGCCGAACTGGGCGGCGTCGGCCGCGGGTCCGGCGTCGAGGGCGATCTCGGCGAAGGTGTCCTCGCCGCGCCGCCAGACGGCGCGCAGGCCGCGGAAGGCGGGGCCGTAGGCGAACCCGGCGTCGGCGAGGCCGTCGTAGAAGCCGTCGAGGTCGACGGGCTCGGCGCCCGCGGGCGGCCAGACGACGGCGAACGCGTCGGTGTCGTCCGGCCGCCCGCGGGCGCCGGTGGCGAGGGTGCCCTCGGCGTGCTGGGTCCAGGGGGTGTCGTCGTCGCCGTCGGGGCGGGAGTAGAGGCTGAGGGCGCGGCGGCCGGTCTCGTCGGGGCTGCCGATCCAGACCTGGACCTGGACGCCGCCGTCCTCGGGCAGGGCGAGGGGCGCGGCGAGGGTGAGGTCCTCGACGCGGTCGCAGCCGACCTCGTCGCCCGCGCGTACGGCGAGTTCGAGGAAGGCGGTGCCGGCCAGCAGGACGGTGCCGCGCACGGCGTGGTCGGCGAGCCACGGGTGGGTGCGGACGGAGAGGCGGCCGGTGAGGAGGGTGCCGTCGGAGTTGGCGAGGGTGACGGCGGCGGCGAGCAGCGGGTGGTGGGCGGCGCCGAGTCCGGCGGAGCGCATGTCGCCGGTGAGTCCGGTGACGGCCTTGGGCCAGAAGCGGCGGTGCTGGAAGGCGTAGGTGGGCAGGTCGGCGCGGTGGGCGCCGGTGCCGTCGAACCAGCGCTGCCAGCGCACGGCGGTGCCGCGCAGGTGCAGTCCCGTGGCGGTCTCGGTGAGGGTGGCGGCCTCGGGGCGGTCCTTGCGCAGCGCGGGCAGGACGGCGGCGCCCTGGTGTGAGCCCGCGTCGAGGACGGTGCGGGTGAGGGCGGCGAGGGTGGCGTCGGGGCCGAGTTCGAGGAAGACGCCGGTGCCGTGCCCGGCGAGGTAGGAGATGCCGTCGGCGAAGCGGACCGGCCTGCGGACGTGGTCGGTCCAGTAGTCGGCGGAGGTGAGCTGTTCGACGGTGGCGGGCGCGCCGGTCAGGTTGGAGACGACGGGGAGGGTGGGCGCCTGCGGGGCGAGTCGGGCGACGACGGCGCGGAACTCCGCGAGCATCGGTTCCATGAGCGGCGAGTGGAAGGCGTGCGAGACCTTGAGGCGGCGGGTGCGGCGGCCCAGGGCGGCGAGGTGCGCGGCGATGTCCTCGACGGCGGTCTCGGCGCCGGCGACGACGACGGCGGACGGGCCGTTGACGGCGGCCACGGAGACCTGGCCCTGGTGGGCGGCGAGCAGCGGCGCCACCTCGTCCTCGGTGGCTTCGAGGGAGACCATGGCGCCGCCCTCGGGCAGTGCCTGCATGAGGGAGCCGCGCGCGACGACCAGGGCGCAGGCGTCGGCGAGGGAGAACACGCCGGCGACGTGGGCGGCGGCGATCTCGCCGACGGAGTGGCCGGTGACGTGGTCGGGGGTGACGCCCCAGGACTCGACGAGCCGGTAGAGGGCGACTTCGAGGGCGAAGAGGGCGGGCTGCGCGTACCCGGTGCGATCGAGGAGGGCGGCCTCGGCGCTGTCGGGTTCGGCGAACATCAGGTCCCTGAGCGGCCGGTCGAGTCCGGCGTCGAGGTGGCCGAGGATCTCGTCGAGGGCGGCGGCGAAGACGGGGAAGCGGGCGTACAGCTCGCGGCCCATGCCGGGGCGCTGGGAGCCCTGGCCGGAGAAGAGGACGGCGAGCTTGGTGCGGCCGCGCAGCTGGTGGACGGTGAGCCCGGGGATGTCCGCGGCGTCGGTGTCCCCGGCGAGCGCGGTGAGGGCGGCGACGGCGGTGTCCCGGTCGGCGGTGGTGAGGGCGGCCCGGTGCTCCAGGGCGGAGCGGGTGGTGGCGAGGGCGTGCGAGACGTCCAGGGCGGGCAGTTCGGGGCGGCCGGTGAGGTGGTCGAGGAGGCGGGCGGCCTGGGCGCGCAGGGCGTCGGGGGTCCGTCCGGACAGCAGCCAGGGCAGGGCTCCGGGCTCGACGGCGGGCGGGGCGTCGGCGGGCTCGGTGGCGGGGGCCTCGGCCGGTGCCTCTTCGATGATGGTGTGGGCGTTGGTGCCGGAGAGGCCGAAGGAGGAGACGCCCGCGCGGCGCGGGGCGCCTTCGCGGCGGGGCCAGGGGGCGGCGTCGGTGAGGAGGCGGACGGCGCCCTCGGTCCAGTCGACGTGGGTGGAGGGCCGGTCGACGTGGAGGGTGCGGGGCAGCAGGTCGTGGCGCATGGCCATGACCATCTTGATGATGCCGGCGACGCCCGCGGCGGCCTGGGTGTGGCTGATGTTGGACTTCACGGAGCCGAGCAGCAGCGGCCGTTCGGGGTCGCGGCCCTGGCCGTAGGTGGCGAGGAGGGCCTGCGCCTCGACGGGGTCGCCGAGGACGGTGCCGGTGCCGTGCGCCTCGACGGCGTCCACGTCGGCGCCGGTGAGACGGGCGTTGACGAGGGCGGACTCGATGACGCGCTGCTGGGAGGGGCCGTTGGGGGCGGTGAGGCCGTTGGAGGCGCCGTCCTGGTTGACGGCGGAGCCGCGCACCACGGCGAGGACGTGGTGGCCGTTGCGGCGGGCCTCGGAGAGGCGTTCGAGGACGAGGACGCCGACGCCCTCGGACCAGCCGGTGCCGTCGGCGGCGTCGGCGAAGGACTTGCAGCGGCCGTCGCCCGCGAGACCGCCCTGGCGGGCGAACTCGACGAAGGTGGTGGGGCTGGCCATCACGGTGACACCGGCGGCGAGCGCGAGGGAGCACTCCCCCGCGCGCAGCGACTGGGCGGCCAGGTGGAGGGCGACCAGGGAGGAGGAGCAGGCGGTGTCGACGGTGACGGCGGGTCCGACGGCGCCGAAGAAGTAGGAGAGCCGGCCGGAGAGGATGCTGGTGGCGTTGCCGGTGAGCTGGAAGCCCTGGACGTCGTCCTCGGGTCCGACCCGGTAGTCCTGGGGCATGGCGCCGACGAACATGCCGGTGCGGGAGCCGCGGATGCCGGCCGGGTCGATGCCGGCGCGTTCGAAGGCCTCCCAGCCGGTCTCCAGGAGCAGCCGCTGCTGCGGGTCCATGGACAGCGCCTCGCGGGGCGAGATGCCGAAGAAGTCCGGGTCGAAGGCGGGCGCGTCGTGCAGGAAGCCACCGGCGAAGTCGGCGCTCGCCTCGCCGACGGCCGCCTCCCAGCCGCGGTCGTCGGGCATCGCGGTGATGCCGTCGCGGCCGTCGACGAGCATCGCCCACAGCTCCTCGGGGCTGCTGACGCCGCCGGGGTAGCGGCAGCTCATGCCGACGATCGCGATGGGCTCGGTGGCCGCCGCCTCCAGCTCGCTCACCCGCTGCCGGGAGCGCTTCAGATCGGCGCTCGCCCGCTTCAGGTAGTCCCGGAGCTTCTGTTCCTTGTCCATATCAACGCAACCCATCTGGAAGAAGACCGGCGGACGGCTGGTGGTCCGGCGTGGACACCTGGTGTCGGAGGCGGCCTCGTGCGGCCGGGGGTGCCGGGGTGTCCGGGAGAGAGCGAGCGGCTGGGGGCGGGTCCTGGGCGGTCCGCCGGGTGCGGTGTCTCACGCGGGCGGGGCGCCGTGCCGCGGGCGGGGCACCCGGGGGCGTCGCTCGGCACGGGGGCGGGCCGGCGTCGCCGGGTCCGCTCCGTCGGGGCACCCGCCGTGGGCGCGTGCCGTGCACACGGTTCCGCAGATCATGGGCTCAGTCTGCGACGGTCCTTCTTTGGAAATCCCTAGTGTGTGACGGCGGTCGGCGCCGGGCGGGCGGGGCACGGGGAAGGCCCGCGACCGGGTGGGGTGCGGGCCTTCGGGGTGCGGCGGCGGGTGCCGTGGGCGGGTGGCCGCTACCAGGCGACGGTGGACAGCAGGCGGCTGTAGTCGCGTTCGCGGGAGGCCTGGCGCAGGTCCGACTCGACCATCATGCGCATGAGTTGCTCGAAGTCGACCTCGGGTTCCCAGCCGAGTTCGCGGCGGGCCGCGGAGGCGTCGGCGCACAGCGTCTCGACCTCGGCGGGGCGGACCAGGTTGGGGTCGACGACGACGTGTTCCTCCCAGTCGAGGCCGACGTGCTCGAACGCGATGCGGGCCGCGTCCCTGACGCTGTGCATGGCGCCGGTGCCCACCACGTAGTCGCCGGGCTGCTCCTGCTGGAGCATCAGGTGCATGGCGCGCACGTAGTCGCCGGCGAAGCCCCAGTCGCGTTCGGCGTCGAGGTTGCCGAGGCTGAGCTTGTCCATCATGCCGAGCTTGATCTGCGCGACCGCGAGGGAGATCTTGCGGGTCACGAACTCGGCGCCGCGGCGCGGTGACTCGTGGTTGAAGAGGATGCCGGAGACGCCGTACATCCCGTAGGACTCACGGTAGTTGCGGGTGATGTAGTGGCCGAAGGTCTTGGCCACGCCGTAGGGGCTGCGCGGGTGCAGGAACGTGGTCTCGCGCTGCGGGGTCTCGGCGACCATCCCGAACATCTCGGAGGAGGAGGCCTGGTAGACGCGTATCTGGCCGCCGCCGGTGGAGCCGGTGGTCTTGCTGAGGCCGGAGACGATGCGCACGGCCTCCAGCATGCGGAGCACGCCGGTGCCGTTGACCTCGGTGACCAGTTCGGGCTGCTGCCAGGACATCGGCACGAACGAGATGGCGCCGAGGTTGTAGACCTCGTCGGGCTGGACCAGGTCGACGGCCGAGACCAGGCTGCCCTGGTCCATCAAGTCGCCGTCCACGAAGGACAGTTCGGGGATCAGTTTGGCGATCCGGTCCTTGCGGGGGTTGGCCTGGCCCCGGCACAGGCCCCAGACCTGGTAGCCCAGGCCGAGGAGGTGTTCGGCCAGGTACGAGCCGTCCTGGCCGGTGATTCCGGTGATTAGTGCACGCTTGGACATCTTCCCTCTTTCCACCGCCACGGTGAGGACCGGTCGGGCGGGAGCCCGCACCCGCGGGGCGGACCGATCGGCACTCGGTGCGTGCTGTCACGCTCAGGCCGCGGCCAGAGCGTCGTCCACCGCCGGAGCACGAGACGCGTGGCTGCGCTCACGAGCCGTCCTCGTCGCAGTCATGCAAGCACGGGCGAAGCTAAGGAATTTGCGAGTCTTCGGCGGCCCCGCGAAGATTTTTTTAAGTTAGGCTTACCTAAGTAATGCGTTGATCAAGTCGCGCCGGGCGACGGCTTCGTCACGCCCGCGATCCGTAGGGAACAGGTATGTCTGTACAGCCGAGCCGCTGGTCCCGTCGTCTGCCGGCCGCCGTGGCCGCCGCGTCGCTGCTGGTCCTCACCGCGTGCGGTGCCTCCGACAACGACGCCGCCGCCCCGGAGAAGAGCGCCGCGGGCGGCGCCTTCCCGGTGACCGTCAAGAGCGCCCTGGGCAGCGCCACCGTCACGAGCGCGCCGCAGCGGATCGTCACCCTCGGCCAGGGCTCCGCCGAGACCGCCATCGCCCTGGGCACCACACCCGTCGGCGTCGAGGAGTACGCCTGGGGCAGCGACAAGACCGGCTACCTGCCCTGGGTGCACGAGGCCGTGAAGAAGGCGGGCGACCCGCTCCCCACCCAGTTCACCGGCGGCGAGGAACTCGACATCGAGGCCATCACCGAGCTGGCCCCCGACCTGATCCTGGCGCCCTGGTCCGGCATCACGCAGAAGCAGTACGACGTCCTCAAGGACATCGCCCCGACCGTCGCCTACCCCGACAAGGCGTGGAGCACCGACTGGGACGAGCAGATCGGCATCATCGCGACGGCCCTCGGCTCGCCCTCGAAGGGCGACGACCTCGTCAGGACCATCAAGAAGCAGCTCGCCGACGCCGCCGTCACCCGCCCCGGGTACAAGGACGTCACGTTCTCCTACATCTACAACACGGGCCCCGGCACCCTCGGCGTCTTCAACGGCAGCGAGCAGCGCGTCGAGATGGTCTCCTCGCTCGGCCTGAAGGTCGACCCGGTGTGGAAGACGTTCAAGGAGACGGAGGGCACCGACTCCTCCCTCATCGGCCTGGAGAACGCCGACAAGCTCGCCGGCAGCGACCTGCTGTTCACGTTCTACTCGGACGACGCCAACCGGCGCGAGATAGAGGCCCAGCCGCTGTACGCGGCGATGCCCGCGGTCAAGAAGGGCGCCCTCGTCCACGGCGAGGACAACTCGTTCGTGACGGCGTCCTCGATGCTCAACCCGCTGACCGTGCCGTGGACCATCGAGCGGTACCTGCCGCTCATCGACGCGGCCGTCGAGAAGGCCGGCAAGTAGCGGACGCCGGAAGTCACCCATGACCACCACCGACACCGCGCCCGTCCCCCGCACCGCGCCCGGGGGACGGGCGCCCCGGCGGGTGCGCCGGTGGCCGCTGGCGGCGCTGCTGCCCGCGGCCCTGGCGGCGCTCGCGGCGGTCTGCTTCGCCAGCGTCATGTACGGCAGCAAATCCCTGTCCGCGACGGAGGTGTGGGACGCGCTGGGCGGCCACGGCGACGCCTACGCGGTCACCGTCGTCGAGAGCCGCTACCCGCGCACCGTCCTCGGGCTGCTCGCGGGCGCCGCGCTGGCCGTCGCGGGCATTCTCATGCAGGCCGTCGCCCGCAACCCGCTCGCCGAACCCGGCCTGCTCGGCATCAACACCGGGGCGGCGGCAGCCGTCGTCACCGGCACCGCCCTCGGCCTCGCGGGCGACCAGGGCGCCGTCCTGCTGTGGGCGCTGCCCGGCGCGGTGCTGACCGGCCTCGCCGTCCATGTGATCGGCACCGCGGGCGGCACCGCGAGCCCGGTGCGGCTGGTGCTCGCGGGCGCCGTCCTGAGTGCCGTCCTCACCGCGTACATCCAGGCGCTGACCCTCAGCAGGCCGCAGGTCTTCGACAGTTACCGCTACTGGGTGGTGGGCGCACTCGGCGGGCACTCCATGGCCTCGGCGCTGACCGTGCTGCCGCTGGTGCTCGGCGGGCTGCTGATCGCGCTCGCGCTCGGGCGCGGCCTCAACGCCCTCGCCCTGGGCGACGATTCGGCCGCGGGGCTCGGCGCGCGCCCTGGACGGGTCAAGGCCGTCGGGCTCCTCACGGCGACCGTGCTCAGCGCCGCCGCGACCGCCGCCGTCGGCCCGATCGCCTTCGTGGGCCTGGCCGTTCCGCACCTCGTGCGGGCCGTGGCGGGCGTCGACCGGCGGGCCCAGACGGTGCTCGCCGTCCTCGTCGGACCGACCCTGCTGCTCGCCGCCGATGTCGCGGGACGGCTGCTGCTGCGCCCGCAGGAGCTGATGGTCGGGGTCGTGACGGCCTTCGTCGGCGCCCCCGCCCTGCTGCTCGCCGTCCGCACCATGAAGGCCGCCTCATGACGACCACGCACCGCGCCGCACCCCGCACCCGGGTCGTCAGGATCGGCTCCGCGGTCACCCTGCTGACCCGCCCCCGGGTGCTGTGGACCGGCGCCGCCCTCGGCCTGCTGACGCTCGCCGTCTGCGTCGCCACCCTCACCACCGGACGGCTCGGCATCGCCCTGGCCGACCTGCCTGACGCGCTGTCGGGCGGCGCCACCGGGGTGGACGCGTTCGTCCTCGACCGGCTGCGCGGGCCGCGCCTGACGGTCGCGGTCGCCGCCGGGGCCGCGCTCGGCGTGTCGGGCGCCCTCTTCCAGAGCGTGACCCGCAACCCCCTCGGCAGCCCGGACGTGATCGGGGTGGGCCCCGGCGCGGGCGCGGGCGCCGCGCTCGTCGCGCTGTTCCTGCCGGCCGGCGTCCCCGTGGTCCTGGGCGCGCTGGCCGGCGCCTGCGCGGCCGTCCTGCTGGTGTACGTCTCGACCGGCACCGGGTTCCGCAACCCGGGACGCCTGGTGGTCGCGGGCATCGCGGTCGCGGCCATGGCCACCGCGCTCACCCAGTACGTCGTCTACGCCGTCGAACGCGACCAGGCGACCGTCCTCAGCGCCTACCTCAACGGCAGCCTCACCGCGCGCTCCTGGGACGACGCGCTGGTGATCTGGCTGGTGCTCCTCGTGACCGCCCCGGCCGCCGTGCTGCTGGCCAGGCCGCTGGCCCTGAGCGAGATGGGCGACACGGCGGCGGAGGCCCTCGGGGTCAGCCCGCGCCGGACAAGGGGCCGGGCGGTCCTGCTCTCCGTGGTCCTCTCGGCGGGCGCGGTCGCCGCCGCGGGCCCGGTCGCGTTCATCGCCCTGACGGCGCCGCAGATCGCCCGCCGTCTGACCGGCGCCACCGGCCCGCACCTGGCGCTGTCCGCGCTCACCGGCGCCCTGCTGCTGCCCCTCGCCGACCTGGCCGCGCAGCGCTCCCCCTACCTGTCCGACCTGCCCGTGGGCATCTGGACCCTGGGCATCGGCGGCCTCTACCTGGGGAGTCTGCTGGTGCGCGAGTGGCGCAAGGGGGCCCTGTGACCCGTGCGGGCCCGCCCGCCTCTGCCGGTCCGGGGAGGCGGGCGCCCGGCCGGGGTCACCGACGGGCAGGCACCGCGTCGCTCAGCCGCTCGTGCAGCCGGGCGCTCGCCTCGTTCAGACCGGTGATCTCGACGCTCTTGCCGCGCCGCGCGTACCGCTCCCCCACCGCGTCGAGGGCGGCCACGGACGAGGCGTCCCAGACATGGGCGGCGGATAGGTCGACGACGACCCGGTCCGGGTCGCCCGCGTAGTCGAACCGGGCGGCCAGATCGTTCGCGGAGGCGAAGAAAAGCTCGCCGACCACCCGGTAGACGACCGTGCCGCCGTCCGGGTCGACGACGGAGGTGACCCGGGCGACCGTGGCGACCCGGCGGGCGAAGACGGCCATGGCGGTGAGCGAGCCGACGACGACACCGACGGCCAGGTTGTGGGTGGCGACCACGCACACCACCGTCACGGCCATGACGGCGATCTCCCCCGCGGGCAGGCGCCGCAGCGTCCTCGGCGCGATCGAGTGCCAGTCGAACGTCGCGAACGACACCATCACCATCACCGCGACCAGCGCCGCCATCGGGATGTCCGAGACGACCGGCCCGAAGACCACGCACAGCACCATCAGGAACGCCCCCGCCAGGAACGTCGACAGCCGGGTGCGGGCGCCCGACACCTTCACGTTGATCATCGTCTGGCCGATCATGGCGCAGCCGCCCATCCCGCCGAAGAACCCGGTGACGATGTTGGCGACGCCCTGCCCGACGGACTCCCTGGTCTTCGACGACCGGGTGTCGGTGAGGTCGTCGACCAGCTGCGCCGTCATCAGCGACTCCATCAGCCCGACCAGCGCCATCGCCAGCGCGTACGGGGCGATCGTGGTCAGGGTGTCCAGGGTGAACGGCACGTCCGGCAGACCGGGCGTCGGCAGCGCGGACGGCAGGTCGCCCTTGTCACCGACGGTCGGCACGGCGATCCCGGCCGCCAGCGTGACGACGGTGAGCACCACGATCGACACCAGCGGCGCGGGCACCACCGAGGTGAGCCTCGGGAAGAACACCATCAGCGCGAGACCGGCCGCGAGCAACGGGTAGACCGGCCACGGGACATGGGTCAGCTCGGGCAGCTGCGCCATGAAGATGAGGATGGCCAGGGAGTTGACGAAGCCGACCATCACCGCGCGCGGCACGAACCGCATCAGCCTCGCCACGCCCAGCGCGCCCAGGACGATCTGCAGGACACCGGCCAGGATCACGGTCGCGACCAGGTACCCGAAGCCGTGCTCCCGGTTCACGGGCGCGATCACCAGGGCGACGGCGCCGGTGGCGGCGGAGATCATCGCCCGGCGTCCGCCGACGATCGCGATGGTGACGGCCATGGTGAAGGAGGCGAACAGGCCGATCGCGGGGTCGACGCCGGCGATGACGGAGAACGAGATCGCCTCCGGGATCAGCGCGAGCGCGACCACCAGACCGGCCAGCACCTCGGTGCGCCAGACGGCCGGATCACGCAGCCAGTCGGGGGCCGACCCGCGCAGCCGGGCGACGGGGGAGAGAGCGGGGAAGGACAACGGAACGGCTACCTGTTCATGGTCGGGCGGGCCCCAGGGGCGGGGCGGGCGCGGAGGACCGCACGCGGGAACGGGGCAAGGACCGCGCGAGGGAGGGGAGGAAGCGGCACGGGACCGGGGCCGCGGAGACCTCGCCGGGGGCGGCGTCGGCCCCGGCACGGCGGCGGGCGGCGGCCCGCGACGCCGTCAACCCTACCCTAACGTTAGGGTAGGGATCGGCGGGCCGGGCGGCACCTGGTCCCGGCCCCGCCCGCAGCGAGAGAGGCCGGGACAGGCACGTGGACGGCAAGCACATGCAGATCGGCGAGGTCGCCGCGCGGACCGAGCTGTCCCTGCGGACCATCCGGCACTACGAGGAGGCCGGCCTGGTGGTCCCCTCCGCGCGCTCGCAGGGCGGCTTCCGCCTCTACACCGAGGCCGACGTGGCCCGCCTGATGATCATCCGCAGGATGAAGCCGCTGGGGTTCACACTGGACGAGATGCGCTCCCTGCTGGAGACCACCGACCGGCTCGACGCGGGCGGTACCACACCCGGGGAACAGGCCGAACTCGTCGCGCGGCTGCGGGACTTCGAGGCCGCCGCCAAGCAGCGGGTGGCTGACCTGCGGGTGCGACTGGCGCGGGCCGAGGAGTTCGCGGCCCGACTGAGCGCACGCCTCCCCGGCCCGGCCGACGAAGATCCCAGGGACGGCTAGAGCGAGAACCGCTCCCTCGCCAGCAGCGGACGGACCCGGCCCGCGAACCCGCCGCCGCGGAACGGGCCCTGGAGCAGTCCTGGGCGCAGCCGCTGGGCCAGCGCCGCCGTGATCATGCCCTGGTCCAGCGCCAGGACGACATCGCTGACCCGGCCCGTGGTGACGTCCACCGAGTCGCGGAAGCCGTAGCGGTCGTCGTAGGCGCCGAAGGCGCGGTCGAGTCCGCGCAGATTGGCCAGCGCCTCGGCCGGGGCCTGCGGCAGGGCGAGGAAGGAGGCGTGCGGGGTGACCACGCCGAGCGAGTGGTAGCCGTCCTCCTGCATGCCGATGCCGTCGACGCCGTACTCGCGGTAGCCGCCGTCCGGGACCGAGGCCGGGGAGAAACCCCAGAAGCCGTACCCCTCCTCGGCGACTCCGTGCTCGATCTGGCTGCGGACGTACCGCCGGTGCGTGGTGCCCCAGGAGCCCGGCGACCAGGTGCTCTCCGGCACGAACAGCGGCACCATCAGCGCCTCGAACATCGAACCGCCCCAGGTGGGCACGAGCTTGCGGCCGCGGTAGGTGTAGTGCCCCTCCCAGACCCGCACCCCGTCGATCGTCACGTACCCGCCCCCCGGCTCCTGCTCCTGGCCCATGCCGGGCAGCAGGGTGCGCAGCAGGTGCCAGTAGTGCTCGGCGGGCAGCGAACCGTCCGCGATGCCGAGGTAACTGGCCATCCGGGGCTCGGTGTTGAGGGCACCGTAGTGATGGGCGGTGGGCTCGCCCCGGCCCGGCTTGTCCGGCCAGTAGCCGCCCCTGAGCTGCCCGGGTCCCGCGACCGGGTCGGCCGGGTCGTAGGGCGTGTAGAAGTAGGACCAGTCGGCGTCGGCGAGCAGCGCCGCGATCCTGGGCCGCAGCAGGGGATCGGCGTCGGCGGCGATCCGCAACCCGGTCACCAGCCACGCGTTGTCGACGGTGGACAGGAACGGGCGCACCGGGTCGCCGGTCTCGGGCCACGCCGTGAGGAGTGAACCGTCGTGCGCGTCGTACCAGTTGAACCAGAACCCGTGGGCGCGCTCCAGCCGTTCGACGGCGGCGACCGCGCGGCTGAGCGCGCGGTGCATGGCCGTCCCCGAGATGACCCCGAGACCGGCCGCGGCGACCGTGGACCAGAGGCCGCAGCCGATGTTGGTGGGCGAGGTCTGGGTGGACGGCACCGGCGTGCCGCCGCTGACGTCGATCTTGTCGGTGGCCAGGCCGAGTTCGGTCGTCATGGCCTGCATCGAGCGGTGGGTGGCGGCGAACCAGGCCCGCAGCAGGCGCTGTTCGGCCTCGGGCCGCGGAGCGGACGCGGCGGCGGCCGGGAGGGAGGTGGCGGCGGTGAGCGCGGCGGCGGTGGCGGTGGTCGCGGTCAGAAAGCTACGACGGTTCATACGGTGCGGACTCCTGCGCGAGGGGGCGGACGGGAGGTGCGGGTGCCGTGATGGGTGGTGCCGTAGTGCGGTGGGGCAACGGGCAACGGGCAACGGGGGGCCGCGGGGTTGCGCGGACGCCGGGGGACGGTGGCGGGAGCCGACCGGGGTCAGGGACCGGCCGGCTCCCGCGGTCTGGTGAGGACCGGGCGGCAGCCCTCGTGGGAGGTCAGCGGCGGGGCAGCGCGCGCTCCCTGCCGAGGCCGCCGAGCCACACGGCGGACGGCTTCGCGGTGCGCTCGAACGTCGTCGGGTCGACGGCGATCAGGCCGAACGTCGGCGCGAAGGAGCCCCATTCGTAGTTGTCCAGCGCGCTCCACGCCAGGTAGCCCTGGACGTTGAGGCCGTCCTCGATGGCGGCGGCGACCTCGCCGAGGGCGCCGGTGTAGTAGTCGACGCGGCGGCGGTCGTCGGCGGTGGCGATGCCGTTCTCGGTGACGATCAGCGGGACGTCGTCGCCGATGAGGTCGGCGGTGTGGCGCAGGGCGTGGCCGACGGCGGTCGGGTAGTACTCCCACTGGGTGAGGGTGCGCTCCACGTCGGCGGGGGCCGGGACCGGGCCGTTCGGGGCGATCTTGGTGCGGGTGTAGGACTGCACGCCGATCCAGTCGTCACCGCGGGCGGCCTCGATGAAGACGTCCTCGCGCGGGTACCGGTACGCGGCGGTGGTCTGCTCGGCGCCGGGGAGGGCCTGGTAGACCTGGTTGGCGATGGTCCAGCCGACCTGGATGTCGGGGTGGTTGGCGCGGACCGTCTTGACGGCCGCGTGGTGCGCGGCGATCACCGCGTGGGTGGTCTCCTCGTCCGGGGTGGGCAGTCCGGCGGGCGGGAAGCCCTGGTTGCCCGCCTTCGCGGCACCGGCCATCACGGCGATCATGTTCGGCTCGTTGATGGTGCACACGTGCCGGACGCCGTCGGCGATGATCGGCGCGCACCGGTCGACGTAGCGGGCGAACAGGTCGACGGCGCCGTCGGCGGTCCAGCCGCCGAGGTCCTCGAACCACTGCGGGACGGTGAAGTGGTGCAGGGTGACCATGGGGCGCAGGCCGCGGGCGAGGGCGCCGTCGACCATCCGCCGGTAGTGGGCGATCTCGGCGCGCGAGAAGTGGCCGGGGGCGGGCTCGATGCGGGACCACTCGATGCCGAACCGGTAGTCGGTGAAGCCGAGTTCGGCGAGCAGGTCCATGTCCTGCTCCCAGCGGTGGTAGCTGTCGCAGGCGTCGAGGCTGGGCTCCTCGATACCGGCCGCCGGGTCGTGCTCCTTGCGCCACCAGTCGCTGTTGACGTTGTTGCCCTCGATCTGGTGACCGGCGGTGGAGGCGCCCCACAGGAAGCCGTCGGGGAAGCGGGTGGTCTGCGTCATCGTTCTTCGCGTCTTTCTGGTGGGGGTGCGGGGGGACACGTGGAGTGCGGAAACGTGGGCGGGGGGGCATGCCGGACGGCGCGGTCACGCCGAGGGGGCGTGGACGCCGTCCGGAGCCGCTACTTGAGGCCCGCGGTGGCGATGCCCTGGGTGAAGTGCCGTTGCAGGACGGCGAAGACGGCCAGGACCGGCAGCACGACGAGCAGGGAGCCGGCCATCAGCATGCCGTTGCCGCCGCCGACCGTGCGGTTGGGATCGTTGGCGAAGGTCGCGAGCGCCACCGGCAGGGTGTACTTGCCGGGGTCGTTGGTGGCGATCAGGGGCCAGATGAAGTTGTTCCACGAGCCGAGGAAGGTGAAGATCGTCAGCGTCGCGAGGGCCGGCTTGACCAGCGGCATCACGATCCGCCAGAAGATGTACCACTCCCCCGCGCCGTCGAGGCGGGCCGCTTCGAGGAGTTCGTCGGGCACCGACAGCATGAACTGCCGCATCAGGAACACCCCGAACGCGCCGGCCGCGAACGGCAGGACCAGGCCCGCGTAGGTGTCGATCAGACCGAGGCCGTTCATCAGCACGTACAGCGGCAGGATCATCAGGTTGCCCGGGACCATCAGGGCGGCGAGCACGAGTCCGAAGACCTTGGAGCGCCCGCTGAAGTCGAGCTTGGCCAGCGCGTAGCCGAGCATCGAGCAGAACAGCAGGTTGCTGACGGTCACCAGGACGGCCACGATCAGCGAGTTGAGGAAGTACTGCGGCATGTCGAGCTGGTCGAGCAGCGCGGTGAAGTTCTCCAGCGTCCACCGGGAGGGGATCCACACCGGCGTGGTCGAGGTGAGGTCCTCCTTGGTCTTGAAGGCGGACAGCGCCATCCACAGGAACGGCGCGGACATCACCAGGAGCCCGAGCGAGGCGACGATGTAGAGCAGCGGTCTGCGCGTCCGTCCGGAGCGCCGGGGGCGGTGGGCCGTGGCGGCCGTCTCGGCGGTCATCGGGTGTTGTCCTTCAGCAGGCGGAGCTGGAGCACCGTGATGCCCATGATCACGACGAACAGGACGTACGCCATCGCGCTGGCGTAGCCCATGTGGAAGAAGTTGAAGCCTTCCCGGTACATGTCGAGGGAGACGGTGAGGGTGGCGTCGGAGGGGCCGCCCTGGGTCATCACGAACGGTTCCTCGAAGACGTTGAGGTAACCGATGGTGGTGATGACGGTGGCGTACAGCAGCGTCGGCCGCAGCAACGGGACGGTGACGCGGCGCAGTTCCTGCCAGCCGCTCGCCCCGTCGAGGCGGGCGGCCTCGCGGACCTCGGCGGGGATCGCCTGGAGCCCGGCGATGCACAGCACCATGACGGTGCCGAGGTTGCGCCAGACGGCCATGGCGATCAGGGACGGCATCGCCCAGGTCTCCGAGCCGAGGAAGTCCGGTGCGGTCAGGCCCACTTCGGAGGCGAGCGAGGCGATCAGACCGTCGGACGGGTCGAGCACGAACCGCCAGACGACGGCCACCGCGACGATCGTCGTGACGACCGGAGCGTAGAAACCGATCCGGAAGACGGTACGGGCCCGGTCGATGCCGTTGTTGAGCAGGACCGCCGCGAGGAGTCCGAGGACGATGGTCGCGGGGACGCCGACGACCACGAAGTAGGCGGTGTTGAAGAGGGAGGTGAGGAACTTGTCGTCCTGGAACAGCCGGGTGTAGTTGTCCAGGCCGACGAAGTCCGCCTCCAGCGGGCGGGTGACGTCACGGGCCCCGAAGTCGGTGAAGCTCATCAGGAGCGTGGCGACGATCGGGAAGAGCATGAAGACGCCGAACAGCACCAGGAACGGCGTGGAGAACAGCCATCCGGTCAGGTTGTGCCGGCTGAGCGAGCGGCGGGGGCGCCGGGCCGACCCGGAACTCCCGCCGCCGCGCGGGCTCTTGTCGACGGCCGCGGCGGACGCGGCCGGTCCTGTCGTGAGGGACATGAGGGGCTGCTCCTACTGGACGAGGCCGTCGATCTCGGACTGGGCCTTGTCCAGGGCGGCCTTCGCGGTGGACTTGCCCTGGGTGACCGACTCGATGGCGGTGTCCACCTTGGAGGTGATCTCGGTCAGCTTGGGCTGGGCGGGCGTCGACTTCGCGGTGTCCATCTGGGTGCGC
Organism: Streptomyces griseoviridis; assembly: GCF_005222485.1. Lineage (NCBI taxonomy): Bacteria > Bacillati > Actinomycetota > Actinomycetes > Kitasatosporales > Streptomycetaceae > Streptomyces > Streptomyces griseoviridis. Next base: position 1,418,772 of record NZ_CP029078.1, read on the forward strand.
CAGATCTTCATGGCGGGGTCGGTGGCGAGCGTGCCGGACTTCCAGGCGCCCGTGTTGGCGGGCAGGTCGTTGGTGCGCTCGAACCAGTCGGACTGGCCCTTGGCGTCGGTGAGGGAGGCGACGAACTCCTTGGCGGCGGCCTTGTGGTCGCTGTCCGCGGAGATCGCGAGGCTCGAGCCGCCCGCCATGGAGACGGACGCCTGGTCGGCGGGGACCGGGGCGACGGCCCACTTGCCCTTGAGGCCCGGGTAGTTGTCGTCGAGGAGGCTGGTGAGCCAGGGACCGCCGAAGAACATCGGCACGGCGCCGGTGTTGAAGTCCTTGGTGACGTCGTAGCCGGGCCGCACGGACTTCTCGCTCAGGTTCTTCTTGAAGTAACTGCCGTAGTTCTCCAGCGCCTTGACGGCGGCGGCAGAGTTCACGGCGGCCTTGCCGTCCTGGTCGAGGATGGCGCCGCCGGCCGAGTACAGGAACGGGTAGAAGCTCTGCACGGTGTCCAGGCCGCCGGGCTGGATGGACAGCCCCCACTTGGTGCCGGCCTTGGTCCGGTACGCCTCGGCGTCGCGCTGCAACTCGGCCATGGTCGCCGGGGCCTTGTCGATGCCGGCCTTCTTCGCGAGGTCGGTGCGGTAGAACAGCACGCGCGTGTCGACGTACCAGGGCACGCCGTAGGCCTTGCCGTCGTACGTGCCCTGCTGCCAGGCGGCCGGGAAGAAGTCGCCCTCGGCGAAGGTCTTGGTGTCGACCGGCTCCAGCACGCCCATGTCGGCGAACTCGCCGAGGTAGCTCCCGCCCATCTGGACCACGTCGGGCAGCTTCCCGGCGGCAGCGGCGGCGACCAGCTTCTGGTGCGCGACGTCCCAGCCGATCGGGGTGACCTTGACCGTGATGTTGGCGTGGGACTTCTGGTACGCCTTGGCGACGTCCCCGAGCTTCTCCCCCTCGGTCCCCATGGCCCAGACGGTCAGGGTCTGCTTGGCATCGGCTGCCACGCCCGCACCACCCGAGCCGCCACAGGCGGTGAGGGTGAGCGCAGACGCCAGGGTGAGGGCGAGCGACCCGATTGCGGCGGCGCGGTTCATGGCGTGCTCCTCCTTGAGCTTCCGGATGTATGCGCTGTCTGTAAGCGCATACATCACTCTCTTGCAGCACTTCGGGACCTGGCAAGGGGGGTCTTGGTCACACTCCCGTAACGAGCGGGACATCCGACACACGACCTCGACACCACCGAGGCCGCGTTCCGACGACACCGACGACACCTACGGCGTCCGCCGATAACCGGTGTGACAGCACCGTAAAACGGATGAATGCATAACTAAAGGAACTGTGATCGAGGTCGCGGGGGATGGGGCGTGAGAGGTCGCGGGGGGGATGGGGCGTGAGGGGGACGGCGCCGTGGGCTTGGCTTGGCGGGGGTATTGGGGCCGGGGGGCGCGGGGGGATCGGTGCGGGCGCCCGCGGGGGGGTGCCGGGGGGTGCCGGGGGGCGGTGCCGGGGGGCCGGGGGGTGCCAGGGGGTCGGTGAGCGGATCGGTGCCGGGGAGCCGGTGAGGGGGTCGGTGCCGCGCGGGTCTGGGGTGATCGGTGTCGTGGGCATGGACAGCCGGGGGATCGGTGCCGTGGGCATGGACGGCCGGGGGGATCGGTGCCGTGGACATGGCTGGCCGAGGGGGATCGGTGCCGTGGACATGGACGGCCGGGGGGATCGACACCGCAGCCCGCGCTCACCACCAGGGCTGACTACAGTCACGGCATGTCGCCGCTCCCCCACGCCTTCGCCTTCGACCCGACCCACGGTCGCGCCCTGGACGACCTGCTGGCCTTGGGCGCCCCGCCCGTCCCGGCCGACTTCGACGTCTTCTGGCGGGCGTTGCGGGCGGCGGCGCGACGGGTGCCCCCGCGTCCGCGTCTGGTCCGCGCGGTCGAGGAACGGGACGGGCACCGGATCCACGAGGTGACGTACGACTCCCTCGGCGGCCGGTGCCACGCCCTGCTGGCGCTGCCGGTCGACGACAGGGCACAGCACGGGTTCGTGATCGGCCACGGCTACGGCGGGCGCGCCGACGTCGGGGCCGAACTGCCGCTCCCGCTGCCCGGCTCGGCGGCGATCCTCCCGATCGCGCCCGGCCTCCCGACGCTCGGCGTCCGGCCCGGCGTGCCGTCCGACCCGGCGGAGCACGTCCTGCACGGCATCGCCGCGCGCGAGACGTACGTCCTCGGCGACTGCGTGGCGGGGCTGTGGGGCGCCGCGTCGGCGCTGCTCGAACTGGTGCCCTCGCTGGAGGGGCGCCTCGGCTACCTCGGCGAGAGCTTCGGCGGCGGGATCGGCGCCCTCGCCCTGCCCTGGGACGACCGTTTCGGCGCGGCCCGGCTGACCGTCCCGACGTTCGGCAACCATCCCCTGCGGCTGACCCTGCCGTGCACCGGCAGCGGAGAGGCGGTGCGCGACCACGTCCGCGCGCATCCGGAGGCGGTGGAGGTGCTCGCCTACTTCGACGCGGCGACGGCCGCCACCCGGATACGCGTCCCGGTCCTGGCGGCCTGCGCCCTCTTCGACCCGGCGGTACCGCCGCCCGGCCAGTTCGCGGTGTACGGGGCGCTCGGCGGACCACGGCGCCTTGAGGTCCTGGAGGCGGGTCACTTCGCGTGGGAGGGGGAGGCGTCGGAGCGACGGTCACTGGACCGGGCGACGCGGGACTTCTTCCGGAGGGAACTGCTCTGAGAGGAGCGCCCCGGCCTCCGCATCCGCCGCCTGTGAGTGGGACCGGGTTCCGAGAGTCGATTCGACTACATGTCGAGTGAGGCCAGTGCCCGGCGGGTGACGTCGGCCGGGGCCGCGGCGATGACGTCATCGAGCGCGTTCATGGAAGCCTGAAGGTCGCTGATGACCTGAGCGATGCGGTCACGCTCCTGGTGGAGGTCGGCGAGCAGGTCCGAACAGGTGGGGACGAGGCGGTCGCCGGTGTCCCGAAGGCACGGCAGGACCGTGCTGATCGTCGAGGTGCCCAGTCCTGCGGCCAGCAGGCTGCGGATACGGCGGACGATGGCGACGTCCTCTTCGACGTACTCCCGGTAACCGCCGGCGCCACGCTGCGGATGGAGCAGCCCCTGCTCCTCGTAGTAGCGCAACAGGTAGACGGCCACGTCGGTCCGCCGGGACAACTCACCGATACGCACAGGGCCTCCTGATGGCCACTGGGACAGTGACCGCCCGGCTTGACTCTCATACCGATGTGAGACTTTAGCGTCTGCCGCATGACGGTGAACAACGGTTTCGCGACGCTCGCCGCACTGTGCGCGAGCGTCTTTGTCGTGGGTACCTCGGAGTACCTGATCGCCGGGTTGCTGCCCCAGGTCGGCGAAGATCTGAACGTCTCCGTGGGTACCGCCGGACAAGCGGTGACCGCGTACGCGCTCGGAGTCGTGGTCGGCGGGCCGCTCATGGCACTGCTGACCTCACGTCTGCCGCGCAAGGGGCTCACCATCGGGCTGATGCTGCTGTTCGCGGCGGGCAGCGCGATCAGCGCCACGGCGCCGTCGTTCGGCCTGCTCATGGTGGGCCGCGTGGTGTCCTCACTGAGTCACGCCGCGTTCCTGGCGCTTGCGCTGGTGACGGCGACCAGGGTGGTCCCGGCCGAGAAGACGGGCTCAGCCATCGCCACCGTGGCCTCCGGCTTCACCGTGGCCACCCTTCTCGGAGTGCCCCTGGGGGCCCTGCTCGGGCAAGGAGCCGGATGGAGGGCGCCGTTCACCGTACTGACCGTTCTGTCCCTGGTGGGCACCGTGCTCCTGGCCGCCGTACTGCCCCGGCAGGAGGCGCCGTCCACCCGGCTGCGCGACGAGTTCCGCGTGGTGGCCCGCCGGCCGGTCATGCTCGCCATCGCCACCACCGCGGTGGGCTTCGCCGGGGTCGCCACGGTGTTCACCTACATCGCCCCGCTGCTGACCCGCGTCTCCGGCTTCTCCGCCACGGCGGTCTCCGGTCTGCTGCTCGCCTACGGTGCAGGGGGTTTCCTCGGCAACCTCGCCGCCGGAAAGCTGACTGACAGGGCGATGAACGCCACCGTCCGCGGGATCTTCGGCGGGTTGACGGGAACGCTCCTGCTCGTCCCGTTCGCGGTGGTGCGGCAGCCCACCGCCGTGGCGGCGGTCCTGCTGCTCGGCCTGCTCGCCACCGCGACCATCGCCCCGCTGCAAGGGCTGATCCTGCACCACGCGGGCGCCGCGCCGAACCTGGCGGTCTCGGTCAACGTGGGCGCCTTCAACCTTGGCGCCGCAGCCGGCTCGGTCATCGGCGGCGCACTCGTCGCCGCGGGCGCTCTGCGCTGGACAGGCCTGGCGGGCGCGGTACTGAGCCTGATCGGACTGACCCTGACCGGTCTCGTGCTGCCCCGGAAGCGCACACCGGCGAAGGACGCCGGACACGGAGCCTCCTTCACCACCTGACTCCCTGTCCACTCATCTCGCGGAGGAGGTCGGCGTGCACACGATCCAACTGGCGTGCCGCATCAGCTGTCTGAACCGGCTGCGGACCCTGTCCCGGAAGGATCGGTAAAGTCGTCGGCGTGCGTGAGGTGCGGGTGGTGTTGATCGGCGGGACGTCGAACGTCGGGAAGTCGACCGTCGCCCAGGTCGTGGCGGAGAGACTCGGGTTCGCGTACCTGACCACCGACCGGCTGGCCCGGCACCCCGGGCGGCCCTGGAGAACCCCGGAGTGGGAGGTGCCGGCCCATGTCGCCGAGCACTACGGATCACTCACGGTCGACGAACTGATCACGTCCGTTCTCGCCCACTACGACCGACTGTGGCCCCGCATCGAAGATCTGATCACGACGCACGCGGCCGAGAACGGCGGCCGGACGGGCCTGGTCCTGGAGGGTTCCGCGCTCTGGCCCCGCCGCGTCGCGAGCCTGCGGGTGCCGCGAACGGCCGCCGTGTGGCTCACCGCGGACGACACCGTCCTACGCGCCCGCATTCACGCGGCGGGCCACTATGAAGCGGCCACGGGCGACGAACAGCACCTGATGGACAAGTTCCTGGCCCGCACCGAGCGCTACCAGACCCTCATGACCGAAGCCCTCGGCAGCCTGGGCCTGGATCGCATCGACGCGGGTGACGGACGGTCCGCCGCAGACCTGGCCGACACGGTGCTCGCGGCAGCCGCCTTGCAGAACATGGTGGGACGGTCAACCGCCGTTCAGTGACAGCTCGTTGCGGCGAACAGGTGGCGCTCCGGCCCTTCGTGCCGCTGCGGAGTGACGGGCGGCTGGGGAGGGCGGACGGTCGCAGGACCGCCGGCGACCGGTCCCGTCAGAGGACCCGCCCCGTCAGAGGTCCGTGAAGCCGGTGGTCGTCTCCTCGTCGGCGCAGCCGCAGCTGGCCCGGCGGGCGACGCCGACCGGAAGCATCAGGGAGACCGGCTCGGCCTCCCGCTCCCCGGTCAGCCGCCTCACCAGCAGCTCGACGGCCTTCTCCCCCAGCCGCACCATCGGCTGCCGCACGGTGGTCAGGGCCGGGCGGACCAGACGGCTGAGCGGGATGCCGTCGAAGCCGGTGACGACGATGTCGTCCGGCACCCGCAGGCCACGCCGTTCCAGGGCCTGGAGCGCGCCGACGGCCATCTGGTCGTTGGCGAAGACGAACGCCTCGGGCCGCTCACCGGCTCCCCCGCACAGCAGGTCGGCGGCGTGCGCGCCCTCGGCCTGGGTCATCATCGGCATCCGCAGCGCCGGTTCGTCACCGGTCTCCACGCCCGCCTCCCGGCAGGCGCGCCGGAAGCCCCGGAAGCGGGCCTCGACGTCCGGGGAGTCGTCGGCGAGACCGACGTAGGCGAGACGGCGCAGTCCGTGGTCGTCGAGGAGGTGGCGGGTCAGCTGGTACTGGCCGTCCTCGTTGGCGACCTCGACATGGTCCAGGTGGTCGAGGGAGGGGTCCTGGGCGCGGGGTCCGGCCAGCATGACGACGGGGCGGCGCCTGGAGATCACCTCCAGCTCCTCGGTCGGCACGGTGCGGGCGAGGACGGCGAACCCGTCGACGCGCCCGGCCACCTTGGCGACGAGGTTCTCCGGACCGCCTTCGAGCGAGGCGGCGATCAGCAGCGCGTAGCCGTGCCTGCGGGCGGCACGCTCCATGCCCCGGATGATCTGGTCGGAGTAGAGCATCGCCGCGTCGTCGTCCTCGGCCCCGACGGTGTCCGGGTCGGAGTAGTCGGGGAAGCAGAGGCCGAGGACCCCTGTGGAACGGCTGGCGAGACCGCGGGCGTTACCGCTGGGCACATAGCCGAGTTCGCGGGCCGCGGCGAGGACCCGTTCCCGGGTGGCGGCCCTGACGGAGTCGGGACTGCGGTAGACGCGGGACACGGTGGCGATGGAAACGCCGGAGCGTTCGGCCACGTCGTACACCGTGGGTGCGGCGTTCACGATGCGGCGCCATTCATGGACCGGGTCCCCGTTCTGTGATGCGTGAGCGCGAATGAAAGCGCATTCATGCTAGGGCCGGGCAGGTGGGTGAGGCAACCGGGGCGGCAACAGGGGCGTGGGTGACGGTCTCCGCGGCGGCAACAGGGCGGGGGGTGGCGGTCTCCGGAGCGGGATTGGCCTTCGCCTGACGGCCACGAGGGCGGGCGTCGGGCGACGGCCACGGAGGTGCCCGTTGGGCCACGGCCACGGAGGTGCCCGTTGAGCGACGGCCACGGGTGTGCCCGCCCGTCGAGCGAGAGGCAAGGCCAGGGGTGCGGGGCGCCGGGGCCAGGGCCGCGGCTTCAGGCGCCAGGATTCCGACATTCGATGTCCGATGTCGGGCGTTCGGCGTCCGGCGTCCGGCGTCCGACACCCGACGTCCGCCCCGGGGCCCCCGCGCCCCGTCCGGTCAGGCGGTGGGTTCCGCCGCGCCCTTCCGGAAGTAGTGGCCCTCGTCCAGGTCCTCGATGAGGCCAGGGCCGGTCGGGTTCCAGTCGAGGAGTTCGCGGGTGAGGGCGCTGGAGACCGGGGCGTCGAGGCCGACGAACCCCGCCAACCAGGTGAAGTGCCCGGGTGCGTCCTCGGGGCTTACGGACGTCACCGGAACGTCGAGGTGGCGGCCGACCACCTCCGCGACCTCGCGGATCGCAACGCCCTCCTCCGCGACACCGTGCAGCACGCTCCCAGCGGGCGCCTTCTCGACGGCCAGCCTGAACAGCCGCGCCGCGTCGAGGCGGTGGACGGCGGGCCAGCGGTTGGCGCCGTCGCCGACATAGCCGGAGACGCCCTTCTCGCGGGCGGTGGCGACGAGGGCCGCCATGAAGCCGTTGTCACCGTCGCCGTGACAGGTGGGCGCGAGGCGCACCACGGAGGAGCGGACCCCGCGGGAGGCGAGGTCGAGCACCGCCATGGAGGTGGCGGCGCGGCCCGACAGCGCCGAGCCGTCGATCTCCGGCAGATCCCGCTCGGTGGCCAGTTGCCCCGACTTGAGGCCGGCGACGCCGGAGGCGATGACGAAGGGCCGGTCGCTGCCGGCCAGCACGTCGCCGAAGACGTCGACGGCACGGCGGTCGGCGTCGGACGCGCCCTGGAAGTCGCCGGAGAAGGCGATGTCGTGCTTGAAGGCGAGGTGGACCACCGCGTCGGACCCGGCGGCCGCGGTCCGCAGCACGTCAAGGTCGTCGACGGTGCCGCGGACCACCTCCGCGCCGGCCCCGGTGAGCGCGGCGGCGGAGGCGTCGGAGCGGGCGAGACCCACCACCTGGTGTCCCCCGTCGATGAGTTCCGGCACGAGAGCGGAGCCGATCCAGCCGGACGCGCCGGTCACGAAGATACGCATGAGAATCCCCAACGATCGATGTCAGTGACTGTCATCAAACGTAGCACTGATGTCAGCGACTGTCGTCACGTAGGATCTGTGTCATGGGCAGATGGGAGCCGAACACGCGCCAGCGCCTGGCGAAGGCCGCGTTGGAGCTCTACAGCGAGCGCGGGTACGAGCAGACGACGGTGGCGGAGATCGCCAGGCGGGCGGGGCTGACGGAACGGACCTTCTTCCGGCACTACGCCGACAAGCGCGAGGTGCTGTTCGACGGCTCGGGTGAGCTGCGGGATCTGTTCGTGGCGGGGGTCTCGCAGGCCCCCGGATCGGCCGCCCCGATCGACGCGATGGCGGCCGGACTCGACGCGGCCGCCGGGCCGTTCACCGACCGCAGGACCTTCGCGCGGCAGCGGCAGGCCGTCATAGGGGCCAACGCGGAGCTGCGGGAGCGCGAGCTGATCAAACTGGCGTCCCTGTCGGCGGCGGTCGCCGAGACGCTGCGCGGCCGGGGGGTGCCGGAACCGGCGGCGAGCCTGACCGCGGAGGCGGGCATGGCCGTCTTCAGGATCGGCTTCGAACGCTGGATCGCGGACGGCGAGGAACGGACCCTCGCCGAGCTGATGCGCGACTCACTGCACGAGCTGAGAACGGTGATCGGCGCCGACCGATCCGCCCGGGAGGGCGCCGGATCGCCGTCGTCGCCAGGATGACCGTCCGGCCGCCGCACAGGGCATGACCTCGATGCGGCGGACGGCCTCGAACAGGTGCCTGGTGCCAGGTGCACAGGTACAGGGGTGCGTTGGTACGGAGGTCCCCACGTGACCGTTCGTACAGGGATCCCCAGGTAACCGTTGGTACGGAGGTCCCCAGGTAACCAGGTAGGGGGTCGTCGCTCGCGCGGTCTGGGATCCTCAGTGACCGGACCGCGTGGGGGCTGAGCAGCCGCGCAGGACCGTGGCGCGCGCTAGTCGACCCGTACCCCCACGGTCGGCCACGCGTCGCCCCGCGCCCCCGTCGGCCCGCGGGGCGTGACTCACGTCGTCAGGACGCGCCGCCGAAGACGACGTCGGCCGCCGCGACCACCCCGGCCGTCCGCCCCGGCGCGGCCTGGAAGCTCCAGTACAGGTTCGTGTGCGCGATGACCTGCTCCACCGGCGGCGCGCCCCAGGCCGTCTTGTCGCCCGCCGTGTGCGCGTCGCCGACCAGGGTCACGTCGTAGCCCCTGGTGAACGCGCCGTGCAGCGTCGAGCGGATGCACGCGTCGGTCTCCGCGCCGACGACGACGAGCCGGCCCGTGCCGAGCTTCGACAGGACGGTCTCCAGGGCGGTGTCCTCGAAGGAGTCGCCGTAGCTCTTCTCGACGAGCGGCTCGGCGTCCCCCGGAGTCAGCTCCGGGACGATCCGCCAGTCGTCGCTCCCTCTCGTGAGCCCCTCGTCGGAGTGCTGGACCCAGACGACCGGGACCTCTTCCCGCCGGGCCCGCTCGACGAGTCCGGCGACGTTCGCGACGACCGCGTCGCGCTGGTGGGCCCCTCCGACGACGCCCTTCTGCACGTCGACGACGAGGAGCGCGGTGTTCGGCCGGTTCTCCAGGGTGGTCATGGTCTCCCCTAACTCATGCTGGTTCGTACACCCCCGCACGGTAGCCCCACCCACTGACAACGGGCCGACCGTCGAAACCGTTGATCGGATCAGCGCCGCATCACCGATGAGTCCGCCTCGCTCTGAGAGTCTCACCATTGGTGAGCACCCATCGCAGGAGGAGGACCACGTGACTCAGCTGTTGAAAGTCCAGAACTTCAATGTGTCGAGTGACGGCATCGGTGCCGGTGAGGACCAGACCCTGGAGAGGCCGTTCGGCCATGTCGAGCCGGAGAAGCTGTTCGCCTGGGCCGGTGCCACGGCCAGCTGGCCCATGCGCACCGAACCCGGCGGGAGCAGGGGCCTGGACGACTATCTCGTGCGGGACTACGCGCGCGGTATCGGCGCCGAGATCATGGGCCGCAACAAGTTCGGTCCGCAGCGCGGGCCCTGGCAGGACCACGAGTGGCAGGGCTGGTGGGGTGACGAACCCCCGTTCCACACGCCGGTGTTCGTCATGACCCATCACCAACGTCCGTCGCTGACACTTTCCGACACCACCTTCCACTTCGTCTCGGACGACCCCGCCACGGTCCTCGATCGGGCCAAGGAGGCGGCGGGGGGCAAGGACGTCCGCCTCGGCGGCGGGGCCACCACCATCAGGGAGTTCCTCGACGCGGATCTCGTCGACACCCTGCACGTGGTGGTCTCGCCGATGAAGTTCGGGTCAGGAGTACGCCTCTGGGAGTCCCCCGACGAACTGCTTGACCGCTTCAACCTGGACGTCGTTCCCAGCCCGAGCGGGGTGACCCACCACCTGTTCTGGCGAAAGTGACCACCCTCCCCTGACCCGGCCCCGGGAACGCGGCGGAGACCGGGGCCGCGGAGGGGCGTCGGGACGGACTGGTCACGTGGGCGTTCCGTCCGCGAGGACGCGTTCCAGGGTGCGGCGGCCCGTTCGGCTCATGACCGGGTTGCTCTGGACGTAGTACCAGACCAGCCCCATCGCCTGGACGAAGGCCCACGCCCTGCCCCGCTCCCATGCGAGGTCGTCGCCGCCCAGGCGGTCGCGGAGCGCCTGGCGCGGCCCGGTCTCCAGCAGGTGCCACGCGCCGACGAGGTCGAGGGAGGGGTCGGCGGGCCCGGCGCCGCCGACGTCGAGGACGCCCGTGAGCCGGCCGTCGGCCACCAGCAGGTTGCCGGGGATGAGATCGCCGTGGGTGGTGACGTCATCGGCCGTGCCTCGCGGCAGCTCGCGCAGCGCCGACCAGAGGCGGCGGAGCCGGGGCACGTCGAGGAGTCGTTCGCTGTTTCTGAGACAGGTCTCCATCCAGGCGTCATGGGACCGCAGGTCGCCACCACGGCCCGTGCCGGTGAACGTGCGGCCCCGGGTGTCGATCGCGCGCAGGTCTTCGATGAGGTCGGCCAGGTCGCCCGCGAACGCGAACGACGCGCCCGGGTCGTCGTCGGCGGCCACGTTCCCGGGAAGCCAGGTCTGCACCGACCACGGAAGCGGATAGCCCGCCCCGGGTCCACCGAGCGCGATCGGCTCGGGCGTCGCGAAACGGGTGCCGTCCACCAGCGCACGGGCCGCGTCCGCCTCGGCCTCCAGCCGGTGCCGCGTCGACTCGACGTCGGCGGGCTCCAGGGGGAAGCGGGCCGCGAGCCGGTCGCCGACCCGGAAGACGGCGTTGGCGGTCCCCGCCCCGGTGACGCCTCTGACCGGCAGGTCCCGCCACTCGGGGAACTGGCGGTCCAGCAGGGCGCGCACCGTCTCGGGTGCCACGGTCAGTTGGTCGGGGTGCATCGTCACGGGGGAAGCATCCGCGCCCCGACCTTCGCCGGCAACCTGTTTGCCGGGGCACCGCCATGCCTCGACATCCGAACCGACCGGACACCCGAACCGACCGGACATCCGGACCGGCGGGGCATCCCGACCGACAGACTGCCCCGGCCACCCCGACCGCCGCCCCTCACCACTGGCCGCCGTCGACGAACTCCACGACACCGCGCGGCTCTCCCAGCCCGCCTGGGGCGCCCTGCGCGCCCACCACGACGCCGCCGCCACCGTCGTCCTGCGATCCCCCGCCACGGCGCGACGTCCAACGGCCGACGGAACCCCGGTCACGGAGAACGCGGTTCACTGACCGGGCAGGCGACGCGGTCCCAGGCCAGGGACAGTCGGACCATCGATCTCACCGGCAGACCCGCGCGGCCTCACCTCCCGGGCGGCGTCGTGTGTCGGCTCAGGAAGCTGAACGCCGGTGGGTACAGCCTCGTCCACGTGTTGTAGTTGTGGCCGCCGGTGGGCAGCACCATCACCCGCGTCGTGACGTTCGTGCCCGCGGCGGCCCGTTGGAACTCGCGCAGTCGGCGCGGCGGGCTGTCCTGGTCCTCGGCCGACGTGGCAAGGAACAGGTCGACCGACGCCTTGGTGTGTCTCACCATGTACGTCGGGCTGGTCTGCTCGCGGGACTTCGCGTCGGTGATCACCGTGGGGTCGCCGCTGAGCGGGTCCGGGTCGAGGGCGGCGCCCGTGCCGAAGACGTCCGGGTAGGCAAGCGGGAGGCGGACCGCGCAGAAACCGCCCGTGGAGAACCCCATCAGCCCCCAGCCCTTGGGGCCCGGGAGGGTACGGAACTTGTGGCTGAGCAGTTCCGTAACGTCCCGCGCGATCCAGGTGGCGACCTTCCCCTCACGCTGGTCGGTGCAGTCGGTGTTGACGCCGCCCGGGTCGACCACCGGCATCGCGAGGATGAAAGGGTGGCTGGTCCCGGCCTCCATGAGCTGCCGGAAGTCCCCCGGCATGCCCCCGTGCTCCAGCCAGGACGCCGGGCTGCCCGGCACCCCGTGCAGCAGCAGTACGACCGGGAAGCGGGTGTGCCGGTACTTCGCCTCCTCGTACTGCGGGGGCGTCCAGACGATCACCTGGCCGGCCATCCGGGAGCGCCGGCCGCGGAAGTAGGTGTCCAGGGTGCCCGCGTCGCCTCGGCTGAACGTGGCGCGGTCGGCCGGGGGGCCGACCATGGAGACGGCTCCGTCGTCCTCGCCCAGCAGGTCGTTCCAGGAGGAGTAGAGGCCGTAGTCGTCGTTCATCCAGGTCGCCACCACCGAGATCGCGGTGAGCTGGCACAGCGCGATCATCAGGAACCTGAGCAGCCAGCGCAGCGCCTGCGGACCTCTGAGCCGCGACCACAGCAGCAGCGTCGCGGCCACGCACAGGACGGTGACCACGATCAGCAGGACGAAGAACGGCGTCCCTGTCAGACTCACGGGCCGCCCCTTCGAAGCAGCCGAGGTGCCGGGGGCGTCCCAGGCATCCGCCACGTCCGGAGCGTCCCCAGCCCTCCGTTCACCCCACGATCACCGCCTCCGTGCCGGGTCCTGTGCTCCGTCGTCCGCACCCCTCACTCTGCGGCGCCCCGCCAGGTCGCGCACCATGCCCTACTCCACCGGGCCGAGTCCCGCCCCCGGACGGGAGACGGGACACTCCCCCGGCGATGGCGGGCTGGCCCGCCGTCAGTGTGCCTCGGGCGCGACCGGGTAGCGGTGGACCGGGGGCACGTCGGCCAGCAGGCCAGGCCAGAACGTGTCGATGACATGCGCGCTCGGCGTGAACAGGGGCTGCGCGAGCGCGGGCAGGTCGGCGACCTCGTGCCACTCCCAGCGGCGGATCAAGTGCGGCTCTGTCACCGTCGGTTCACCGGTGTGGGCGGTGACCCGGACGGCGGCCGTCAGACGCGGCATGCCGTGCGTCGAGTCCATGAGGAAGGCCCTGATCAGCGCGTCGGACGCGTCCGCGACAAGCCCTGTCTCCTCCTCCAGCTCCCGCACGGCGGCTTCCCGGAAGTCCTCGTCCGCCGCGTTCTTGCCGCCCGGCAGCTCCCAGACCCCGCGTACCGACCAGCCGAGCAGCACCCGCCCCCGGTGGTCCGTGACGACGACACCCGCGCCGGTGAGGGCGTGCGGGGCCGGCTTGCCCTTGTCCGCGCAGGTGGCGCGCGCGGGCACCGGGCCGCTCAGGAGCAGGACGGCGAGTCCGTCCGCGTCGTGCCGGTCGGCGCTCGTCCAGCCCGCGCGGAGCAGGTCGATCTCCGCCTCGTCGAGGGCGATGCCCGGCCGATCCTCCGGGGCCGTGTCCGCGACAGGCGTGATCACGCACAGGACGCCGCCGGGGCGCAGCCGTTCACGGAGCCGGTTCAGGACGCGGGTGCGGTCGCCGACGAAGGCCCAGCTCAGCCGGAGGGTGATCACGTCGTACGCGGTGTGCGGGAGTTGGTCCGCCGGATCGCGTTCGATGTCGTGGACGTGGTAGCGGACGCCCTCGGTCTCCGGGTGGTCGGCCCTGGCGCGGTCCAGGGCCGTGGGCGCGAAGTCGACCGCGTCGACCTGGTAGCCGGACTCGGCGAGGAACCTGGCCAGTTCGCCCAGCCCGCAGCCGACGTCCAGGGCGCGTCCGCCCTCGGGGGCCGGAACGTGCCGCGCGAGCAGCCGCCGCTCGGCGTCACCGAGCGGCGAGAACTCCTTGCCGTCCGCGTAGTGCGCGGACCACGGGTCGGACGGGGTGTCGGACGGGGTGGTGGTCACTCGGCGCCGCTCCTCTGCTCTCCTCGACCGGACTCGGGTGGACGTCGGCCGCGACCCGGTGCCCGGCAGGAGAGTTGCCCCGCGGGCCGTCGGAGCCCGGCGTTCACTCCCACCCGGGCTCACTGTAGAGCCGCCCGGCGTGCGCGGAGCCGCCGTCGGCCGGGCCGACGAGGAGCCCCGCCAACTCCGCCGTCCCCCACACCCTCAGCGAACCCCCGGCCGCCGCCTCCACCGTTCCCACAGCCGCAGCAAACCCCGCCGCCTCCTCCGCGCTCCCCACAGCCTCAGCGAACCCCCGACCGCCGCCACCTCCACCGTCCCCCACACCCTCAACGAACCCCCGCCCCCACCCCCGTCACCCCCCGCACGAACCGAATCACCGGATACCCCGGCCCGTGCGTCACCTCCGCCCGTACCCCGTACACCTCGGCGATCAGTTCCGGGGTCAGGACCTCGCCCGGAGTGCCCTCCGCCGTGACGCGGCCGGTGCGCAGGATCAGCAGGCGGTCGCAGTACATCGCCGCGAGGTTGAGGTCGTGCAGGGCGACGACCGTCGTGACGGGGAGGCCGGCGACCAGGTCGAGCAGGTCCAACTGGTGCTGGATGTCGAGGTGGTTGGTCGGCTCGTCGAGGAGGAGTTCGCGGGGTTCCTGGGCCAACGCGCGGGCGATCTGGGCGCGTTGGCGTTCGCCGCCGGACAGGGTGTGCCAGGACCTGTCGGCCAGCCCGGTCAGTCCGGTGCGGTCCAGCGCCTCGGTGACCGCGCGGGCGTCCGCCTCCGACGCCGGTGTCCACGCCCGCCGGTGCGGGATGCGGCCGAGGGCGACGACGTCCCTGACGGTCAGCTCCGTCTGGGTGTGCGCGTGCTGTTCGACCGTGGCGACGCGGCGGGCGGTGGCCCGGCGGCCGACCTCGGGCAGCGGGCGCCCGTCCAGGGTGACGACCCCGGCGCTCGGCGCGAGGACACCGGCCAGCATCCGCAGCAGCGTGGACTTGCCCGAGCCGTTGGGGCCGAGGAGTCCGACGGTCTCCCCCGCGTCGACGGCGAGTGTCACACCGTCGACGATGACCCGGCCGTCGACGCGGCGCACGACGCGGTCCGCGCCGAGGCCGCTCACGCCTTGCTCCGGCCGCGGTAGAGCACGGCGACGAAGGCGGGCACGCCGATGAGGGACGTCACCACGCCCACCGGGACCTCCTGGGGGTCGAGGACGGTACGGGCGGCGGTGTCCACCCACACCAGGAAGACGGCGCCGGTCAGCGCGGTGACCGGCAGCAGACGGGCGTGGCCCGAGCCGGTCAGCGCGCGGGTGGCGTGCGGCAGCACCAGGCCGACGAAGCCGATCGCGCCGGCGCAGCTGACCAGGACGGCGGTCAGCAGCGCCGTCACGGAGAGCAGGACCAGCCGGGTCCTGGCGACATGGACGCCGAGTCCGGCGGCGGCCTCCGCGCCGAACGCGAAGGCGTCGAGGGTGCGGGCGTGGCCGAGGCAGACCGCGAGCGCGACGGCGAGGACGGCGGCGCAGAGCGCGACCTGGCCCCAGTCGGCGCCGGTGAGCGAGCCGAGCAGCCAGAACAGGACGCCCCGGGTGGTCTCGGCGTCGGCCGAGGTCAGAACGGTGAACGAGGTGAGCGCCGAGAAGAGTTGCATCGCGGCGACCCCGGAGAGCACCACCCGGTCGGTGCTGCCGCCGAGGATGTGGCTGAGCAGCAGGACCAGGCCGAAGGAGAGCAGCGCGCCGAGGAAGGCGCCCGCGGAGAGCGAGATCGCTCCGCCGCCGACGCCGAGCACGACGACGGCGACGGCGCCGGTGGAGGCGCCGGAGGAGACGCCGAGGACGAACGGGTCGGCGAGCGGGTTGCGCAGCAGGGACTGCATGACGGCGCCGCAGACCGCGAGCCCCGCGCCGCACACGGCGGCGAGCAGGGTGCGGGGCATCCGCAGGTCCCAGACGATGCCGTCGCGCAGGGGGGTGAGCGTGCTGTCGCCGAGGCCGAGGTGGGCGGCGACGGCCGTCCACACGTCGGCGGTGGAGATGGCGGCGGGGCCGATGGTGACGGCGAAGGCGATCGACGTGAGGAGCGCGGCGAGGCCGCCGAGCGAGAGCAGGACCAGGCGCGTTCTCACGTGACGAGCCCGAACGCCCGCAGGGCGGAGGAGACCTGCTCGATCCCGTCGACGGTGCGGATGGACGGGTTCATGGCCTGGCCGCTGAGGCTGATGAATCGCTTCTTCTTGACGGCGGTGAGGTTGCGGGTGGCCGGGTTGGTCTCCAGGAAGCGGATCTTGGCCTGGGCGGTCTCGGCGGTCTGCTGCTTGCGGGTCAGGTCGCCGATGACGATGACGTCGGGGTCGCGGTCGGCGACGGTCTCCCAGTTGATCTGGGGCCACTCGTCGTGGGTGTCGGCGAAGGCGTTCCGCGCGCCGACCGCGCGGGTGATGGCGCCGGGGGCGCCGCAGCAGCCGGCCAGGTAGGGCGACTGCGAGTTGGCGAACCAGTACATGAGGGAGACGTCCGAGGCGTCCAGCCCCTCGGTGGCGGCGGTGACGCGCGACTTGAGACGCGTCACCAGGGCCTCGCCGCGCTGCTCGACGCCGAAGACGCGGGCGAGGTCGCGTATCTCGCCGTAGACGGCGTCGAGGGTGAGGGGCTTGCTGCGGGAGCCGTCGCCGCCGGTGTCGTTGTCCTTGCCCTCGGAGCAGTCGGAGGGCGAGACGTAGGTGGGCACGCCGAGCTTCTCGAACTGCGCCCGGCTGGCGACACCGCCCTTGCCGAGGGTGGAGACGAAGGAGGCGGTGACGAAGTCGGGGCTCGCGTCCAGGACCTTCTCGAAGGACGGGTTGTTCTCGGCCAGCCTCGGCACGCCCGCGTTGGCCTTCTCCAGGCTCCCGAGCACCGGGTCGGTCCAGGTGGCGGTGCCGGCCATCCGGTCGGCGAGGCCGAGGGAGAGCAGGATCTCGGTGGTGCCCTGGTTGAGGGAGACCGCGTGCTCGGGGGCCGCGGTGACGGTGACCTCGGTCCCGCAGTTGTCGAGGGTGAGGGGGTAGCCGGCGGCGGACGTCCTGTCGGCCTCCGCCGTGCTGTCGGCCGAGCCGCCGCACGCGGTGAGCAGGAAGGCGGGGGCGAGCAGGAGCGCCGCGAGGCGGCGGGTGGAACGGAGCACGGGTATGCCTCGGTGGTCGGGGCTCTGTACGCGGAGCCTTGCCTACGGGTGTCCTCCGCGGGGCGCGGAGGTGCCAGCAGGTCTTCGGACTCGGGTTCGTCCGGACGGGGCGCCTTCCCGGTCTCCCAGTGGCGTGCTGTGCCCCGCCCGTCCCCCTCACCGCTGCGCGTCAGTTCCGGATTCGCACCGGATTCCCTGGCCTCGGGTGTGGCTCGACTGGCGCACCGAGGCTATCAAGATGCCGGTGGTGTCCCGGGGGTCGGGTGGGTCACGTGAGCGGCGGGAGAGCGCGCGCGAGGGCCCCGGACAGGTCGTCCGCGGGCCCTCGCGGGTGCTCGCTCGTGATCGGTGGTCGCTCGTGATCGGTGGGGTGGCGCGGTCAGTTGGCGGCGGGGACCGCCCTGGCACCGGCCGCGGTCGCGGGCCTCGGGTTGAGGACGCGTTCGGCGAGTTCCCCGAAGAGGAGGCCGAAGCCGGTCCACAGGGTGAGCTGGATGGCGAGCGCGGCCAGCCGGAAGCGCCACAGGACGGCCGCCGGGAAGTCGGCGGGCACCTCGTTGATGACCGGCAGCAGCGCGAACGCCAGGCCGGTCACGACGGCGAACGCGGCCACCGCGGCGACCGTGGCCCACCAGTTCCCGAGCCTGGGGGCGAGCCGTCTGCCGAGCAGGGTCGCGGCGACGGCGAGGAGCACGCTGAGCACCATCATCAGGAAGTACAGGGTGGTCCGCTTGCCGATGGTGTCGCCGTCGCCGACGGCGGGCGGGTTGGCCGGGTACTTCAGGAACGGCACGACGTAGACGGCGAGCAGGGCGCAGCCGGAGAGCAGCAGCGCGGTGGCGCGGGGCGAGAAGCGGCCGACCCGGCCGAGGGCGAAGCAGTAGGCGAGCGCGGCGATGCCGCCGAAGGCGATGCCGTAGAGCAGGACGCCGGTGGCGAGTCCCGCGGTGGACTGGAGGGAGCGGGAGACGAGTTCGACCTCGTGCTCGTGGCTGTGCGCGTGGGACTCCTCGAAGCCGATCGCCTTGTCGACGGAGGGCTCACCGAGGAGGTAGGCGGCGACCAGGGCGAGCAGTCCGGCGCCGAGGCCGGCCAGCATGCCGCGGACGAGGAGGTTTCTCACTGTTGCGGAGTTCATGGGTGTGCGGCGTCCCTCGGGTCAGTGGCAGGGGAAGCCGAGCAGGTGGCGGGCGTCGTGGACCCACTCGTGGACGTCCTCGCCGGAGACGACCGAGGTGGCGCCCTGTTCGGCGCCGACGAAGTACAGCAGGACCAGCATGAGGATGCCGAAGAAGACCGCCCAGGGTGCTATCGCCTTCAGCGGCAGCGGGGCGGGGGCCACGGGTGTGGTGGTCGGCGGAGCGACGGTCTGCGCCATGGCAGGACCTCCTCTGGGAGTTCGCGTCCCAACTCGGTGGTGCACTGGACGACGGCTACGGGTCTGACTCACGGCCCGCCCGGGGGCGGGCCGTTCACAGTGGCGCGACCGTGCCGGTTTTGCACCGGCTTCCGTTCTGCCGTCGACGATTTCGGTGTGACGGTACCTCGTGACGCGAGCATGGCCAAGACCGCGCCCCCGTCGGTGACGGCGGGGTCAGTCCAGCTGGATCAGGAGGTCGCCGCCCTCGACCTGCTGGATCGGGTTGATGGCGAGGCGGGTGACCCGGCCCGCCCTGGGCGCGGTGATGGAGGCCTCCATCTTCATCGCCTCGATGGTGGCGACGGTCGCCCCGGCCGCCACCTCGTCGCCCTCGGCGACCGCGAGGGTGACCACACCGGCGAACGGGGCCGCCACCTGGCGTTCGTCACCGCGGTCGGCCTTCTCGGTGGCGGGCACGTCGGAGGCGACCGCGCGGTCGCGGACCTGGATCGGGCGGAGCTGGCCGTTGAGCGCGGACATCACGGTGCGCATCCCGCGCTCGTCGGCCTCGCCGACCGCCTCCAGCTCGATCAGCAGCCGGACGCCGGGCTCCAGGTCGACGGCGTACTCCTGGCCGGGGCGCAGCCCGTAGAAGAAGTCCTTGCTGGCCAGGACGCTGGTGTCGCCGTAGCTCTGGCGGTGGGTGTCGAAGTCGCGGGTGGGGCCGGGGAACAGCAGCCGGTTGAGGGTGGCGCGCGGGGTCTTCTCCAGTCCCTCGCGGTCCTCGTCGGTCAGCTCCTGGACGGGCTTGGCGGCGGCGCGGCCCTCCAGGGCGCGGCTGCGGAAGGGTTCGGGCCAGCCGCCCGGCGGGGTGCCGAGGTCGCCGCGGAGGAAGCCGATGACGGAGTCGGGGATGTCGTACCTGCCGGGGGCGGCCTCGAAGTCGGCGGGTGCCACCCCGGCGCCGACCAGGTGCAGGGCGAGGTCGCCGACGACCTTGGAGGACGGGGTGACCTTGACGAGCCTGCCGAGCATCCGGTCGGCGGCCTCGTACATGGCCTCGATGTCCTCGAAGCGGTCGCCGAGGCCGAGCGCGACGGCCTGGGTGCGCAGGTTGGAGAGCTGCCCGCCGGGGATCTCGTGGTGGTAGACGCGGCCGGTCGGGGAGGCGAGTCCGGCCTCGAAGGGGGCGTAGATGCGGCGGACGCTCTCCCAGTACGGTTCCAGGTCGCCGACGGCCTGGAGGTCGAGCCCGGTGGGCCGCTCCGAGTGGTCGGTGGCGGCGACGATCGCGGAGAGGGAGGGCTGCGAGGTGGTGCCCGCCATGGAGGCGACGGCGCCGTCGACCGCGTCGGCGCCCGCCTGGATCGCGGCCAGGTAGGTGGCGAGCTGGCCGCCCGCGGTGTCGTGGGTGTGCAGGTGGACCGGGAGGTCGAACTCGCGGCGCAGCGCCGAGACGAGGGTGGCGGCGGCCGGGGCGCGCAGCACGCCGGCCATGTCCTTGACGGCCAGGACGTGGGCGCCCGCGTCGACGATCTGCTCGGCGAGGCGCAGGTAGTAGTCGAGGGTGTAGAGCCGCTCGGCGGGGTCGGAGAGGTCGGCGGTGTAGCAGAGGGCGACCTCGGCGACGGCGGTGCCGGTGGCGCGGACGGCGTCGATGGCGGGGCACATCTGGCCGACGTCGTTGAGGGCGTCGAAGATGCGGAAGATGTCGATGCCGGTGGCGGCGGCCTCGTGCACGAAGGCGTCGGTCACCTCGGTCGGGTACGGGGTGTAGCCGACGGTGTTGCGGCCGCGCAGCAGCATCTGGAGGCAGAGGTTGGGCACCGCCTCGCGCAGCGCGGCCAGCCGCTCCCAGGGGTCCTCGGCGAGGAAGCGCAGGGCGACGTCGTAGGTGGCGCCGCCCCAGCATTCGAGGGAGAGGAGTTCGGGCAGGGTGCGGGCGACGACGGGGGCGACGGCGAGGAGGTCCTTGGTGCGGACCCGGGTGGCGAGCAGCGACTGGTGGGCGTCGCGGAAGGTGGTGTCGGTGACGCCGATGGTGGGGGCGGCGCGCAGGGCGCGGGCGAAGCCCTCGGGGCCGAGTTCGACGAGCCGCTGCCGGGAGCCGGGGGCGGGGTCGCCGGGGGCCGTCGCGGGCAGTTTGGAGGCGGGGTCGACGAGCTGGGGGCGTTCGCCGTGCGGCTTGTTGACGGTGACGTCGGCGAGGTAGGTGAGCAGTTTGGTGCCGCGGTCGGCGGAGGAGCGGGCGGTGAGCAGGTGGGGGCGCCGCTCGATGAACGACGTCGTCACCCGCCCGGCCTGGAAGTCGGGGTCGTCGAGGACGGCTTGGAGGAAGGGGATGTTGGTGGCGACGCCGCGGATGCGGAACTCGGCGACGGCGCGGCGGGCGCGGCCGATCGCGGTCGGGAAGTCGCGGCCCCGGCAGGTGAGCTTGACCAGCATCGAGTCGAAGTGGGCGCTGATCTCGGTGCCCGCGTGGGTGGTGCCGCCGTCGAGGCGGATGCCCGAGCCGCCCGGGGAGCGGTAGGCGCTGATCCGTCCGGTGTCGGGGCGGAAGCCGTTGGCGGGGTCCTCGGTGGTGATGCGGCACTGGAGGGCGGCGCCGTGCAGGGTGACGGTGTCCTGGGAGAGGCCGAGGTCGGCGAGGGTCTGGCCGGCGGCGATGCGCAGCTGGGCCTGGACCAGGTCGACGTCGGTGACCTCCTCGGTGACGGTGTGCTCGACCTGGATGCGCGGGTTCATCTCGATGAAGACGTGGTGGCCGTCCTGGTCGAGGAGGAACTCGACGGTGCCGGCGTTGCGGTAGCCGATCCGTTCGGCGAAGCGGACGGCGTCGGCGCAGATGCGGTCGCGCAGTTCCGGGTCGAGGTTGGGCGCGGGCGCCATCTCGACGACCTTCTGGTGGCGCCGCTGGAGCGAGCAGTCCCGCTCGTAGAGGTGGATGACGTTGCCCTGGCCGTCGGCGAGGATCTGCACCTCGATGTGGCGGGGTTCGACGACGGCCTTCTCCAGGAAGACGGTGGGGTCGCCGAACGCGGAGGCGGCCTCGCGGGCCGCGGCCTCGATGGACTCGCGCAGCGCGGCCGGTTCCTCGACGCGCCGCATGCCGCGTCCGCCGCCGCCCGCGACGGCCTTCACGAAGACCGGGAAGCCGATCTCGTCGGCGGCGCGGACGAGTTCGTCGACGTCGGTGGAGGGTGCGGAGGAGCCGAGGACGGGGACGCCCGCCTCGCGGGCGGCGGCGACGGCGCGGGCCTTGTTGCCGGTCAGTTCCAGGATCTGGGCGCTGGGTCCGACGAAGGTGATGCCCGCTTCCTCGCAGGCGCGGGCCAGTTCCGGGTTCTCGGAGAGGAAGCCGTAGCCGGGGTAGACGGCGTCGGCGCCCGCCTCGCGGGCGGCGCGGACGATCTCCTCGACGGAGAGGTAGGCCCGCACCGGGTGGCCGGGGCTGCCGATCTCGTAGGCCTCGTCGGCCTTGAGCCGGTGCAGCGAGTTCCGGTCCTCGTGCGGGAAGACCGCGACCGTCCTGGCGCCCAGCTCGTAGCCGGCGCGGAACGCCCGGATCGCGATCTCGCCGCGGTTGGCGACCAGTACCTTGCGGAACATCGCCGCTCCCTTCAGCCTGCCGGTGACGTGCACCATGGTGTCGGTGACCCGACGGGTACGCCATGTGAGCCAGACCACTCCACTCTCCCGGGTGGCGGGGGTGCAACCCTCTCGCAACGTTCGGTGTGGTGCGGTGGCCGGTATGGACGACGAGACTCCCCGCGTCGAGCTGACCCCCGCGGCGGCCGACCTCCTGCGGCGGCTGCGGGCGGAGCACGGCCCGCTGATGTTCCACCAGTCGGGCGGCTGCTGCGACGGCAGCGCGCCCATGTGCTTCCCCGAGGGCGAGTTCCGCACCGGGGCCTCGGACGTGCTGCTCGCGGAGCTGTGCGTGGACGGGGTCGAGGAGCCGGTGGCGTTCTGGATGTCGCGCAGTCAGTACGCGGTGTGGAGCCATACGCGGCTGATCGTGGACGTGGTGGCGGGTCGCGGCAGCGGTTTCTCCATCGAGGCGCCCGAGGGGGTGCGCTTCCTCATCCGTTCTCGTGTAGTCGACGTGTAGGAGCCCCGCGGGCCGCCGCCTTCTGCTGCACTTCCCCTGTGGACCCGGAGAGTTGACGAGGCTTCAGGGGGTTGTATGACACACCGTCAAGAACCGTCGCCGGTAGGCCGGTCGGCGCTGGTGCTGCTCACGGCACTGGTGCTGCTGGCCGGGGCGGCCCTGGTGGGGGCGGCGCCGGCCGGCGCCGTCGGGCGCGGTGTCGTGCTCGCCCGGGGGGTCACCTACCGGGAGTACGAGGTCCGGGGCGCCAAGGGCGTCGTCCGGGTGCATCTGCTGAGCGTCGATCTGCGCGCGCCGTCCGTGCGGACGGATCTGCTGTACCCGGGGGCGGTCGCCGCTCGGGCCACGGTGTCCGGGATGGCGGACGCGCGCGGCGCGGTCGGGGGTGTCAACGGCGACTTCTTCGACATCAGCGAGGCGCAGCACCCGGGGGTCGAGGCGACGGGCGCGTCGGTGGGTCCCGCGGTGGCGGGCGGCCGGGTCCTGAAGTCGGCGGTTCCCGACGGGCAGCGGTTCGGTCCGGCGATGCCGCCGGGCGCGAGCACCCGGGACGTGTTCGGGGTGGGCGTGGACCGCAGGGCGCGGCTCGACCGGCTGCGTCTGGTCGGCGTGGTGCGGACCCCGGGCGGGCGGCTGCCGCTGGGCGGGCTGAACCAGTACGCGCTGCCGGTGGGCGCGATCGGGGCGTACACGGCCGACTGGGGCGGCGCGTCGCGGGTGCGGGCCACCTGCGGCACGGACACCGACCGGGCCGCCGGGTGCAGCGCGGACACCTTCGAGGTGACGGTGCGCGGGGGGCGGGTCGTGGCGCGGTCGCAGCGGCCGGGCGGCGGCGCCGTCGCGGCCGGGACGACGGTGCTGGTGGGGCGGGAGGACGGTGCGAGGCGGCTGCGCGCGCTGGCCGAGGGCGAGCGGGTGCGGGTGACGCACCGGCTGGTGGCGGCCGGTTCGGCGGTCCCGTACCGGTTCGTCGTCGGCGGGTATCCGGTGCTGCGCGGCGGGCGTCAGGTGGCCGGGCTCGACGACCGGACGGCCGCCGTGCGCACGGCGGTGGGCAGTGCGGACGGCGGCCGGCGGCTGCTGCTGTTCGCGCTGGACGGCGCGCCGGCCTACCGGGTCGGGCTGACCATTGCCGAGGTGGCGTCCGCGCTGCGGGCGGCGGGCGCGGTGGACGGGTTCAGCCTGGACGGCGGCGGCTCGACGACGCTGGTGGCCAGGGCGCCGGGAGCGGCCTCGGTGACGGTGCGCAACCATCCGACGGACGCGCCGGAGCGGGCCGTCGCGAACGGCATCGGGGTGTTCGCCGGGCGGTGACGGCGGAGGGCGGGTGCGGCCTCACGGGTGCAGACTGCCGACGATGTCGGCGGTGGCCGTGAGGCCGTTGTGGAGGGTGGGGCCGAGGCTGCTGCCGGCCAGGAAGAACCCGAACAGCGCGCAGACCACGGCATGGGACATCTTCAGCCCGTTCTTCAGGAAGATCACCGCCAGGATCAGCAGCAACAGCACCGCAGAGATGGAAATCGCCATCGTCAGCCTCCTCCGCCACGCCGCCCGGTTCGCGGCGTTTCGGCCGCAAGTGTGGCGTAGCGGGGAGTCCGACCGGGCGACCGACCTGTCCCCCGAACGTGTGGTTCTACGCGGTGTGACGGGCGTCGAGGAAGGCTTCGAGTCCGGCGAGGTCGTCGGTGTTGAGGTGGTCGACACCGGCGTCGAGCAGCTCGCCCCACAGGGCGTCCCTCGCCGGTCCCGCGCTGTCCGGGGTGGCCCAGAAGCGGACGCGCCGGCCCTGGGCGTGCGCGGTGCGGGTGAGGTCGCGCAGTTTCCGGCGTTCGGTGTCGGGGAAGGTGCCCTCGCCTTGCCAGGTGAAGGCGAGGCTCCAGTTGTCGCTGACGAGCGGGATGAAGGAGGCGGGCGCCGGGGTGGCGAGGTCGGTGAGCCGGCCGTCGTAGAAGGCCCGCCGTCGGGTCTGCGCCTCCATCGGGGTGCGGGCGGCCCGGTCGCCGGAGACCACGGCGGTGAGGGGGCCGGGGTGGACGCGGCCGTGTGCGTACGTGGTGAACAGGTGCGGGTAGCGGGCGAGATGGCGGTCGAGTTCGCGGTAGGTGGCCGCGCCCTCGGTCTTGATGTCGATGAGCAGCTGCACCGGCCGCCGGTAGCCCCGGTACACGGAGCCGTGGTGGGCCTCGACGAGGGCGGCGAGGGGGTCGAGGTAGAGGGATTCCAGGGTGCGGGCCGGGTCCAGGTCGACGGGGTCGTGGGCGACGAGGAGTTGGTCGCCGACGAGGTAGATGTCGGCCTCGACGCTGCCGAAGCGGTGGTCGAGGGCGTCGAAGAGGGGGCGCGGGTGGTCGTAGTCGTTGTGGGCGTGCGCGTGCCGAAGCGGGCGCGGGCGGTGCGGCTGCCGGGCGGCGAAGGCGCTGCCGGCGGGCGGCGCGAGCAGGGCGGCGGCGGTGGCGCCGAGGGTGGTGAGGGCTCTGCGGCGGGTGACGAGGGGCATCGTGGGCCTCCCTGTGGGGCGGGACGGGACACAACCACAGGGAGTATGGGGCCGGCCGGGCCCGGATGGACCGGTGCGGGGCGGGAGTTGGCCGGACTGCCGCCGCCCGTTCACTCCCCCGGCCGGGTGGCGCGGGGAAGCCCGCCCACGGCCGGGGCGGGCTTCGGACCGGCGGTGGCGGGGCGGCTCAGGGGGACGGGAGGTCGACGAGTGCGGCCAGTCGGGCGCGGTGGGCGCCGGCCGTGCCGTACGCGAGCGAGTCGGCCTTGGCCCGCTTGAGGTGGAGGTGGACGGGGTGTTCCCAGGTCATGCCGATCCCGGCGTGCAGTTGGAGGGCCTCTTCGGCGGCGTGCACGGCGGCGGGTGCGGCGTAGGACTGGGCGACGGCGACCGCGATGTCGGTGTCTGTGTTGGCATCGGTGGCGCTCGCCAGTGCGGAGGCGGCGTTGCGGGCGGTGGCACGGAGGTTGACGGTCTCCAGCCACAGCTGGGCGAGCCGGTGCTTGAGCGCCTGGAAGCCGCCGACCGGCCGGTTGAACTGCTTGCGGTCCTTCAGATAGCGGACGGTCTCGGTCAACGACCATTCGGCGAGGCCGAGTTGTTCGGAGGCGAGGAGTCCGGCACCGGCCCGCAGGGCGCGCTCGACGGCGGGCCGCGCGTCGCCCAGCCGGCGTCCTGGCGCCGCGTCGAGGGTGACGGTGGCGAGCGGGCGGGTGAGGTCGAGGGAGACCTGCGGGGTGACGGTGGCGGCGTCGGCTTCGACCGCGTACAGGCCGCCGTCGTCGCCGGGGACGAGCAGCAGGTCGGCGCAGGACGCGTCGGCGATGCCGGTCAACTGACCGTGCAGCAGGCCCCTTTCGACG
Organism: Streptomyces griseoviridis; assembly: GCF_005222485.1. Taxonomy (NCBI): domain Bacteria; kingdom Bacillati; phylum Actinomycetota; class Actinomycetes; order Kitasatosporales; family Streptomycetaceae; genus Streptomyces; species Streptomyces griseoviridis. The sequence goes on from NZ_CP029078.1 coordinate 1,444,714, forward strand.
CGTACGGCGGGGAAGGCGACGTCCGGCGCGAGGTGCAGGGGGACGGCGAGGGCGCCGATGGCGCGGCCGGTGGCGAGGCGGCCGAGCAGCTCGCGGTCGCCGCACGCCAGCAGCGCCTCGGTGGCCACGACCGCGCTGGTGAGGTAGGGCACGGGTGCCACGGACCGGCCCAACTCCTCCAGGACGACGGCGGCTTCGCGGTGGGTGGCGCCCTGGCCGCCGTCGTCCTCGGGGATCAGCAGCCCGGCCAGGCCCATGCCGTCCGCGAGCGCCTTCCAGGCCCCGAGGTCGTGGGGGGCGTCGGACTCGGTGCGCGCGATCACGCCCGCCGGGTCGCAGCGGTCGGTGAGGAGGTCGCGGACGGCGGCGCGCAGCGCCTCTTCCTCCTCGGAGTAGAGGAGATCGGGCTGTGCGCTCATCGGGCCAGGTCCTTCCAGGCGACGTCCTTGTCGGTGCGCGGCTCGGCGGGCAGGCCGAGGACGCGTTCGGCGACGATGTTCAGCAGGATCTCGCTGGTGCCGCCCTCGATGCTGTTGCCCTTGGCGCGCAGATAGCGGTATCCGGCGTCCCGGCCGGTGAAGTCGACCTTGTCGGGGCGGCGCATGGTCCAGTCGTCGTACAACAGCCCTTCGGCGCCGAGGAGTTCGACCTCAAGACCGCTGATCTCCTGGTTGAGGCGGGCGAAGCCGAGTTTCATGCCGGCGCCCTCGGGCCCCGGCTGGCCGACGGCGAGCTGCTGGCGCAGGCGTTCGCCGGTGAGGCGGGCGACCTCGGCGTCCACCCAGAGTTTCAGGAGCCGTTGGTGCAGGTCGTGGGTGCGCAGTTCGGGGCGCTCGCGCCAGGCCGTGGCGACCGGGCCGATCATGCCGCCCTCGCGGGGCAGCCGCATGCCGCCGATGGCGACGCGCTCGTTGTTGAGGGTGGTCTGCGCGACCCGCCAGCCGTCGCCGACGGCGCCGAGGCGGCGGGAGTCGGGGATGCGGACGTCGGTGAGGAAGACCTCGTTGAACTCGGCCTCGCCGGTGATCTGGCGCAGCGGCCGCACCTCGACGCCCGGGTCGGTCATGTCGCACACGAAGTAGGTGATGCCGGCGTGCTTGGGGACGTCGGGGTCGGTGCGGGCGATGAGGATCGCCCAGCGGGCCACATGGGCGCTGGAGGTCCACACCTTCTGTCCGTTGACGATCCAGTCGTCGCCCTCGCGGACCGCGCGGGTGCCGAGCGCGGCGAGGTCGGAGCCGGCGCCCGGCTCGCTGAACAGCTGGCACCACACCTCGGCGCCGGTCCACAGGGGTTCGAGGTAGCGGCGCTGCTGCTCCTCGGTGCCGTGGGCGAGGAGGGTGGGGGCGGCCATGCCGAGGCCGATGCCGATCCGGCGCGGGTCGTTGTCGGGGGCGCCGGCCGCCGCCAACTCGGCGTCCACGACGGCCTGGAGGGCGCGCGGGGCGTCGAGGCCGCCGAGCCCTACCGGGTAGTGCACCCAGGCGAGTCCGGCGGCGAAGCGGGCGGTGAGGAAGTCTGCGGGCGCGGTGTCGGCGGGCGGGTGGGCGGCGAGCAACTCGGCGGTGCGGCGCTTCAGTTCGGCGGCGTCGACGCTCATGCGGCGGTTCCTTCCGCGGGCGCGGGCAGGACGGTGACGCGGCCGGTGGTGAGGCCGTCCCCGACCCGCTGCACGGCGTCGGCGCCGTCGGCGAGCGGGACGCGTTCGCTGACCAGCGGCTTGACGACGCCCTCGGCGGCGAGTTCGGTGAGGCGTTCGTGGCAGTGCTTGACCAGCTTGGGGTCCTTGGTGTTGTAGAGGCCCCAGTGCAGGCCGAGGATCGCGTAGTTCTTCACCAGGGCGTGGTTGAGGGCGGGGGCCGGGATGGTGCCGCTGGCGAACCCGACGACCACGATCCGGCCCTCGAAGGCGACGACCTTGGTGGACTGGGTGTAGGCGTCGCCGCCGACGGGGTCGTAGATCACGTCCGCGCCGCGGCCCGCGGTGGCCTCCTTGACGGCGGCGACGACGTCCTGGGCACGCCGGTCGATGACGACGTCGCAGCCGAGTGCCCTGGCCGCCTCCGCCTTGGCGGCGCCGCCGACGACCCCGATGACGGTGGCGCCCGCCGCCTTGCCGAGCTGCACGGCGGCGCTGCCGACCCCGCCCGCGGCGGCGTGCACGAGCAGCGTCTCGCCCGCTTCGAGGCGGGCCCTGCGGTGCAGTCCGAACCAGCCGGTCTGGTAGCCGATGTGCAGCGCGGCGGCCTCGGCGTCGTCGAGGGCGGCGGGCGCGGGCAGCAGGGCGGCGGCGTCGGCGACGGCGTACTCGGCGAGTCCGCCGTGCGGCAGCGCGGGGTTGGCGATCACCCGGCGGCCGTCCTCGGTCTCGCCGCAGATCTCCACGCCGGGGGTGAAGGGCAGCGGCGGGCGCACCTGGTACTGGCCGCGGCACATCAGCACGTCGGGGAAGTTGATGGCGGCGGCGCGCACCTTCAGCAGCACCTGGCCGTCGCCCGGGGTGGGCCGCTCCACGTCCGTCAGCCGCATCACCTCGCTCGGCTCACCGTTCTCGCGCACTTGCCATGCCTGCATGCGGTGCCTCCACGGGACTGCGTCGTCTGACCGGGGTCCCTCGCATACTAAGCGGTCGCTTGCCACCCGGGGAACCGCCCCCGCGCCTCCTGTCGGCTGACCGCCCCGACGGCCGCTTCCCCGGCCGCCCCGTCGAGCGCTCCCCCGGCCGCGCCCGGCGTCACTTCCGCTTCGGCCGTGCCCGTACGTGCATCCGCTCGCCCTGCGGTCCGAAGAGGCTCAGGAACTCCGCCGGGCCCTCGCCCGTCGAGCCGAACCAGTGCGGCACCCGGGTGTCGAACTCGGCGGCCTCGCCGGGACCGAGGATCACGTCGTGCTCGCCCAGCACCAGGCGCAGCCGTCCGGAGAGCACGTACAGCCACTCGTAGCCCTCGTGGGTGCGCGGATCGGGTTCCTCCCTGCCCTGCGGCTGAAGCACCTTGTACGCCTGGAGGCCGCCCGGCTGGCGGGTCAGCGGCCAGTGGGTGCGGCCGCCCATCACGACCGGCTTGGCCCGCACCCGGGGGTCGCCGACCGGCGGCGCCCCGACCAGCTCGTCCAGCGGCACCTGGTGGGCCCGCGCGATCGGCAGCAGCAGTTCGAGGCTGGGCCTGCGCAGCCCCGACTCGAGGCGGGAGAGGGTGCTGACGGAGATGCCGGTCGCCTCCGACAGGCCGGCCAGCGTCGCGCCGCGCTCCTTCCTGATCCGGCGCAGCCGCGGTCCGACCTCCGCGAGGACACCGTCGGTGTCGTCGCCCCGGTCGCCCGCGTCCGCCCTGTCGTCCTTGCCGTGCTGGTGGCTGTTCATCACTCCATTGCAGTTTCGGCAAAGTCATTTGTCAATCCCGTGGCGGTCGGGGGACGGTCTGCGTGGAGGTGGTCACCATGACCGAGCAGTACGAAGTGATCGTGGTCGGCGGCGGGACGGCCGGGCTCTCGGCCGGGCTGGTCCTCGGCCGGGCCAGGCGCAGGACCCTGGTCGTCGACGCGGGCGAGCCGCGCAACGCGCCCGCCGCCCATCTGCACGGCTATCTGTCCAGGGACGGCATGGCGCCGGACGAGTTCCTGGCCGTCGGCCGCGAGGAGATCGCCCGGTACGGGGTCGAGCTGGTCCGCGACCGCGCGGTGGACGCGGAGCGGGACGGACCGGGCTTCGCCGTGACGCTGGCCGGCGGGCGGACGGTGCGGGGGCGGGCGCTGGTGGTCGCGACCGGGCTCAAGGACGAGCTGCCGCGGGTCCCGGGGCTCGCGGAGCGGTTCGGCCGGGATGTGCTGCACTGCCCGTACTGCCACGGCTGGGAGGTGCGCGACCAGCCCTTCGGGGTGCTCGCCACCGGCCCGCTCGGCGTGCACCAGGCGCTGATGGTGTCGCAGTGGTCGAAGGACGTGGTGTTCTTCCCGCACCAGGTCGCCGAGGCCGAGTTCACCGACGTCGACCTGCGCAGGCTCGCCGCCGCCGGCATCGACGTGGTGCCGGGCGAGGTCGCCGGTCTCGAGGTCACCGACGACCGGCTGACCGGCGTACGGCTCGCCGACGGCACCGTCCACGAGCGGTCGGTGCTGTTCGCCGCCCCGCGCCCGGTGCCGCGGGGCGAGCTGCTCGCCAAGCTGGGCGCCGAGCTGCGCGAGACCCCGTTCGGCGCCTACCCGGTGATCGACGAGCGAGGTCTGACGACCGTGCCGGGGCTGTGGGCGGTGGGCAACGCGGGCGGCTTCGCCGAGCAGCTGATCAACGCGGCGAGCCGCGGCTACCGGGCGGGCGCCGCGATCAACGGCGAACTCCTCTTCGCCGACATCGACGCCGCCGCCGGGGTGTAGACCCGGCGCCTTCGTTGCACCATGGCTGCATGCTGCTCTCCCGGCTGGCCCAGGTGTCCCAGGAGGTCGCCGCCACGTCGGCGCGGTCCCGCAAGACCGCGCTGCTCGCCGAGCTGTTCAGGGACGCCGACGCGGACGACGTGCCGATCGTCATCCCGTACCTCGCGGGCAGGCTGCCGCAGGGCCGCCTCGGCATCGGCTGGAAGGTGCTCGGCAGACCCGTCCCGCCCGCACCTGAGCCCACCCTGACGGTGCGCGGCACCGACGCGCGGCTGACCGCGCTCGGCCAGGTCTCGGGCGCCGGGTCGCAGGCCGAACGGGCGCGGCTGGTCGAGGAGTTGATGGGCGCGGCGACCGCCGGCGAACAGCGGTTCCTGCTCGGCCTGCTCACCGGTGAGGTGCGCCAGGGCGCCCTGGACGCCGTCGCGGTGGAGGGGCTGGCCCAGGCCACCGGGGCGCCCGCCGCCGAGGTGCGGCGGGCGGTGATGCTGGCGGGCTCGCTCCAGGCGGTGGCGCGGGCGCTGCTCGCGGACGGCCCGCCCGCCCTCGAACGGTTCCGGCTCACCGTCGGCCGGCCGGTGCAGCCGATGCTCGCGCAGAGCGCGTCCTCGGTCGCCGAGGCCGTCGGCAGGCTCGGGGGGTGCGCGGTGGAGGAGAAGCTCGACGGCATCCGGGTCCAGGTGCACCGGGACGGCGACACGGTCCGCGTCTACACCCGCACCCTCGACGACATCACCGACCGGCTCCCCGAAGTGACGGCGGCGGCACGGGAGTTGGCGGGCGAGCGGTTCATCCTCGACGGCGAGGTGATCTCGTTCGACGCGGCCGGGCGGCCCCGCTCCTTCCAGGAGACCGCGGGGCGGGTCGGCTCCCGCGTGGACGTGCCGGCGGCGGCCGGCGCGGTGCCCGTCTCCCCCGTCTTCTTCGACGTCCTGTCCGTCGACGGCCGCGACCTGCTGGATCTGCCGTTCGCCGAGCGCCACACGGAGCTGGCCCGGCTGGTGCCCGGCGAGATGCGGGTACGGCGGCTGGCGGCCACCGGGCCCCAGGACGTGCCGGACGCCGAACGGTTCCTCGCCGACAGCCTGGCGCGCGGCCACGAGGGCGTCGTGGTGAAGGGGCTCGACGCGCCCTACAGCGCGGGCCGCAGGGGCGCGTCCTGGCTGAAGGTCAAGCCCGTGCACACCCTCGACCTGGTGGTGCTGGCCGCCGAGTGGGGCCACGGCCGGCGCACCGGACGGCTCTCCAACCTGCACCTCGGCGCCCGCGCGGACGACGGCTCGTTCGTGATGCTCGGCAAGACCTTCAAGGGCATGACGGACGCGACGCTCGCCTGGCAGACCGAGCGCCTCCAGGAGCTTGCCGTGCGGGACGACGGGCACGTGGTGCGGGTCCGCCCCGAACTCGTCGTCGAGATCGCCTACGACGGCCTCCAGCGCTCCACCCGCTACCCGGCGGGTGTCACGCTGCGCTTCGCGCGGCTGGTCCGCTACCGCGAGGACAAGCGGCCCGAGGACGCCGACACGGTCGGTACGCTGCTCGCCGCCCACCCGGGGGTCCTGCCGTGACCGGGCGGCACAGCGCCGGCCTCCTGCTGCTGCGGCGCACCGGCGACGACGGCCTCGAAGTGCTGCTCGGGCACATGGGCGGCCCGTTCTTCGCCCGGCGGGACGCGGGCGCGTGGACCGTGCCCAAGGGCGAGTACGAGCCGGGCGAGGAGTCGGCGTGGGACGCGGCCCGCCGGGAGTTCCGCGAGGAGCTGGGGCTCGCGCCGCCCGACGGTCCGGCGCTGCCGCTGGGCGAGGTCGTCCAGCGCGGCGGCAAGACCGTCACGGCCTGGGCGGTGGAGGCCGACCTCGACCCGGCGGCGGTCGTCCCCGGTACGTTCCGGATGGAGTGGCCGCCGAAGTCCGGGCGGCTCCAGGACTTCCCCGAGCTTGACCGGGTGGCCTGGTTCACGCCCGACCGGGCCCGCGAGGTGATCGTCACCGCGCAGGCGACGTTTCTCGACCGGCTGGCGGAGCACTCGCCCTGAGCGGACCCGCACGCGTTGCGGCCCCCGGTGGCGCGCGGGAGGGTCGAGTGAACAGCCACGCTCCAGGAGGACGGCCATGGCCATCGCGACGGTGAACCCGGCGACCGGCGAGACGCTCACCACGTTCGAGGCGCTCGACGAGCAGGAGCTGGAACGCAGGCTCCAGCTCGCCGAAGCCACCTTCCGCACCTACCGGACCACGTCGTTCGCCGACCGCGCCCGGCTGCTGAACCGGGCCGCCGACCTCCTCGACGAGGACCGCGAGGACGTCGCCCGCACGATGACGACCGAGATGGGCAAACCGCTCGCGCAGGCCCGCGCGGAGGCCGCCAAGTGCGCGAAGGCGATGCGCTGGTACGCCGAGCACGCCGAGTCGCTGCTCGCCGACGAGGTGCCCGCCGAACGGGACGTGAAGGACTCGGGCGGCAGCCGCGCCCTGGTCCGCTGCCGGCCGCTCGGCCCTGTGCTCGCGGTGATGCCGTGGAACTTCCCGCTCTGGCAGGTGATGCGGTTCGCCGCGCCCGCCCTGATGGCCGGCAACGTGGGCCTGCTCAAACACGCCTCGAACGTGCCGCGCACCGCCCTCTGGCTGGAGGACCTGCTGCGCCGCGCGGGCTTCCCCGAGGGCTGCTTCCAGACCCTGCTGGTCGGGTCGGGCGCGATCGACGCGATCCTGCGCGACGACCGGGTCAAGGCGGCCACCCTGACCGGCAGCGAGCCGGCGGGACGCGCGGTCGCCGCCACCGCCGGCGAGATGATCAAGAAGACGGTGCTCGAGCTGGGCGGCAGCGACCCGTTCGTGGTGATGCCCTCGGCCGACCTCGACCGGGCCGCCGAGACCGCCGTCACCGCGCGGGTGCAGAACAACGGCCAGTCGTGCATCGCCGCCAAGCGGTTCATCGTCCACGCCGACGTCTACGACGCGTTCGTCGAGCGGTTCGTGGCGGGCATGGCGGCGCTCACCGTCGGTGACCCGATGGCGGAGGGCACGGACGTCGGACCGCTCGCCAGCGAGCAGGGGCGGGCCGATCTGGAGGAGCTGGTCGACGACGCCAGGCGCGGCGGCGCCGACGTGCTGTGCGGCGGCGAACGGCCGGACAGGCCCGGCTGGTGGTACCCGCCGACCGTGCTGGCCGGCATCACCCGGGAGATGCGCATCCACCGCGAGGAGGCCTTCGGGCCCGTCGCCACCCTGTACCGCGCCGGTGACCTGGACGAGGCCGTCCTGATCGCCAACGACTCGCCGTTCGGGCTGAGTTCCAACGTGTGGACGCGTCAGGAGGCCGAGGTGGAGCGGTTCGTGCGGGACCTGGAGGCGGGCGGGGTCTTCGTCAACGGGATGACCGCCTCCCATCCGGCGTTCCCGTTCGGCGGGGTCAAGCGGTCCGGGTACGGACGCGAACTGGCCGGGCAGGGAATCCGCGAGTTCTGCAACATCACCACCGTTTGGCACGGTGCGTGAGCGCGGCGCGGATACCATCCCGTCTGTGAACCGCGAAGTGACTCTCCCCCTGATCGTCGACGACCGCGGGACCTTGCAGGTGACTGCCGCCGACGTGAGCAAGCTGCTGCGCACGGTGGGTGCCAGGTGGCTGCATCTGGTGGAGGCCGGGGAGGGCGGGCTCGACGAGGACACGGTGGCCGCGCTGACCATCGAGCTCGCCAAGCTCGCCGACCGCATCGACGTGGCGTGCATCGCCCACAGCAGCGGCGGCACGTCCTGACGGCTGCCGTCCGGATCACGCCGTCTGGAGCAGGGTGTCCCAGAACAGCGCCTCGTAGCTCTGGAGCAGGCCGCCGTAGGTGTGCGCCAGGTGGGTGTCGAGGCGGCCCGTCGCCAGCCCCGCGCCGACCGCCGCCGTGGCGCTCTCGTCGAGGTCGGGGGCCGGGCGGGCGAAGAAGTCGAAGAACGCGCACGCCTCGGCGGTGAAGCCGTAGTGGGTGCGCAGGGCGGCGCCGATGGTCGCGCAGTAGCCGCCCCACGCGGAGAAGTTCACGGTGATCGCCAGCACCGCGTCGGTCGGTGACGCGTTCAGGGCCAGCCAGGACACGTACGCCGGGTAGGCCTGGCAGCCCGGCCTCGGGCGGTGGGCCCTGGACCGGGCCTCGTCGACGCCGCAGGCCGCCGCGAAGGCCGCCAGGTGCCCCCGGGCCAGCTCCTCGCCGCCGGCCAGCAGACGGAAGTAGGCGGCCGCCTCCGGTTCCTCCGCGGCGCGTTGCTCCAGATGGAGGAAGGCGCGCCGATCCGCGTCGATCACCCACCGCTGTTCCAGGGCCAACGCCTGGAGCACGGCGGGGCCCGCCGCGCCCCGGGCGATGAGCGGCACCAGGCGGTTGGCCCCGGGATCGGGCGCCAGCTCGGCGACGGTCGTGTCCAGCAGTTCCGCGGCGGTGTGCGCCATCGCGTCCTCCGTCGTTCCGGATGAGGGGCCTCCCCCTTCGACCCTGGCACGGCGTCCCCGAGACGGAGTAGTCCGGCGCGAGATCGTCGCCCCGGCGGGTGATCGTGGAATCCACCACCTTCTGAGGTGAGCCACCTTCTGACCGGCGGGCGCAGGCCCTCCGGAAGGCGAAAGCAGGCATGGTTCATGGCGACTTTGTGCAGACCCTCGGTGTCCGTCCCGGAGCACGTGATCACGATGGAACAGACGCTGGAGCTGGCGCGCTCCCGGCACGCCGACCATCCCCAGCTCCCGCTGGCCCTCCGGCTGATCGCGAACACCGGAGTACGCACCCGGCACATCGTGCAGCCGATCGAGGAGACCCTGAGACACCCCGGCTTCGAGCAGCGCAACAAGCTCTACCAGGCCGAGGCGAAGGCCCGGGTGCCGTCCGTCATCCAACGGGCGCTCGACGACGCCGAGCTGCTCACCGGCGACATCGACGTGATCATCTACGTCTCGTGCACGGGCTTCATGATGCCCTCGCTGACGGCCTGGCTGATCAACGAGATGGACTTCGACAGCACCACCCGGCAGCTGCCCATCGCCCAGCTCGGCTGCGCGGCGGGCGGCGCGGCGATCAACCGGGCCCACGACTTCTGCACCGCCTACCCGGAGGCGAACGCGCTCATCGTGGCCTGCGAGTTCTGCTCGCTGTGCTACCAGCCCACCGACCTCAACATCGGCTCGCTGCTCTCCAACGGCCTCTTCGGCGACGGTGTCGCGGCGGCCGTGGTGCGCGGGCGCGGCGGCGAGGGCATCGACCTGGAGCGCAACGGCTCCTACCTGATCCCCAAGACCGAGGACTGGATCGCCTACGACGTGCGGGCCACCGGCTTCCACTTCCTGCTGGACAAGCGGGTGCCCGCCACCATGGAGCCGCTCGCCCCCGCCCTCCAGGACCTGGCGGCGCTGCACGGCTGGGACGCCGCCGACCTGGACTTCTACATAGTCCACGCGGGCGGGCCCCGCATCCTCGACGACCTGAGCAAGTTCCTGAAGGTCGACCCGCACGCCTTCCGCTTCAGCCGGGCCACGCTCACCGAGTACGGCAACATCGCCAGCGCCGTCGTCCTGGACGCGCTGCGCAGGCTGTTCGACGAGGGCGGCGTCCAGCACCGGGCGCGCGGGCTGCTCGCCGGGTTCGGACCCGGTATCACCGCCGAGATGGCCCTGGGCCGCTGGCGCACGGACGACGAAACGACGTGACATGACCGAAGAGACGATCACCGACACCACCCTGCCCCCGGTCCGGCCCTGGCCGGCCCTCGATCTGACCGGCGTCGACTTCGACCCGGTCCTCACCGAGCTGATGCGCGAGGGTCCCGTCACCCGCGTCCAGCTCCCCAACGGCGAGGGCTGGGCCTGGCTGGTCACCCGCTACGACGACGTCAGGACGGTGGCCAACGACCCGCGCTTCAGCCGCGAGGCCGTCATGGACCGGCCCGTCACCCGGCTCGCCCCGCACTTCATCCCGCAGCGGGGCGCGGTCGGCTTCCTCGACCCGCCCGACCACACCCGGCTGCGCCGCACGGTCGCCGCCGCGTTCACGGCGCGCGGCGTGGAGCGGGTCAGGGAGAGATCCCGGGCGCTGCTCGACGAACTGGTCGACGAACTCCTCCAGGACGGCCCGCCCGCCGACCTGACGGCGACCGTCCTCAGCCCGTTCCCGATCGCGGTGATCTGCGAGCTGATGGGGGTGCCGGCCGCCGACCGGCACTCCATGCACGTCTGGACGCAGCTGATCCTGTCGTCCTCGCACGGCGCCGACGTCAGCGAGCGGGCCAAACGCGAGATGGGCGCCTACTTCGCCGATCTGATCGGGCTGCGGGAGGGCGCCACGGGCGAGGACGTCACCTCGCTGCTCGGCGCGGCCGTCGGGCGCGAGGAGGTGACCCTCGACGAGGCGGTGGGCCTCGCGGTGCTGCTCCAGATCGGCGGCGAGGCGGTCACCAACAACAGCGGCCAGATGTTCTACCTGCTGCTCACCCGGCCCGATCTGGTCGAACGGCTGCGCGCCGAACCGGGGATCAGGCCGAGGGCCATCGACGAACTGCTGCGGTTCGTCCCGCACCGCAACGCGGTCGGGCTGTCCCGCATCGCCCTGGAGGACGTGGAGATCAGGGGCGTGACGATCCGCGAGGGCGACCCGATCTATGTGTCGTACCTGGCGGCCAACCGAGACCCCGAGGTCTTCCCCGACCCGGAGACGATCGACTTCGCGCGCGACCCCAACCCGCACGTGTCGTTCGGCTTCGGACCGCACTACTGCCCCGGCGGCATGCTGGCCAGGCTGGAGTCGGAGCTGCTCGTCGACGTGCTCCTGGAACGCGTCCCGGGGCTGCGGCTCGCCGTGCCCGCGCACGAAGTGCCGTTCCGCAAGGGCGCGTTGATCCGGGGACCCGAGGCCCTGCCGGTGACGTGGTGAGCGGGCGGTGACCGCGACCGAGGGGCTGCTGGTGCCGCCGGGGCACGGCAGGGTGGTCCAGACCCCGGCCCAGCGGGTGACGTTCAAGGTGACCGGCGCGCACTCCCGGACGGCCTCCGCCTTCGAGGTGGAGGTACCGCCGGGGTTCGACGTCGGCGCCCATGTGCACGCCCGCAGCGAGGAGTTGTTCTATGTGCTGGAGGGCGAGCTGGACGTGCTCGCCTTCGAGCCGCTGGTGCGGACCCCGGACAACTGGCAGCGCTGGGAGTCGGGTTCGGGCACCCGGGTGGTGCGGGCGACGCCCGGCACGGTCATCGTCGTCCCGCCGGGCTGTCCGCACGCGTTCGCCAATCCGACGGACACCCCGGCGAAGATGTTCTTCCAGGCGTCGCCGCCGCCGGACCACGAGCGCTACTTCGAGGAGCTGCTGGAGATCCTGCGCGGCGGCGGCCCGCCCGACCACGAGGCGATCGAGGCCCTGCGGGCGCGCTACGACATCGAGCAGCTGACGCCGTTGCGGCACGCGCCCTGAAGGGAGCGGGGGCGGGCCGTCCCGCGTGGACCGACCCGCCCCGCGCTAGCGGATGTTCATCCCGGAGAGCGTCCGGGCGATGACCAGCCGCTGGATCTCGCTGGTCCCCTCGAAGATGGTGTAGATCGCGGCGTCGCGGTGCATCCGCTCCACCGGGTACTCACGGGTGTATCCGTTGCCGCCGAGGATCTGGATCGCCTGCCCGGTGACCTTCTTCGCGGTCTCGCTGGCGAACAGCTTGGACATCGACCCCTCGGCCGCCGTGAACGGCTTGCCGTTGATCGCCATCCAGGACGCCCGCCACACCAGGAGCCTGGCCGCGTCGACGGAGGTGCGCATGTCGGCGAGCTGGAAGGCGACGCCCTGGTTGTCGATGATGGGGCGCCCGAACTGCTCGCGGGTCTTGGCGTAGTCGAGGGCGACCTCGTAGGCGGCGCGCGCGGTGCCGACGGCCATCGCGCCGACGGCCGGACGGGACGCCTCGAAGGTGGCCATCGCCGCGTTCTTCACCCGCTCGCCGCCCGACCTGGCGCGCTCCCGGGCGCGGGCGAGCCGCTCGTCCAGCCGCTCCTTGCCCCCGAGGAGGCAGGAGCCGGGCACCCGCACGTCCTCGAGGACGACCTCGGCGGTGTGCGAGGCGCGGATGCCGTGCTTCTTGAACTTCTGGCCCTGGGAGAGTCCGGGGGTGCCGGGCGGCACGATGAAGGAGGCGTGGCCCTTGGAGCCGAGCTCCGGGTCGACGACGGCCACCACGACGTGGACGTTGGCGATGCCGCCGTTGGTGGCCCAGGTCTTGGTGCCGTTGAGCACCCACTCGTCCTTGGCCTGGTCGTAGACGGCGCGGGTGCGCAGCGAGGCGACGTCGGAGCCGGCGTCGGGCTCGGAGGAGCAGAAGGCGGCGACCTTGACGTCGTTCTGGTCGCCGTACATCTGGGGGATCCAGGTGCCGATCTGTTCCTCGGTGCCGTTGGCGAGGACGCCGACGGCGGCGAGGCCGGTGCCGACGATCGACAGGGCGATGCCCGCGTCGCCCCAGAACAGCTCCTCCATGGCCATCGGGATGCCGAGGCCGGTGGGGTCGAAGTACTGCTGGGCGTAGAAGTCGAGGGAGTAGATGCCTACCTTGGCGGCCTCCTGGATGACCGGCCAGGGGGTCTCCTCACGCTCGTCCCATTCGGCGGCCGCGGGGCGGATGACGTCGGCCGCGAAGCCGTGCAGCCAGTCCCTGACCTCCTTCTGTTCGTCGTTGAGCTCCATGGTGAACTCGGCCATGTCCCCTCCAGCGGCAGCGCACGTACATGTTACTAGCGGTAACCCGAGTCTGTTACCCGTGGGTAGGAAAAGTCAACTCCCGATGACGGCTCGGCAGCCCGTTCGATGCGAACAGGGTGTTGAGTGCTAGTTTGCGCAAGCGTCACCGAACAAGCACGGGTGGGGAGAGATCATGGACACCACGCAGCGGACCGACCAGCAGAGGTCCGCCGACCGCCGTCGGCGCGAACTGCTGGAGGCCGCCGACAGAGTGGTGCTCCGCGACGGACCGCAGGCCTCCATGAACGCCATCGCGGCGGAGGCCGGCATCACCAAGCCGATCCTGTACCGCCACTTCGGCGACAAGAGCGGACTCTACGCCGCTCTCGCCCAGCGGCACACCGACGCCCTGCTCGCCTCGCTGCGGGCGGCGCTCGACGCGCCGGCCGACCGGCGGGAGCGGGTCGAGGCCACCCTCGACACCTACCTCGCGGCCATCGAGGCCCGTCCCCAGGTCTACCGGTTCCTCATGCATCCGGCCGAGGGCACCCAGAGTTCCGACCAGGGGTTCGACGTCGGCCAGCACAGCGTGCCGCTGCTGCGGCGGATGGGCGAGGAACTGGCCCAGGTCATCGAGGAACGGCTCGACCTCGGCCCGGAGACCCAGCGGCTCGCGCGGGTGTGGGGGCACGGCATCGTCGGCATGATGCACGCGGCGGGCGACTGGTGGCTGGGCGAACGCCCCTGCTCCCGCACGGACCTGGTACGGAGCCTTGCGGACCTGCTGTGGGGCCGGCTGGCCGCCGCCGGGGACCGGGTGGGCGGTCCTGGCTTCTGACGAGGCCACGAGGGGCGCGGGGAACGGCGCGACCGACCTCCACCTGACCGTCAGCCGCCCGCTCGCCCCCAGGAGGCACCGGCTCACCCGGCCGTCAGCCGCCCGCTCGCCCCCGGCTCCACGCCGCCCGCGCCACCTGGCGGGCGTGCCGGCGCCGGCGCCATCCCGTGAGCCGGTCCGCGTACACCCCGCCGGCCAGGTGCTCGCACTCGTGCTGGAGGCAGCGCGCGAAGAACCCGGTGCCGTGGATCGTGACCGGCTCCCCCGTCACCGTGAACCCCTCGACCACCGCGTGGTCGTGGCGTTCCGTGCCCGCTTCGAGGCCCGGCAGCGACAGGCACCCCTCGGGCCCCCGCACCACCACTCCGTCGGCCGTCACCAGACGGGGGTTCACCACATGCCCGAGATGGCGCACCTCCTCGTCGTCCGGGCAGTCGAAGACGAAGACCCGCGGCGACGCGCCGATCTGGTTCGCGGCGAGACCCACCCCCCTGGCCGCGTACATCGTGGCGAACAAGTCCTCCACCAGCTCCGCGAGTTCGGGACCGAAGTCGGTGACCTCCGCGCAGGGGGTGCGCAGCAAGGGGTCTCCGAGCAGGGTGAGGGGCCGGACGCGCCCGTGGGCGCCCGGGATGGGACCGTGTCGCATACCGGCAAGGGTACGGTCCTCTCGACCCACACCTGCCGCGCAGCCTGGGCCGGGATTCTGGAGTATGAACAGATCTCGATAGGCTGATGTCCACACCACGTTGCCGTCAGGCAGAGGCGCGGCGCGTACGCAAGGAGGATCGAGGACTGATGTCAGGCAACTCGGACCCGCTCACGCCGCGGGCCAAGCTGGCCGTGACCGCGGGCAAGGCGGTCGCGGCGGCGTCGCGCGCCGCGGGGCGCGGCAGCGGTTCGGTGATCGGCGGCAAGGTGGCCCTCCGGCTCGACCCCGATCTCCTGGCACGGCTCGCGCAGAGCCTGGACGTCGTGCTCGTCTCGGCGACCAACGGCAAGACCACCACCACCCGGCTGATCGCGGAGGCGCTGCGCGCGGCGGGCCCGGTCGTCTCCAACGCGCTCGGCGCGAACATGCCGGCCGGCATCACCTCGGCGCTCGCCGGGAACTCGGACGCCCGCTACGGCGTCATCGAGGTCGACGAGAAGTACCTCGCCGGTGTCGCCCGGGACACCGACCCCAAGTGCATCGCGCTGCTCAACCTCTCCCGCGACCAGCTCGACCGCGCCGCCGAGACCCGGATGCTTGCGGAGAACTGGCGCGAGGGCCTGGCCGGTTCGAAGGCCGTCGTCGTGGCGAACGCCGACGACCCGCTGGTGGTGTGGGCCGCGTCGTCCTCCCCCAACGTGATCTGGGTCGCGGCCGGCCAGATGTGGAAGGACGACGCCTGGTCCTGCCCGTCCTGCGGCGGTGTCATGCAGCGTCCGGGCGACGACTGGTTCTGCGGCGACTGCGGCTTCCGCAGGCCCACCCCGAGCTGGTCGCTCTCCGGTGACCACGTCCTCGACCCGCACGGCTCGGCCTGGCCGATCCACCTCCAGCTGCCCGGCCGCGCCAACAAGGCGAACGCCACCTCCTCGGCCGCCGTCGCCGCCGTCTTCGGGGTGCCGCCGCAGGTCGCCCTGGAGCGGATGTACCAGGTGCAGGCCGTGGCCGGCCGCTACGACGTCGTGCAGTTCAAGGAGCGCGACCTGCGGCTGCTGCTCGCGAAGAACCCGGCCGGCTGGCTGGAGACGTTCTCCCTGATCGACCCGCCGCCCACCCCGGTGATCCTCTCGGTGAACGCGCGCGGCGCCGACGGCACCGACACCTCCTGGCTCTGGGACGTCGACTACACGCGGCTGACCGGCCACCCGATCTGCGTGATCGGTGACCGCAAGCTGGACCTCGCGGTCCGGCTCGAAGTGGCCAACCAGCACTTCCAGGTCTGCGACGACATCGACCAGGCGGTCCAGCTGTGCCCGCCGGGCCGGATCGAGGTCATCGCCAACTACACCGCGTTCCAGGACCTGCGCCGCCGCGTCGGCAACTGACCACGAAGGACGTCCACCCCATGAGCGACAACAGCCTGCGGATCGTCTGGATCTACCCGGACCTGCTCAGCACCTACGGCGACCAGGGCAATGTGCTCGTCGTGGAGCGGCGGGCCCGGCAGCGCGGTCTCGACGTGGCCCGCGTCGACGTGCGCAGCGACCAGCCCATCCCCACCTCGGGCGACATCTACCTGATCGGCGGCGGCGAGGACCGGCCGCAGCGGCTGGCGGCCGAGCGGCTGCGCCGGGACGGCGGTCTGCACCGGGCCGTGGAGAACGGCGCGATCGTCTTCTCGGTCTGCGCCGGCTACCAGATCCTCGGCCACGAGTTCATCAACGACCTCGGCCAGCGCGAGCCCGGCCTCGGCCTGCTCGACGTGGTGTCGGTGCGCGGCGAGGGCGCGCGGTGCGTCGGCGACGTCCTCGGGGACGTCGACCCGCGCCTCGGGCTGCCCCCGCTGACCGGCTTCGAGAACCACCAGGGCGTCACCCACCTCGGCCCCACCGCCCGCCCGCTCGCCCGGGTCCGCCTGGGCAACGGCAACGGCACCGGGGACGGCACCGAGGGCGCCTACAACGACACCGTCTTCGGCACGTACATGCACGGCCCGGTGCTGGCCCGCAACCCGCTCATCGCGGATCTGCTGCTGAAGCTGGCGCTCGACGTCAACGCGCTGCCGCCGACCGACGACCGCTGGTACGAGGCGCTGCGCAACGAGCGCATCGCCTCCGCGCAGCAGCCCGCGTAGGGAACGGGCCGGGGCCCGCCTGACGGCCTGTCCGCTCACATGTGCGGGCTCGTCCAGCAGGCGGACGCCCGGTGGGGCGGACCCCCCTCGCGCCGGTAGGGTGGCCGCGATCCAGCCGGACGACCGCGACATCACGTCCGGTACCCGGTCCCACGTCGGGAAGGTATTTCGGGCAATGCGCATTGGTGTCCTCACGTCCGGCGGCGACTGCCCCGGCCTGAACGCCGTCATCCGGTCCGTCGTGCACCGCGCCGTCGTCGACCACGGCGACGAGGTCATCGGGTTCAGGGACGGCTGGCGCGGTCTGCTGGAGTGCGACTACCTCAAGCTCGACCTCGACGCCGTGAGCGGCATCCTGGCCCGCGGCGGCACCATCCTCGGCTCCTCCCGGGTCCAGCCCTCGCATCTGCGGGACGGCGTGGAGCGGGCCAGGGGGCATGTGCAGGAGCTGGGTCTCGACGCGATCATCCCGATCGGCGGCGAGGGCACGCTGAAGGCGGCCCGGCTGATGTCGGACGGCGGGCTGCCGATCGTGGGCGTCCCGAAGACCATCGACAACGACATCGCCGTCACGGACGTCACCTTCGGGTTCGACACCGCGGTCGGGGTCGCGACCGAGGCCCTCGACCGGCTGAAGACCACCGCCGAGTCCCACCAGCGGGTGCTGGTCGTCGAGGTGATGGGACGGCACACCGGCTGGATAGCGCTGCACTCCGGGATGGCGGCGGGCGCCCACGCCATCGTCGTGCCGGAGCGGCCCTTCGACATCGAGGAGCTGGCCCGCAAGGTCGGCGAGCGGTTCGAGGCGGGCAAGCGGTTCGCGATCGTCGTCGCCGCGGAGGGCGCGAAGCCGCGGGCCGGGAGCATGGAGTTCGACGAGGGCGTCAAGGACGTCTACGGGCACGAGCGGTTCGCCGGGATCGCCCGGCAGCTGTCGCTCGAACTGGAGGCGCGGCTCGGCAAGGAGGCGCGTCCGGTGATCCTCGGGCATGTGCAGCGCGGCGGCACGCCGACGGCGTACGACCGGGTCCTCGCCACCCGGTTCGGGTGGCACGCGGTGGAGGCGGTGCACCGCGGCGAGTTCGGCAAGATGACGGCGCTGCGGGGCACGGACATCGTGATGGTGTCGCTCGCCGAGGCGGTCGAGACGCTGAAGACGGTTCCCGCGGAGCGGTACGAGGAAGCGGAGTGCGTGCTGTAGACGTCCTGGACGCCCGCGGCCGACCCCGGTCGCAGGCGTGGGGCGGGGGCGCCATAACCTAGCGGGGACAGAACGCACAAGCCCCACGAAACAGGAGCCCTCGGATGGATCACAGCGGGCACGGCATGACGATGGATCTGCCGCCGTTCACGCTGGCACGGGGGCTCGGCTGGTCCGCCGACCCGTTCTTCCTGGTGGCCTGTCTGGTGGGGCTCGGCCTGTACGGGTGGGGCGTAGTGCGGCTGCGGCGGCGCGGCGACGCGTGGCCCGTCGGGCGGACCGTCTCGTACGTCGTCGGCGTGCTGACCGTCGTGCTGATGATGTGCACCCGGCTCAACGACTACGGCATGGTCATGTTCAGCGTGCACATGGTGCAGCACATGGTCATCAGCATGCTGTCGCCGATCCTGATCCTGCTGGGCGCCCCGGTCACCCTGGCCCTGCGCGCGCTGCCCACGGCGGGCCGGGGCCGCAAGGGGCCGCGCGAGGTGCTGCTGATGCTGCTGCACAGCCGCTACCTGCGGATCGTGACGCATCCCGCGTTCACCATCCCGCTCTTCATCGCGAGCCTCTACGGGCTGTACTTCACGCCGCTCTTCGACTTCCTGATGGGGTCGAGGGCCGGGCACCTCGCGATGATGGTGCACTTCCTCGCGGTCGGTGTGGTGTTCTTCTGGCCGATCATCGGTGTGGACCCGGGCCCCAACCGGCCCGGCTATCTGATGCGGATGCTGGAGCTGTTCGCGGGGATGCCGTTCCACGCGTTCTTCGGCATCGCGCTGATGATGGCGTCGACGCCGATGGTCAGCACGTTCCTGCACCCGCCGGGCTCGCTCGGGGTCGACCCGCTCTCCGACCAGACCGCGGCGGGCGGCATCGCGTGGGCGTTCAGCGAGATCCCGTCGGTGCTGGTGCTGATCGCGCTGCTGTTCCAGTGGTACCGCTCCGACCAGCGGCAGGCCAAGCGGTCCGACCGGGCCGCCGACCGGGACGGTGACCAGGAGCTTCAGGCCTACAACGCCTACCTCGCGTCGCTGAACACCCGCGGGCGCTGACGGCCGGCGGCGGTTCGGGGCACCATGGAGGAGGACGATTCCTTCAGAAGGGTGTCGCGATGCCCGGTTCCTCGGACAGTTCCACGAAGACCATGGGGGTGTTCACCGTGGGCGGTCTGGTCGCGGTGACGGCCTACACGGTGGCCCTCGGCAGCAACGGCTGGCTCTGGTTCGGCTGGGTCGTGCTGGGGCTGATCACGCTCGGCATGATCGCCCTGCGCGGCAACTGATTCTCACTCCTTGGTCACCCGTCCCGCGGTGTGGACGCCCGGCTGGTACTTCGGCAGCCGGGCGGTGATCTTCATGCCCGCTCCGACGGCGGTCTCGATGACGAGCCCGTACTCGTCCCCGTACACCTGGCGCAGCCGGTCGTCCACGTTGGACAGACCGATCCCGCCGGACGGGCCGACCTCGCCCGACAGGATGCGGCGCAGCAGCGCCGGGTCCATGCCGACGCCGTCGTCCTCGATGACGACGAGTGCCTCGGCGCCGGTGTCCCGCGCGGTGATGCTGATGCGGCTTCGGCCGCCCGCGGAGGCGCCCTTGCCCTCCAGGCCGTGTTTGACGGCGTTCTCCACCAACGGCTGGAGGCAGAGGAAGGGCAGGGCGACCGGCAGCACCTCGGGGGCGATCTGGAGGGTGACGGAGAGGCGGTCGCCGAAACGGGCCCGCACCAGCGCCAAGTAGTGGTCGATGGCGTGGAGTTCGTCGGCGAGGGTGGTGAAGTCGCCGTGCCTGCGGAACGAGTAGCGGGTGAAGTCGGCGAACTCCAGGAGCAGTTCGCGGGCGCGTTCGGGGTCGGTGCGGACGAACGAGGCGATCACCGCGAGCGAGTTGAAGATGAAGTGCGGGGAGATCTGGGCCCGCAGCGCCCTGATCTCGGCCTCGATGAGCCGGGTGCGGGACTGGTCGAGGTCGGCCAGTTCCAGCTGCACGGAGACCCAGCGGGCGACCTCGCCCGCCGCCCGCACCAGGACCGCGGACTCCCGGGGGGCGCAGGCCACCAGCGCGCCGTGCACCCGGTCGTCGACGGTCAGCGGGGCGAGCACCGCCCAGCGTGCCGGGCAGTCGGGGGTGTCGCAGCTCAGCGCGAAGGCGTCGCCGCGGCCGGTCTCGCGGGCGGCGGCCAGCCGCTCCAGGATCTCGGCCCTGTGGTGGGCGCCGACGCCGTCCCAGACCAGGACCCGGGTGCGGTCGGTGAGGCAGAGGGCGTCCGTGCCGAGCAGGGACCGCAGCCGCTTGGCGGACCGGCCCGCGGTCTCCTCGGTCAGCCCGGCCCGCAGCGGGGGCGCGGCCAGGGACGCGGTGTGCAGGGTCTGGAAGGTGGCGTGCTCGACGGGTGTCCCGAGGTCGCCGAGGCTCTGCGGCCCCGCGGTGCGGCGGCCGAGCCAGAACCCGGCGGCGAGCAGCGGCAGCACGGCGACACAGAGTCCGGCGAGGAAGCCGCTCATGGTGTGGTCTCCGCCCACAGTTCCTCCGGCAGATGGAAGCGGGCCAGGATTGCGGCGGTGCCCGCCGGGACCCGGCCCGGGGTGGCCAGGGACACCAGGATCATGGTGAGGAAGCCGAGCGGTACCGACCAGAGGGCGGGCCAGGCGAGCAGGGCGTGCAGCCGGCCGGTGCCGGGCAGTCCCGCCATGGTCGCGGTCACGGCGAGGAACGCGGAGCCGCCGCCGACCAGCATCCCGGCCGCCGCGCCCGGCGGGGTCAGCCGCCGCCACCAGATGCCGAGGACCAGCAGCGGGCAGAACGACGACGCGGACACGGCGAAGGCGAGCCCCACCGCGTCCGCCACCGGCAACCCGCCCACCAGGGCGCCGGCCGCCAGGGGTACGGCCATGGCGAGCACCGTGCCGAGCCGGAAGTGCCGTACCCCGCGCGCGGGCAGCACGTCCTGGGTGAGGACCCCGGCGACGGCCATGGTGAGTCCGGACGCCGTCGACAGGAACGCGGCGAACGCGCCGCCCGCCACCAGGGCTCCGAGCAGGTCGCCGCCGAGCCCGCCGATCATCCGGTCGGGCAGCAGCAGGACGGCCGCGTCGGCGGAGCCGCTGAGGGTCAGCTCGGGGGCGTAGAGGCGGCCGAGCGCCCCGTAGACGGGCGGCAGCAGATAGAAGACGCCGATCAGGCCGAGAACGGTCACCGTGGTGCGGCGGGCGGCGACGCCGTGCGGGCTGGTGTAGAAGCGCACGACGACGTGGGGCAGGCCCATGGTGCCGAGGAAGGTGGCGAGGATCAGGCCGTAGGTGGCGTACAGGGGCCGCTCCTCGCGGCTCGCGGTGAGGGACGTCGACATGCCGCCGTTGCTGCCGCGGTCGGCGGCGGGGACGGGGTCGCCCGCGGCGAACGTGAGCCGGGTGCCGCCGCCGACCCGGTGGGTGCCGGAGCCGAGCAGGACGTCGTCGCCCCGGTGGGCGCGGCCGTCGACGGTGCCGGTGACGGTGACGGTGAGCGGCCGGTCGAGGCGCAGGTCGAGGGCGGTCGCGACGGTCACCACACGCTGTTCGCGGAAGGCGGCGGGTTCGGCGAAGACGCGGTGCGGGGCGCCGTCGCCCTGCCAGGCGAGGACCAGGAAGAGGGCGGGGACCAGCAGCGCGGTGAGCTTCAGCCAGTACTGGAACGCCTGGACGAAGGTGATGCTGCGCATGCCGCCGGCCGCGACGGTCGCCACCACCACGCACGCGACGATCACTCCGCCGAGCCAGTCGGGCGCGTCGGTCAGGACCGTCAACGTCAGTCCCGCGCCCTGGAGTTGGGGCATCAGATAGAGCCAGCCGACGCCCACCACGAAGGCGCCGGCCAGGCGCCGCACGGCCTGCGAGGCGAGCCGCGCCTCGGCGAAGTCGGGGAGCGTGTAGGCGCCGGAGCGGCGCAGCGGGGCGGCGACGAACAGCAGCAGGACGAGGTAGCCGGCGGTGTAGCCGACGGGGTACCAGAGCATGTCGGGGCCCTGCACGAGGACGAGCCCCGCGATGCCGAGGAAGGAGGCGGCGGAGAGGTACTCGCCGCTGATCGCGGCGGCGTTGAGGCGCGGGCCGACGGTGCGGGAGGCGACGTAGAAGTCGGAGGTGGTGCGGGAGATGCGCAGCCCGAAGGCGCCGACCAGGACGGTGGCGACGACCACCAGGGCGACGGCGGGCACGGCGAAGCCGGAGTTCATCGGTCCTCTACGAGGCGTACGAAGTCCCGTTCGTTGCGTTCCGCGCGCCGCACGTACCAGAGGGCGAGCAGGACCAGCGGGGCGTAGAGGCAGAAGCCGAGGACCAGCCATTCGAGGCGGTGCGCGTCGGGCATCGCGGCGAACAGCAGCGGCAGCGGGCCGACCAGCAGCACGAGGACCGCGAACACGGCAAGGGCAGCGCGGAGTTGACTGCGCATCAGGGAGCGGACGTAGGTGTGGCCGAGGGCGGTCTGCTCGTCGATCTCGGTGCGCGGCCGGTAGTAGGCCGGGGCCCTGCGGGTGCGGCGGGGTGCCCCGATGACGACGACCCGGGGTTCGGCCGACTCCTGCGGCACTAGGGCCTCCTCATCAGCAGGTCCCGCAGTTCCCGCGTGTGCCTGCGGCTGACCTGGAGCTCCTCGCCGCCGACGAGGACGCTCACCGTGCCCGCGTCCAGGCGGAGTTCACCGATGTGCCGCAGGGCGACCAGGTGGCGGCGGTGGATGCGGACGAAGCCGCGGGAGCGCCAGCGTTCCTCCAGGGTGGAGAGCGGGATGCGGACCAGGTGGCTGCCCTTGTCGGTGTGCAGCCGCGCGTAGTCGCCGCGCGCCTCCACGTGGGTGATGTCGTCGACGGCCACGAACCGTGTCACACCGCAGAGTTCGACCGGCAGATGGTCCGGGTCGGGTTCGTGGACGGGGATGCGCGGGGCGCTGCCGGCGAGGAGCGCCGCGCGTCTGACGGCCTCCGCGAGCCGTTCCTTGCGGACCGGTTTGAGGACGTAGTCGACGGCCTTGAGGTCGAAGGCCTGGACGGCGAAGTCCTCGTGGGCGGTGACGAACACGACGAGCGGCGGCTGGGCGAACCCGGTCAGCAGGCGGGCCAGGTCGAGGCCGTCGAGGCCGGGCATCTGGATGTCGAGGAAGACGACGTCGATCGCCTCGGGGCCGCCGGGCCCCGACTCCAGGGCGCGGTTGATGCGGCGCAGCGCCTCGGTGGCATCGCCCGCGCCCTCCGCGCTGCCGATGCGCGGATCCGCGTGCAGCAGATACAGCAGCTCCTCCAGGGAGGGACGTTCGTCGTCGACGGCGAGGGCGCGCAGCATGAACCCGGAGTCTAGGTGGAATTCGGACGGCTGGACATGTGGGCGGCGTGGTCGTTCGTGGCCGGTGCTGTGGCGCATACAGTGCCCCCATGAACAGCAGGCCGGCCCCGTTCGACGACCTCGATCGGAAGATCGTCACCGCGTTGATGGCGAACGCGCGGACCAGTTTCGCCGAGATCGGCTCCGCGGTCGGGCTGTCGGCGACGGCCGTGAAGCGGCGGGTGGACCGGATGCGGGAGACCGGGGTGATCACGGGGTTCACGGCGACGGTGACGCCGGAGGCGCTCGGCTGGCGCACCGAGGCGTACGTCGAGGTGTACTGCGAGGGCGCGGCACCGCCCCGGCGGCTCGCGGAGGTGGTGCGCAACCATCCGGAGATCACCGCGGCGATGACGGTGACGGGGGGCGCGGACGCGCTGCTGCATGTGCGGGCGCGGGACGTGGACCACTTCGAGGCGGTCCTCGAACGCATCCGTACCGAGCCGTTCATCCGGAAGACGATCAGTGTGATGGTGCTGTCCCATCTGCTGCCGGAGAGCCCCGAGGCGGGGGCCAGCCAGCCCGCACCAGACGTGCGCTGAAGCGGGCAAAGACGCAGCGTTCCTGCGGGGACACGCAATCTTCGTCACTTGTCGGGCGTCTCGGTCATTTTCTACCGTGGTGTCAACCCCAGTCGACACTGGTCGGCCTTCGTAGGAAAGCGGAGGGACCCTTCTGTGACCGACACCCGTGTGCCGCGCCGACGGCGCTTCCTGGTCTGCGAACCCAGACACTTCGCCGTGCAGTACGCGATCAACCCCTGGATGCATCCCGACACCCCCGTCGACGTCGATCTCGCGCGGGAGCAGTGGCAGTCGCTGATCCACGCCTACCGCACGCACGGCCATGACGTGGACACCCTGGAGCCGGCTCCGGGGCTGCCCGACATGGTCTTCGCGGCGAACTCCGCGGTCGTCCTCGACGGCCGGGTCTTCGGCTCCCTCTTCCACGCGCCGGAGCGGCGCCCGGAGTCCACCCACTACGACCTGTGGTTCAAGACGGCGGGCTTCGACGTCCACCGCCCGGAGTACGTGTGCGAGGGCGAGGGCGACCTCGTGTGGACCGGCCGCTACCTGCTGGCCGGCACGGGTTTCCGCACCACCCGTGAGGCGCACCGCGAGGTGCAGGAGTTCTTCGGTCACCCGGTCGTCAGCCTGACGCTGGTCGATCCGCACTTCTACCACCTGGACACCGCGCTGTTCGTGCTGGACGACGGCCCCGGCAACAACATCGCGTACTTCCCCGAGGCGTTCTCCGCGGGCAGCCGCGAGGTGCTGGCGCGGCTGTACCCGGACGCGGTGCTCGCCACCCGCGAGGACGCGACGGCGTTCGGTCTGAACTCCGTGTCCGACGGGCGGCACGTCTTCATCGCGCCGCAGGCCGAGGCGCTCGCCACCCGGCTGTCCGAGCACGGTTATGTCCCCGTCCCCGTCGACCTTTCGGAGTTCCGCAAGGCAGGCGGCGGCATCAAGTGCTGCACCCAGGAGATCCGCTCATGACCGCTCCCGTCCGCACCCGCTCCTCCGAGGACCTGATCCGCGCGGAGGAGCCGGTCCTCGCGCACAACTACCACCCGCTGCCCGTGGTGGTCTCCCGCGCGGAGGGCGTCTGGGTCGAGGACGTCGAGGGGCGCCGCTACCTCGACCTGCTGGCGGGCTACTCGGCCCTGAACTTCGGCCACCGTCACCCGGCGCTGATCGCGGCCGCGCACGAGCAGCTCGACCGGCTGACGCTCACCTCGCGGGCCTTCCACAACGACCGGCTCGCGGAGTTCGCGGAGCGGCTCGCGGGGCTTGTCGGCCTCGACATGGTGCTGCCCATGAACACCGGCGCCGAGGCCGTGGAGAGCGGCATCAAGGTGGCCCGCAAGTGGGCGTACGACGTGAAGGGCGTCCCGGCCGACCGGGCGACGATCGTGGTCGCGGCGGAGAACTTCCACGGCCGGACGACGACGATCGTCGGGTTCTCCACGGACGAGACGGCGCGGGCCGGGTTCGGGCCGTTCGCGCCGGGGTTCCGGATCGTGCCGTACAACGACCTCGCGGCGCTGGAGGCCGCCGTCGACGAGACCACGGCGGCGGTGCTGATCGAGCCGATCCAGGGCGAGGCCGGGGTGATCATCCCGGACGAGGGCTACCTCACCGGGGTGCGGGAGCTGACCCGGCGCACCGGCTGCCTCTTCGTCGCGGACGAGATCCAGTCGGGCCTCGGCCGCACCGGGCGCACTCTCGCGGTGGACCACGAGTCGGTCGTCCCCGATGTGCTGCTGCTCGGCAAGGCGCTGGGCGGCGGGATCGTGCCGGTCTCGGCGGTGGTCGCGAACCGGGACGTGCTCGGGGTGCTGGGTCCCGGCGAGCACGGTTCCACGTTCGGCGGCAACCCGCTGGCCGCGGCGGTCGGCACGGCGGTGGTCGACCTGCTGGAGACGGGCGAGTTCCAGCGCCGGGCGGCCGAGCTGGGCGCGGTCCTGCGGGACGGTCTGACGGGCCTGGTCGGCAAGGGCGTCGTCGGCTTCCGCTCGCGCGGCCTGTGGGCGGGCGTCGACGTCGACCCGGCCCTCGGCACCGGGCGCGAGGTCAGCGCCCGGCTGATGGGCGAGGGCGTCCTCGTCAAGGACACCCACGGCTCGACGATCCGGCTGGCGCCGCCGCTGACCATCACGGAGGACGAGCTGCTGAACGCCCTGGCCACCCTGGGGAGGGTGCTGGAGCGGAGCGTGTGAAGGGGCCCGCGGGAGGTGTCCTGAGCGGGGCGTCCGAGTACGGCGCCTGACCGGGGCGTTCGACCAGGGCGTTCGGCCAGGGCGCCCGAGCGGCACCGAGGGCGGACGGGACGGGTCCGCACCGCCGGACCCGTCCCGTCTGCGCTCATCTCCCACCCCGGTGTCACCCACTCCGGTCTCGCCCCGGCCCGTCCCGTCGCCTCTCGTCTCCGCTCATCTCCCACCCCGGTCCGTCCCGGTCGGGCCCCGTCGACTCTCCTTCACTCCCCCGGTGCTGGTCACGCGCACGGGCGGGCGGGGCGAGTGAAGATGGAGAAGAGACAGAAGAGGTGGCAGAGGTGGAAGAAGTGGAAGACCACTCTCCGCTACAGAGAGGTCGGCCGTGGGTGCTCAGGAGGAGCGGAGCGGGAACCGGCAGCGGTTCGACGTGGCCGATGCCGCGCCCCTGCTGCTCGACGCGCGCGGCACCGTCACGAGCTGGACCCGGGGCGCCGAGCGCCTGCTCGGCCGCCCCGCCGCCGAGGCCGTCGGCACGCCCGTCGCCGCCTTCCTCGCGCCCGCCGACGCGGCCCGCCTCCCCGAGCTGGCCGAACGGTGCCGTACCGACGGCGACTGGGCGGGCCCGCTGACCGCGCTGCGCGCGGACGGACGCCCGGTGCGGGTGATGGCGCGGGTCACCCGGGCGGTGGAACCCGACGGAGCCGTCCGCTGGCTCGTCCTGCTCTCCGACCTGGCCTGCGGTCCCGGCTGGGACCTGAGCCGCACCGTCCTGGAGCAGATGCTCACCCGGTCCCCCGTCGGGATAGCGGTGGTCGACACCGGGCTGCGGTTCGTGTGGTCGAACCCGGCCCTCGAACAGTTCGGCGGCGGCCCCCCTGGACAGCGCCTGGGCCGCAGGCTCGCGGAGATCCAGCCCGGCCTCGACATCGACGGCATCGAGGCGCAGATGCGGCGGGTGCTGGCGACCGGCGAGCCGGTGGTCGGCTACGAGCACGTCGGCCATCCCAGGTCGGCCCCGCACCGGGAGACCGCGCACCTGCTGTCCTTCACCCGTCTGGAGGACGAGCACGGCCGACCGACGGGCGTCTGCTACACGGTCGTCGACGTCACCGAGCGGCACCGGGCCCGGCAGCGCCTCGCGCTCCTCGACCGGGCGGGCGAGCGCATCGGCCGCACCCTGGACATCGAGGGGACCGCCCAGGAGCTGTCCGACGTGGCGGTCCCCGACTTCGCCGACCTCGTCACCGTCGACCTGCTCGCCTGGGTGCTGCGCGGCGGCGAACCCGCGCCGCCGCCCGAGGGTCCCGAGCGTCCGGTGCTGCGCCGGGCCGGGCACCGGTCGGTCGACCCTGAGCGGGGCCCGGACGGCGCCGCGGGGGACGTGGCCGAGGCCGCGTTCGTCGACATCGGCGCCGAGGCCGGGTACCTGGCGGATTCGCCGCCGCTGATCGCGCTGGCGTCCGGGCGGGCCTGGCGGCAGGAGCGGCTCGATCCGACGGCCCCCGAGTGGGCGAGCCGGGCGCCGGGCGCGCGGGCGGTCACCTTCCGCGATCTGGGCCTGCACAGCGCGATGGTGGTGCCGATCAGGGCGCGCGGCGTGACTCTGGGCGTGACGGCGTTCTTCCGGCGCGGCCGCCAGGACCCCTTCGACGCGGACGATCTGCATCTGGCGGAGGACCTGGTGTCGCGGGCCGCCGTCTGCGTGGACAACGCCCGCCGCTACACCCGGGAACGGGATGCCGCGTTGGCGCTCCAGCGCAGTCTGCTGCCGCGCCGGCTGCCCGAGCAGGACGCGGTGGAGGTGACCGCCTGCTACCGGCCGGCCGACGAGCTGACCGGCCTCGGCGGCGACTGGTACGACCTGATCCCGCTGTCGGGGGCACGGGTGGCGCTGGTCGTCGGGGAGGTGCCGGGGCACGGCATCGACGCGTCCGCCGCGATGGGCAGGCTGCGCACCGCCGTCCGCACCCTCGCCGCCCTCGACCTGCCGCCCGACGAGATCCTCGCCCACCTCGACGACCTGGTGGGCAGGACCGCCCAGGAGGAGGGGGTGCGCCCCGACCCGGAGGGCGACTCGTACGGCGACAGCATGCAGGCGGTCGGTTCCGGCTGCGTCTACGTCGTCTACGACCCCGTCGACGGGCACTGCGCGATGGCCGCCGCCGGGCACCCCGCGCCCGCCGTGGTGCGACCCGACGGCACGGTCCGCTTCGTCGAGCTGCCGCAGGGACCGCCGCTCGGGGCGGGCGGCCCGCCCTTCGAGGCGGTGGAACTGGCGCTCGACGCGGGCAGCACCCTGGTCCTGCACACCGACGGCCTGCTCGCCGACGGCGACGGCGGCGGAGACGGGGAGGACGGCGACGCCGGGCGGGAGCGGCTGCGGCGGGCGCTCGAACGGGCCACCGGCTCCTTCGACCGCAGGGGCGAGGCGGTGATCGACGCACTGGTCCCGGCCCATCCGCACGACGACGTGGCCCTGTTGATGGCCCGCACCCGGCTGCTCGGCGCCGACCAGGTGGCCGACTGGGAGCTGACGTCCGATCCGGCGATCGTCGCGGTCGCCCGCAAGGCGGCGGCCAGGCAGCTCACCGAATGGGACCTGGAGGAGCTGGCGTTCACCACCGAACTGGTCGTCAGCGAGCTGGTCACCAACGCGATGCGGCACGCGGGCGGACCGATCAGGCTGCGGCTGATCCGGGACCGCGCGCTGATCTGCGAGGTCACCGACCGCGGCGCCACCGCACCCCATCTGCGTCATCCCCGCACCACCGACGAGGGCGGCCGGGGGCTGCTGCTGGTCTCGCAGTTCACCCAGCGCTGGGGCACGCGCTACTCGCCCGAGGGGAAGGTCATCTGGGCCGAGCAGTCGCTGACCGGGCCGCCCGAGTGACCGGAGAGGCCACCGACGGCAGGCAGCCCGCTACGCGGCGGTGCGGGACGGCCCGTGGCGGTAGTCCCTCGGCGGGACGCCGTACGCGGCGCGGAAGGGCGGCTGAACTCGGCGGCCCGCGGGAACCCCCAGCGCGCGGCGATGACATGGATGGGGGTGTCGTGGAGGGCGGGGTCGGTGAGGTTGTGGCGGGCGCCCTCCAGGCGCTGTCCGCGGATGTAGGCGGCGACGGTGACGCCCTCGTCGCGGAAGAGGCGGTGCAGATGGCTCAGCGAGACGGAGTGCGCGGCGGCTATCGCGCCGGGGGTCAGGCCGGGGTCGTGCAGGTTCTGCCGGATGAACGCCTGGATGGCGAGGGCCAGGGTCCGCCGCCTGGTCTCGGGCGACAGGGACGTGACCGTTTCGAGGGTGTGCGCGAACAGCGCGGCGACGAGGTCGGCGAGGACCGTGCCGAGGCGCGGGGCGTCCTCGGCGGTGTACTGGCCGGTGTTCTCGCTGAGTTGGGTGAGGAACAGGGCGAGCAGCGCGCCGACTCCCGTACCGCCCGACATCGGCCGCCCGATCGCCTGCTCGGCCCGGCCCCTCGGCAACGGCAGCCGCGCCTTGGGGACCTCCACACCGACCGTCCTGATCAGTTCCTGACTGGTCCAGGTCTCCGACGTCCGCGCGGAGTCGGTCGAGTAGAAGTCACCCAGTCCGTAGGTCGCCTCCTGTCTGCTCCAGGCGACTCCCCCGTGCCCCTTCAGGACCAGGGTGAGGTGGAAGATCTCGGGGTCGGACTGCCGGATCAGCTTCGGGGTCCGTACGAACACCGTGGGGTCGAACTCGGCCGGCCAGACCGCGACATCGCCGAGGCTGATCAGCCGCAGCCGCGCGTGGAAGTCGGCCGCGCGGGTGCTGCGCAGCTCCAGCGGGGCGTGGGTGGCGCTCATGACCTGGCGCCAGCCCTCGAACCGTTCGGCCGTGGGCAGGTCCGCGCTCCGGAACACCGTCTCGACCAGCATCTCCGCCACCCCTCCTGTTCGACTTCCGGGCCGATGCCCCCGCACCCCAGTCTCACCCGGTCAGGCCCGCCGGCACAGCTCCGCCCGCGGGTGATCACGGGCCGGGACGTCTCAGGCCCCGGACCTGAGCGCGCCCAGTATCCAGGGGATGTCGTGCCGGTCCGCGGCGATCAGCACGGGGGTGTCGCCGTCGCGGCACTCCACCACCAGGTGGGTGTGGTGCGGCGGGGGCCGCGGATCGGTGCGGAGCGGCGGGCGGACCCGGACGGCCTCCAGGTCGGGCGGGACCGGCCGTCTGGCGACCCGGCCGGTCGGATCGGTGGTGACGGCGAGCAGCCCGGGACCGATCACCAGATAGTCGAAGCCGTGCAGGTCGTAGGGCACGTCCCCGCTCAGCGACACGGGCACGCACCGCTGCTCCGCTGACCGCTCGGGCGCGATCTCGACGCTGTCCGCGTCGGCAGACCGGGTGGACCCGGCGGTGCGGCGGCGGCCCGTGAGGAGGACGACGGCGGTGGCGGCCGTCGCGGTCACCGCAGTGGCGACGGCCGTGAACACCAGCACCTCGGTGAGGCCGGGCCCGAAGAGTCCGACGACGAAGACGGTCGCCGCGAGCAGCGCGCACGCCACCACGGGAACCACGAGCTGCCAGGGGGAGGCGAGACGGGAGAAGCGCGAGCGGCGGGCCGACCAGTACGCGCACCAGCAGAACATCCCGGCGGCGATCAGCAGGGCGAGCGCCGTGGCGGCCAGCGCGCCGGGGGTCCTGGTGGGTGCCGCCGCCGTCTCCTCGCGGACGCCCGCCGACGTGACGGCCCGCACCTCGCCGCGCCAGGAGGTGAGGGTGATCCGGTCGCCCGGCTCGGCCGCCGACAGGACCGGGCCGCCGCCCCTCAACCGCACCTCGCCGCGGTGTCCTCCGGTGGTGTAGGAGAGCCGGCGGTAGATCTGCCGCCAGCTCTCCCCGGGGGCACCGGCCTCGACCACGGTGGCCTGTCGGTCCCGCAGGCAGTCGCCCTCGTCGCGGCCGGCGCCGGCGGGGCAGGGCCGTGCGGAGCGGTAGTCGTCCCGGGCGGCCGTCGCGCCGGGCAGCGGTCCTGTCAGCAGCACCACGGCCGCCACCAGCAGGAGCAGCCCGGCGAGACCGCACAGGAGCACTCCGGTCCTGCCGCCCAGGGGCGGATACGGCGCGCCGCCGGACGACGGGGACGACGGCGATGGCCCGGACGACGGAGACCGCCCGGACGACGGGGATGGCCGGGGTGACGGAGACGGCTGAGGCGGCATCGAACAATTCTCCGTCATCGTGGCTGATCCCGCTCGGAACGCGTGTTCCGGACGGAGGACCGGATCTGACGAAACGTCATGACAGCGGGTGCGCGACCGGCATGGGACCGGCCCGAGCCGGTTACACGTAAGAGGACCCGCACGTAAACTGATCTCCTCCAACATCACTCTTGACCTGTGTGAACGCGGCCCCCTCGGGCCGAATCGGTACCGTTGGGAGCGACCCCGTGTTCTATTACGTCCTCAAGTACGTGCTGTTGGGGCCCCTGTTGAGAGTGCTGTTCCGGCCTCGCATCGAGGGCCTCGACCACGTGCCTGCCACCGGCGCCGCGATCATCGCCGGCAACCACCTCTCCTTCTCCGACCACTTCCTGATGCCGGCCATCCTCAAGCGGCGCATCACGTTCCTGGCGAAGAAGGAGTACTTCACCGGGCCCGGCATCAAGGGCCGGCTCACCGCGGCCTTCTTCCGCAGCGCGGGGCAGATCCCGGTCGACCGCACCGGCAAGGAGGCCGGGCAGGCCGCGATCCGCGAGGGCCTCGGGGTGCTCGCCGAGGACGAGCTGCTCGGCATCTACCCGGAGGGCACCCGCTCGCACGACGGCCGGCTCTACAAGGGCAAGGTGGGCGTCGCGGTGATGGCCCTGAAGTCGGGCGTCCCGGTGATCCCGTGCGCGATGATCGGCACCTTCGAGGCGCAGCCGCCCGGGAAGGTCATCCCGAACGTCCACCCGGTGGCGATCCGGTTCGGCGAGCCCCTGGAGTTCTCCCGGTACGCCGGCATGGAGGACGAGAAGGCGATCCTGCGGGCCGTCACGGACGAGATCATGTACGCCATCCTGTCGCTGTCGGAGCAGGAGTACGTCGACGAGTACGCGTCGGTGGCGAAGGCGCAGCAGGCCGCCGAGCGGGAACGGCGGTTCCCGCGGCTGCCGTTGGGCTGAGCGGGTGCGAACGGTGCGGGGGGCGGCCGACGTTGTGGCCGCCCCCCGCACCGTGTGCGGGTGAGGGTTACGGCTTGGGCGTGGCGTGCGGGCCGCAGGTCACGTCGGCCGCGTCGAGCTTGCCGGTGAGCAGGTAGCTGTCCACCCGCTGGTTGATGCAGGAGTTGACCAGTCCGGTCACGCCGTGGGAGCCCGCGTCCTTCTCGGTGATCAGGCGGGAGCCCTTGAAGCGCTGGTGCAGGCTGACGGCGCCCTCGTAGGGGGTGGCGGCGTCATTGGTCGACTGCACGATCAGGACCGGCGGCAGCTCCTTGTGGCTGGTGACCTCCACCGGGGTCCGCTGCTTGACGGGCCAGGTCGCGCAGGGCAGGTTCATCCAGGCGTTGGCCCAGGTCATGAACGGGTAGTTCTTGTGGAGCGCGGTGTTGTCGCGGTCCCACTTCTGCCAACTGGTGGGCCACTTGGCGTCGGTGCACTCGACGGCCGTGTAGACGGCGTTGCCGTTCTCCGAGGAGATGTTGCCCGCGGTGTCCGACAGGTCGGGAGCCGCGGCGTCGATCAGCGCCTGGGTGTCGCCGGCGACGTACTTGCTGAAGACGGTGGCGACCGGCACCCACGACGAGTCGTAGTAGGGCGCGCTCTGGAAGAAGCTGATCAGCTCGGCCGGTCCGACGACCCCGCCGAGGGGCTTCTTCTTGGCGGTGGCGCGCAGGTCGAGCCACTTGGCCTGGACGGCGGCGCGGGTGGTGCCGAGGTGGAAGGCGGCGTCGTTGGCGGCGACCCAGTCCTGCCACTCCTTCCAGCGGCCCTCGAAGGCGATGTCCTGGTCCAGGTTGGCCTGGTACCAGACCTTCTCGCGCGACGGGTTGACGACGCTGTCGACGACCATGCGGCGCAGGTGGCCGGGGAACATCGTGCCGTAGACGGCGCCGATGTACGTGCCGTAGGAGACGCCGAGGTAGTTGAGCTTCTTCTCACCGAGGGCGGCGCGGATCACGTCGAGGTCGCGCACGGTGTTCGGCGTGGTCATCTGGGCCAGCGTCTGCTTGCCGGTGCGCTCGGCGCAGCCCTTGGCGTAGGCGGCGGCGAGCTTGCGCTGGACGCGCTTGTCGGCCTCGGAGTCGGGCACCGGGTCGAGCTTCGGCGCCTTGACGAACTCCTGCGGGTCCTGGCAGGAGATGGGCGCGGAGTGGCCGACGCCGCGCGGGTCGAAGCCGACGAAGTCGTACGCCTTGGCGACGTTCGCCCAGACCGGGTTCTTGTTGGTGACCCGGGTCGGGAAGCGCAGACCGGAGCCGCCGGGGCCGCCGGGGTTGTAGACGATCGCGCCCTGGCGCTCGGCCTTGGTGCCGGTGTTGCCGATGTGGTCGACGGCGAGCTTGATCTGCTTGCCGTAGGGCTTGGCGTAGTCGAGCGGGACGCTGACCCAGCCGCACTGGATGGGGGCGACGAGACCCCAGTCGGCGGGGCAGTCCTTCCAGTCGATGCCGGTCTTCGCGGCCCGTTCCGCCGCGATGGCCGCGCCGCGCGCCTCACGGTCCTGGCCGTGCCGGGTTCCGGCGCTGGCCGAGGGCGCGGCGACGGCGCCGGCTATCAGCGCGGCGGTGACGAACACGCCGGCGGAACCGAGCGCCGCCGCCCGCCTGTTCGTTCTGATACCCCTCAAGTGGGACCTCCCCGTACATCGTTTCGATTCGGTACGGGGGATCCTCGCTGCTGTGAGCTTCCTGAGAACAGGGGTCGTTGACCTTCTTTGCCAATCCGATAGCCGGAATGTGATGTCCCGCTGAGCGGTCAGGGCAGTTGACCGAGGGCTTCGTCCAACACCCGCCGCAGCAGCCGGGCGTCGGCCGCGACAGCGGTCACCAGGACGGCGGGCCCGGCGAGCGGCACCAGTGCGGCCCCCTCTCCGAGCAGTCGTGCCCGAGGCGGATCGGCGGCGAACTCGGGTCTCACGAGCAGCAGTTGGCCGACGGCGCGGTGGCCGCCGAGCACGGCGGGGCCGTCCCAGCCGCCGGGGGCACCGGGACCGCAGGCCAGCTCCTGGTCGAGGACCAGCCCCCCGCCGATCCGCAGCGTCAGACGGCTGGTGAGCCGGCCGGGCTCCTCGCCGAACCGTCCGAGCACCTGCTCCTCGCGCAGCACGATCCTGGCCCCCTCGCCCGCCTCCACCCGGGTGGTGACATACAGGTCGCTGCCGGCCGCCGAGATCAACTGCTCGGGCAGCCAGGTCAGTTCGCCGCCCTCGGCGATGTCGAGGTGGACGTCGTAGCGGGCCTCGCCCTTGGCCTGGCCGGGCAGCGCGATGGTGGCGGCGGCCGAGCCGACCCGCAGCCGGGCGCCGCTCTCCACGGCCGCCCGCACCGCGAAGCGGTCGCCGCCGAGCGGGCCGCTCATCGCGCCGACGAGCATCACCCGGGCCTCGTCCCCGCTCCCCCGGGTGCGTCGCGGGGCCAGCGGCCCGTCACCTTCCAGGACCGGCAGGGAGGTGCCGCCCCGGCCGTCGGCGCGGGCGACGATCCGGGCGGTGGCGCGGACCCCGCTCACGCTCACACGCTCCAGGCGGCGAGCCGCCCGCGCACCCAGGCCGCGACGTCGTCGACCCCGCCCTCGGCGCGCAACGACTGGAGGATCACGGGCAGTTCGCCCCGCTGGGCCTTGGCGTCGGCCGCCATCCGCGCCAGGTCGGAGCCGACGTAGGGGGCGAGGTCGGTCTTGTTGACGACGAGGAGGTCGGCGGTGGTCACGCCGGGGCCGCCCTTGCGCGGGATGTCGTCGCCGCCCGCCACGTCGATCACGAAGATCTGCGCGTCGACGAGGCCCTTGGAGAAGGTGGCGGTGAGGTTGTCGCCGCCGGACTCGACGAGGATCAGGTCCAGCGGGCCGACCTCGTCCTCCAGGTCCTCGACGGCTTCGAGGTTGGCCGAGATGTCGTCGCGGATCGCGGTGTGCGGGCAGGCACCCGTCTCCACCGCGCTGATCCGCTCGGGCGGCAGCACGGCCTCGCGGAGCAGGAACTCGGCGTCCTCGCGGGTGTAGATGTCGTTGGTGACGACGGCCAGCGACAGTTCGTCGCGCAGCGCCCGGCAGAGGGCGGCGACGGTGGCGGTCTTGCCCGAGCCGACCGGGCCGCCGAGCCCGACGCGCAGGGCACGCCGGGTCCCGTCGGGGCGCCGGGCGTCGGCGCTGACGGCGAGGGCGCCGTCGTGGAGGTGATCGAGGTGCATGTACGGCTCCTAAAGTGCTCTGTGCCCTGGGGCGGCAGCCCCCTGGCTCACGACGCGAACAGGCGTACCGGCCAGCCGGCGTGCGCCTCCGCGCCGATCTCCGACAGCGGGGCGGAGGCGGCGGGCAGGGCGTCCACGCCGTCCGTGGCGGCCCGGCGGGCCGCCTCCACGGCCCGGTCCGCGACCTGGTCCGTCTCGGGTGCCAGCCGGGCCAGGACCCCGGTCGCGTCGAACGGGTCGAGGCTCAGCAGCCGCACCGTCGCCGACGCGGGCCCGCTCACGCTCTCGTAGGCCGCGCAGTACGCGGCGTCGAGCGGTCCGAGACCGGCGGCGCGTGCCGTGAGCCCCAACACCACAGGCTGGTGCGCCCCCTTGGGGAACGCCCGTGCCAGCGCGTCGAGTTCGGCGGCCGGCCAGGTCGCCCGCGCGGCCCGGGTCAGTTGCCTGCCCAGCTTGCGGGCGGCCGTGCGCAGCGCGGGTGAGGGGGTGCGCGCGTCGGCCGCCGCGTCCAACTCCCTTACGTCCAGGCCGAGGCAGGCCGCCGCCGCGAGGGAGGCGGCGACCAGGCCGGTGGTGTGCAGCCGGCCCCGGCAGAAGTCCGCGAGGCCGGCGGCGCCGGTGACCCGGCCGTCCTTGACGGCGGCCTCGGCCCCGCCGGAGTGCGCGTGCCCTCCGGCGGGGAACCGGCCGTCGGCCAGGACCAGCAGTGCCGACCTGGACATCAGAAGAGGAAGTAACGCTGGGCCATGGGCAGTTCGGCGGCGGGCTGGGCCTCGACCAGCTCGCCGTCGATGTGCACGGCGAAGCTGTCCGGGTCGATCAGGACCTGGGGCCTCGCGTCGTTCTCCCGCATGTCCGCCTTGGTCACCGCGCGCGTCGACTCGATGGCGACGAACCGCTTGCCGAGCTGGAGCCGTTCCGGCAGTCCGTCCTCGATCGCGAGCGGCGCCACGAAGTTGAAGGAGTTGGCGGCGGGCGCCCGGCCGATCGCGCCGAACATCGGGCGCGGCAGGATGGGTTGCGGGGTCGGGATGGACGCGTTGGCGTCGCCCATCTGCGCGTAGGCGATCTGACCGCCCTTGAGCACCAGGAGCGGCTTGACACCGAAGAACGCGGGCTCCCACAGCACCAGGTCGGCGAGTTTGCCGGTCTCGACCGAGCCGATCTCCCGGGCGAGGCCCTGGGCGAGCGCCGGGTTGATCGTGTACTTGGCGACGTAGCGCCTGACCCGGTGGTTGTCGGCGCGGCCGTCGCCCGGCAGGGCGCCCCTGCGGCGCTTCATCACGTGCGCGGTCTGCCAGGTGCGCAGGATCACCTCGCCGATCCGGCCCATGGCCTGGGCGTCGGAGGAGATGATCGAGATGGCCCCGAGGTCGTGCAGGACGTCCTCGGCGCCGATGGTGGAGGGCCGGATGCGGGACTCGGCGAACGCGAGGTCCTCGGGGACGGCCGGGTTGAGGTGGTGGCAGACCATCAGCATGTCGAGGTGTTCCTCGGCGGTGTTGACGGTGTACGGCCGGGTGGGGTTGGTGGAGCTGGGCAGCACGTGCGGCTCGGAGACGACGGTCATGATGTCGGGCGCGTGCCCGCCGCCCGCGCCCTCGGTGTGGTAGGCGTGGATGCCTCGGCCGCCGATCGCGGCGAGGGTGTCCCCGACGAATCCGGCCTCGTTGAGGGTGTCGGTGTGGATGGCGACCTGGACGCCGGTCCGGTCGGCGACGGTGAGGGCCGCGTCGATGACGGCGGGCGTCGAGCCCCAGTCCTCGTGCAGCTTCAGGCCGAGGGCGCCGCCGCGGATCTGGGAGAGCATCCCCTGCTGGGAGACGGTGTTGCCCTTGCCGAGGAGACCGATGTTGACCGGGTGGCCCTCCATCGCCTCCAGCATCCGGGCCAGGTGCCAGGGGCCGGGCGTCACGGTGGTGGCCTTGGAGCCCTCGGCGGGTCCGGTGCCGCCGCCCACCAGGGTGGTGACACCGGAGGCGAGCGCCTCGTCGGCGACCTGCGGGCAGATGAAGTGGACGTGCGCGTCGACGGCGCCGGCCGTGAGGATGCGGCCGTTGCCCGCGATGATCTCGGTCTCGGGACCGATCACCAGGTCCGGGTGGACGCCGTCCATGGTGTCGGGGTTGCCGGCCTTGCCGATGCCGGTGATCCGGCCGTCGCGGATGCCGACGTCGGCCTTGACGATGCCCCAGTGGTCGATGATCAGCGCGCCGGTGACGACGGTGTCGGGGGCGCCGTCCGCGCGGGTGGCGAGGGACTGGCCCATGGACTCGCGGATGACCTTGCCGCCGCCGAAGACGGCCTCGTCGCCGGCGAGCCCGGGGCCGCCGCTGCGGTCCTCCTCGATCTCGACGAGCAGATCGGTGTCGGCGAGCCGGACGCGGTCGCCGGTGGTGGGGCCGAAGAGGTCGGCGTAGGCGGCACGGGAGATCTCAGGCATCGAGGGCACCTCCGGTCTCCCCGCGCAGTCCGGGCACGACCCGGGCACCGGCGAGGGGGACGAGTTCGACGTCGACGGGGATACCGGGCTCGAAGCGGACGGCGGTGCCGGCGCTGACGTTCAGCCGCTTGCCGCGGGCCGCCGCGCGGTCGAAGTCGAGTCCGGGGTTGGCCTCGGCGAAGTGGTAGTGGGAGCCGACCTGGACGGGGCGGTCGGCGGCGTTGAGCACGGTCAGGCGGGTGACCTCGCGGCCCGCGTTGTAGACGACCGGGTCGTCCGCGAACAGGATCTCTCCGGGAATCACGGGCGCACCTCAGACGATCGGTTCGTGGACGGTGACGAGCTTGGTGCCGTCCGGGAAGGTCGCCTCGACCTGGACGTCGTGGATCATCTCGGGGACGCCTTCCATGACGTCGTCCCGGGTGAGCAAAGTCCGTCCCGAGGCCATCAGCTCGGCGACGGTCCGGCCGTCGCGGGCGCCCTCCAGGATGTGGGAGGTGAGGAGCGCGACCGTCTCCGGGTGGTTGAGCCGCAGCCCGCGGGCCCTGCGCTTCTCCGCCACGTCAGCCGCCACATGGATCAGCAGCCTCTCCTGCTCGTGCGGGGTCAGTTGCACATCACACCTCACAGTCCTCGCTCCGGGCCGCGCGGGGCCCGGATTGCCGCGGCCACGGGGCGACGTCCCTGGTGGCGTGGATCGGCAGGCTAATTGGGCAGGGTTTCGAACAAGTTAACCTCGCGGTGATCACGCGACCCGGCCCGGGGCCGCTTCCCGGCACCCTCGGCGGAACGTATACGGCGGCGGCGGGGCGGCACGGGCCGGCCGCGGGGAGACGACGGGAGTCCGCGCGGGCAGGCCGCCGGGCGGCGGGGGCGCCACCGCCGGGCGCGAGGGCGCCGGACCGCGGTTCAGGTTCAGGGGCCGCCGGGCCGCCGGTGCTCCGCCGCGACCCCGTAGCGCTGGTGCTCACGCGGGGCGGAGGCGACCTCGCGGACGGCGGAGACGGAGCTGACGACGGGCTCGTCAGCGGCGGCGTCCAGCTCGGCGAGCCGCTCCAGGTCGGCGGCCGAGACCAGGGCGACCAGGGGCTTCCCGTGCCGCGTCACGACCACGCGCTCGCCGCCGTACACCACCCGATTGATCAGGTCCGCCAGCTCGGCCCTGGCTTGGGTCACGGGAATCTCGTAGGCCATGGCCCCTAGCTTACGGCGGCCCTCCGACACCGGGCCGGGCCGGGAAAGGGGAGGTCGCCGGGCACGGGAGAGCGGTCGCCGGGGCCGGGAGCGGTAGGACGTCCGGGCGGAGCGGGGGGCGTCCGAGCCGGAGCGGAAGGCCGTCGGGTCGGGTCGTCGGGGGCGCCGGGCTGGGGCGCGGAGGCGCGGGCCGCTCCTTTGGGCGCGCCGGGCCCGTCGCACCGTCACCAGCGCGCGCACCGGCGGCAGTCGAGCCGCCGCACCCCGACCGACCGGGGCGGGCGGGGGCGTTGGCGACGCGGATGTCCGCGAACGCCACCCCACCGTCTGTACGTCCTGTACATTTTCGACGGAGCGCTCCGCCAGGGGCCGGCTCCGACTCAGGAGGGGTACGTCATGACCAGAGGGTCCGCCCGCCACGTCCTGCCCGAGATGACCGCGATGGGGACGGCGCGCCCTGGGCGGGACCCGGCCCAGGACACCCGAGAGGCCGTGGCCCACGGGCCGGTGGACCCGATCGTGGCCGGCCTCGGGTCCGCCGCCGTGCCGCCCACCGGGCGGTGAGCCGCCGATGCTGCCGCCCGAGCTGCCGCCACTGCCCGCGCTGACTCGCGCCGAGGGCGAACTGATCGACCGTTACCTCGACGCCGTCGACCTGCTCGGCCGGATCAACCCCGGCCGGCACGGGGACACCTACGCCGGACTGCGGGCGGCGCAGGCCCTGGTGGCGCGGGCCACCGAACTGCGGGACGCGCTCGCGACGATGCACCAGCGCGGCGAGAGCGAACTGCACGCGCCGACCCTCGCCCGCGCCCTGCGGGTGCTCGACGGCGAACGCCGTACGGCCCGGGTCACCCTGCCGCCGGCCACGGGAAGTTGACGTACAGCCACGCGGTGTCCAGGAGCCGGTCGAAACGGACCAAACGACTTACCCCCATTCGAAGGACTCATGACTGCTCATCAGGGACCTCGGAGTTGCGCATCCCGCGTACCGCAGCGCCGCCGAGAGGCCCTTCGCCGCTGGTCCGGGCGTCCCCCACGCCCTCGGCCGCGGCGCGCGGCGGCAGATGTCCACCCGAACGGGCGAGTGGTGAGGAACAACACAAATACCCGATTGCATTGGGATTTTCAGACATCCGTACGCCAAGATCCGTGACGACGACAAGCCCCCGCCGCAGCGGCGGGGCGATCCGGGCGGACGCCGAGTCCTGCCGCCGCCCGGATGACCGGTCGACAGGAGTGGATCGGCAGGAGTGGAGGACCCGAGCACGACGGGTCGCCGGGACGGTCACGCCATGACCGGGTCCGAGCAGCCCTTGGGGTGAAGCCGCGACCGCGCGGCCGGGCAACTTCGCCAGCCCGAATCCGACAGGTCATCCTTCACAGGCGGCTGACGAAGGGTTGCGCATGACTGCGCTCAATCGTGTCCCGTCGCTCATGGTCAGGGCCGGTACGGCCTCGGCCCTCACGATCGCCGCCGTGGGCGGTTCGGTCGTGGTCCCCGGTGTCGCGTCGTCCGCGGCGGCCGCCGCGCCGGCGACGAAGGCACTTCAGGTGGCGGCGTCCAAGAAGGGCTCCCCCTACCGGTACGGCGCCACAGGACCTGGTCGCTTCGACTGCTCCGGGCTCACGTTGTACTCGTTCAAGAAGGCGGGCAAGAGCCTGCCGAGGACGGCCGCCGGGCAGTACAACAAGACCCATCACGTGTCGTCCAAGAGCCGCAAGGCCGGGGACCTCGTGTTCTTCCACTCGGGCTCCAGCGTCTACCACGTCGGCATCTACGCCGGTAAGGGGAAGATCTGGCACGCCCCCAAGTCCGGGGACGTGGTGCGCCTGCAGAAGATCTGGACCAAGAGCGTCTGGTACGGCCGGGTCAGCTGACCCTCCCCCCGAGGGCACCGGCAGCTTCGCCGTCGCCGTCAGGGCCCGTCCCGGCCCCGCGGCGGCGGCACCGCCGTTCCCGGTCCTGAGGCGGCGGCCACGGGGCCGCTACGGCTCCTGCCGGCCCGCTCGCGACACCGGGCGGGCCTCGACCGTCCACGGCAGTTCGATGGAGACGGTCTTGCCGCCCTCCCGGGTGGGCCACACCCGCACCCGGCCGCCGCACTCGGCGGCCAGCCAGCGGATGATCACCATGCCCCGGCCGTTGTCCTGCTGCACGGCGGCCGGCAGCCGCTTCGGGAACCGGGGGTGGCTGTCGGTGACCCCGACGCGCAGCCGCTCGTGCCGTTCGAGCTCCATCACCACGGTGAAGGTCGGCGACTGGCCGAAGGTGTGCTGCACGGCGTTGGTGGCCAGCTCGGAGACGATCAGGCGGATGGTGTCGGCGGCGTCGCTGTCGGCCGCGAGGCCCCACTCCGCGAGCGCCGACACCACGTAGCCGCGGGCCGCGGAGACCGATGCGGGCTCGCTCGGCAGAGTGACGGATGCTTCCAGGTGGTCTGCCATGGCGACGTCGTCCCTTTCCCTCGGGACCGGAGTCCGACATGGAACGGATGGTTCGAGTACGGTCCCGGACTGGTGGTTCGCCGCCAGACTGCCATTACCGCGCCCGTCCCGGCTGGCGATCCCCCAAGATATGCATATATCTGTCGCTCGAAGCGGTGAACTCTGCGACGCGAGACCGTATTTGAGTGGCCCGGAAGGAGTAGGGAGTACTCCATGCAACATGGTCCCGCGGTGCGCCGCCGGAAACTCGGCGCGGAACTGCGCACCCTGCGGACGGTCGCGGGGTTCACGAGCGGCGAGGCCGCCCGCATCGTGGGATGGCACCAGTCGAAAGTCAGCCGGATCGAGACCGGCGCCAGTGGGGTGAAACAGGCCGATGTGCGGTTACTGCTGGACGCGTACCGGGTGGCCGATCCCCAACAGCGCGAACTGCTCATGGTGTTGGCGGGCGGCGACGAGGGCGGCAACGGCGGACACCACTGGTGGCACGCCTATCGCGGGGTGCTTCCGCCGACGTACCGGGACTTCATCAGCCTGGAGTCGCAGGCGAGCGCGATGGCCACACTGGAGACCTCCGTGGTGCCGGGACTGCTCCAGACCCCGGAGTACGCGCGGGCGGTGACCAGCGCCGCCGTCGGGGGCCTCGACGACGAACGGCTCGACGCGCTGGTCGAGGTGCGGCTGGCCCGCCAGCATGTGCTGCGCGGCCAGCCGCCGTTGCGGCTCAGCGCGGTCCTGGACGAGGCGGTGCTGCGCCGTGAGATCGGCGGCCCTGGCGTGATGGTGCGGCAGCTGCATCGCCTGATCGAGGCGGCGGAACTCCCCCAAGTGCGACTCCAGGTACTGCCGTTCACTGCCGGGGCGCATGTGGGCGTGACCGGCCCTTTCGTTATTTTCTCATTTTCGAGCACTTCTGATCTGGACGTGGTGGTGCTCGACCACTTGACGAGTAGCCTCTATCTCGAACGGAAAGAAGACCTCCGGGCCTACACCGAGGCCTTCACCACCCTTCAGATCCGCGCCCTCTCGCCCGAGGATTCGTTGGATTACATCGCCGGGATAGCTGACGGCGCGTAAGGAGGCACCATGTCAGCACTGCCTCGGAACGTCCTTTCCACCGCCGAACTGCACGGCGTGCGCTGGCTGCGCAGCAGCTACAGCACGGGAGCGAACAACTGCGTCGAGACGGCCCTGACGCGCTCGGGACACCGTGCCGGGCTGCTCGCCGTCCGCGACTCGAAGGAACCGGCGGGGCCCGCGCTGCTGTTCTCCCCCGACAGCTGGGCGGGGTTCACGGCCGCGTTCCG
Organism: Streptomyces griseoviridis; assembly: GCF_005222485.1. Taxonomy (NCBI): domain Bacteria; kingdom Bacillati; phylum Actinomycetota; class Actinomycetes; order Kitasatosporales; family Streptomycetaceae; genus Streptomyces; species Streptomyces griseoviridis. The sequence continues at coordinate 1,487,422 of NZ_CP029078.1, forward strand.
CGTCTGATCGGACGCCGTCCGACCGGGCACTCCGCACCTGAACAGTTCTGATCGGTTCCAGCATGACTCCACCCAGTCTGTTCGGATCTGAGCGAGTCTGATCACTTCCCTCTCGGACGACGCACGGCCGTGTCACGCCGACTCATGGTCGCGTCTCGCCGATCACTCGTACAGCGCGTTCGATCTGCTCCCCGGAGAGATCCGCACGGGCCGTCAGCCTGAGCCGGCTGATCCCGTCGGGCACGGAAGGAGGACGGAAACACCCCACGGCCACCTGGGCGGCACGGCAGTCGGCCGCCCAGCGCACGGCCTCCTCCGGGGACGGGGCACGTACGGAGACCACCGCGGCGTCCGGGCGCACCGCCTCGTGGCCCGCGGCGGTCAGCCGTGCGTGCAGTTCCGCCGCGACCCGCCGGGCGCGCGCGGCCCGCTCCGGCTCCCGGCGCAGCAGCCGCAGCGCCGCCAGGGCCGCTCCGACGGAGGCGGGCGCGAGTCCGGTGTCGAAGATGAACGTCCGTGCCGCGTTGACCAGATGGTCGATCACCCGGGCCGGCCCGAGGACCACCCCGCCCTGGCTGCCGAGCGACTTGGAGAGCGTCGCCGTCACCACGACGTCGTCGGCGCCCGCGAGCCCCGCCGCGTGCCCCGCGCCGCGCCCGCCGTCACCGAGGACCCCGAGCCCGTGCGCGTCGTCCACCAGCAGACCCGCGCCGAACTCCCGGCAGACGGAGGCCAGTTCGCCCAGCGGAGCGGCGTCGCCGTCGACCGAGAACACGGTGTCGGACACCACGAGCGCGGGTCCCTCGTGCGCGCGCAGCGCCTTGCGCGCCGCCTCCGGGTCGCGGTGTCCGACGATCTGCCGCTCGGCGCGGGCCAGTCGGCAGCCGTCGATCAGCGAGGCGTGGTTGCCCGCGTCACAGACCAGGAGCGTGCCGTGCGGGGCGAGCGCGGTGACCGCGGCGAGGTTCGCGGTGTACCCGGAGGAGAAGACGAGGGCCGCCTCGAACCCGCAGAACACGGCGAGTTCGCGTTCCAGCTCGGCGTGGAGTCCGGTGGTGCCGGTGACCAGCCGGGAGCCGGTCGAGCCCGCGCCCCAGGTGCGGGCGGCGCGCGCCGCGCCCTCGACGACCTCGGGATGGTGGGCGAGACCCAGGTAGTCGTTGCCCGCCAGATCCAGGAGCGGGGCGTCCGCCGGGCGCGGGCGGAGGGTCCTGACGAGACCGGCGCGGCGCCGCAGCTCCGCCTGCTCGTCGATCCAGCCGAACGCCATGGCTCCTCCGGGCTTTTTGTAGGCAGTGAACAGACATTAGCCGTCGGGCACGCGCCGAAGGATGTGGCGATACCCACACGTCGAAGTGGCTCTGTTGTATGAAGTCTCCTTTGCCTGGGCGGGTCAGGTAGGCAAGGATCGGCTTCCATGGACCTGCTGAACACGCTGGTGGACAAGGGGCTTCGGCGCGAGCTGCCGACCCGCGAGGAAGCGCTGGCCGTCCTCGCCACTTCCGACGACGACGTGCTGGACGTGGTGGCCGCGGCCGGCCGGGTGCGCCGGCAGTGGTTCGGCCGACGGGTGAAACTCAACTATCTCGTCAACCTGAAGTCCGGGCTCTGCCCGGAGGACTGCTCCTACTGTTCGCAGCGGCTCGGCTCCAAGGCCGACATCCTCAAGTACACGTGGCTCAAGCCCGACCAGGCGTCCGAGGCGGCCGCCGCCGGGCTCGCCGGGGGCGCCAAGCGGGTGTGCCTGGTGGCGAGCGGGCGCGGTCCGACCGACCGGGACGTGGACCGGGTCTCGCGGACCATCAAGGCGATCAAGGACCAGAACGAGGGCGTCGAGGTCTGCGCCTGCCTCGGACTGCTCTCCGACGGCCAGGCCGAACGGCTGCGCGAGGCGGGCGCCGACGCCTACAACCACAACCTGAACACGTCCGAGGGGACGTACGGGGAGATCACCACCACCCACACCTACGCCGACCGCGTCGACACCGTGCGCAAGGCGCACGCGGCAGGGCTCTCGCCGTGCTCGGGCCTCATCGCCGGCATGGGCGAGACGGACGAGGACCTGGTGGACGTGGTCTTCGCGCTGCGCGCCCTCGACCCGGACTCGGTCCCGGTCAACTTCCTCATCCCGATGGAGGGCACCCCGCTCGCCCAGGAGTGGCACCTCACCCCGCAGCGCTGCCTGCGCGTCCTCGCGATGGTGCGGTTCGTCTGCCCTGACGTGGAGGTGCGGATCGCGGGCGGGCGCGAGGTCCACCTGCGCACGCTCCAGCCGCTGGCCCTGCACCTGGCCAACTCGATCTTCCTCGGCGACTACCTGACCAGCGAGGGGCAGGCAGGACAGGCCGACCTCGACATGATCGCGGACGCCGGGTTCGAGGTGGAGGGCGCCGGGGAGACGACCCTGCCGAGGCACCGGGCGACGGCGGCGGCCCAGGGCGGCTGCGGCTCCCACGGGGACGCGGACGGCGGGGGCTGCGGGGCGCACGCGGGCGCGGACGGCGGTGGCTGCGGCTCCCACGCCGACGGCGGCGGGTGCGGGGCGCGGGGCGACGGCGGTGAGGGCGGCGTCCGCGGCTCGGCGCCCGTGGCCGCTCCCGCGTCCGGACCCGCGGCGGCACCGGCCGTACCGGCGGGCGCGCGGGCGGCGGGCGAGGCGCGCACCGACCTGGTGACGTTCCGGCGCCGCGGGGCGGGGACGGATCTCGCCCCCAATGCCTGAGCTGTCCTCGCCCGCGCTGTCCGGCCCCGGGCCGGCCGCGCCCGCGCCGGCCGCGCCGCGCCCTCCCGCGCCCGCGCTCTCCGTGCCGGAGCTGCTGGAGCTCGACCGGCGGCATGTGTGGCACCCGTACGGGCCGATGCCGGGCCGGGGTGAGCCGCTCGTCGTGGAGTCGGCGAGCGGGGTGCGGCTGCGGCTCGCCGACGGCGCGGGCGAACTGGTCGACGGGATGGCGTCCTGGTGGTCGGCGATCCACGGCTACAACCACCCGGTGCTGAACGAGGCCGCCCACGCGCAGCTCGGCCGGATGAGCCATGTGATGTTCGGCGGGCTCACCCACGAGCCCGCCGTGCGGCTGGCGAAGCTCCTGGTCGAGCTGGCGCCAGAAGGTCTCGAACATGTCTTCCTCGCCGACTCGGGTTCGGTGTCGGTGGAGGTCGCCGTCAAGATGTGCCTCCAGTACTGGCGCTCGCTCGGCCGGCCAGGCAAGCACCGGCTGCTGACCTGGCGCGGCGGCTACCACGGCGACACCTGGCAGCCGATGTCGGTGTGCGACCCCGACGGCGGGATGCACGACCTGTGGAACGCAGCGCCCGGGGTGCTGCCCCGGCAGGTGTTCGTGGACGCGCCGCCCGCCGGGTACGACGAGGCGTACGCCGAGCGGCTGCGGGCCGAGATCGCGCGGCACGCCGACGAGCTGGCCGCGGTGATCGTGGAGCCGGTGGTGCAGGGCGCGGGCGGGATGCGGTTCCACTCCCCCGCGTATCTGCGGGTGCTGCGCGAGGCGTGCGACGCGCACGACGTGCTGCTGGTGTTCGACGAGATCGCGACCGGGTTCGGCAGGACGGGCGCGCTGTTCGCGGCCGACCACGCGGCGGTGGCACCGGACGTGATGTGCGTCGGCAAGGCGCTGACCGGCGGCTATCTGACGATGGCGGCGACGCTGTGCACGGCGCGGGTGGCCGACGGCATCTCCCGCGGCGCGGTGCCGGTCCTCGCCCACGGTCCGACGTTCATGGGCAACCCGCTGGCGGCGGCCGTCGCCTGCGCCTCGATCGAACTGCTGGTCGGCCAGGACTGGCGGGCCGAGGTGGGGCGGATCGAGACGGGGCTGCGGGACGGGCTCGCCCCCGCGGGTGAGCTGCCCGGGGTACGGGACGTGCGGGTGCTCGGCGCCATCGGGGTGGTGCAGCTCGACCACCCCGTGGACATGGCGGCGGCGACCCGGGCCGCCGTCCGGGAGGGCGTGTGGCTGCGGCCGTTCCGCGACCTCGTCTACACGATGCCGCCGTACGTCACCGGGGACGCGGACGTGGCACGGATCGCCCGCGCGGTGTGCGCGGCGGCGCGGGAGGGATGACATGACGGTCCTGGTGATCACGGGCACGGGCACGGAGGTCGGCAAGACGGTCACGACCGCCGCCGTCGCCGCCACCGCCCTGGCGGCCGGCCGCACGGTGGCGGTGCTGAAGGCCGCCCAGACGGGTGTCCGGCCGGACGAGCCGGGGGACGCGGCCGAGGTGGCGCGGCTCGCGGGCGCCGTCTCGACCACCGAACTCGCCCGCTACCCCGACCCGTTGGCGCCGGCGACGGCCGCGCGGCGGGCCGGTCGGGCGCCGGTGCGTCCGTGGGAGATCGCGGAGGCCGCCGCGAAGCTGGCCACCGAACACGATCTGGTGCTGGTGGAGGGGGCGGGCGGGCTGCTGGTCCGGTTCGACGCGGACGGCGGCACGCTGGCCGACGCGGCGGTCCGGCTGGGCGCGCCGGTGCTCGTGGTGGCGACGGCGGGCCTCGGCACCCTCAACACCACGGAGCTGACGGCCCGTGAACTCGCGTCCCGTGGGCTGGAGTCGGCGGGTGTGGTGATCGGCAGCTGGCCTGACTCCCCCGACCTGGCGACGCGGTGCAATGTGACCGACCTGCCCGAGGTGGCGGGCGCCCCGCTGCTCGGCGCCCTGCCGGCCGGCGCGGGGGCCCTGTCACCCGCCGACTTCCGCGCCGCGGCGCCGACGTGGCTGGCGCCCCGGCTGAACGGCACCTGGGACGCTGCGGAGTTCGGGGCCCGCGAGGCGCTGTGACGACACCGTCACGCAGGTCGGCGGTGAGGGGAGGCGTTGTCCGGGCGGGAGTTCAGACCCTGTCCGGACGGGAGTTCAGACCGTCCACCGGCGCAGCTCCTCGGCGATGTCGTGCACCGTCGCCTCGCCGTTCTTCACCAGCCGGGCCAGTTCGCGGACCTGTACGGGCGAGGTCGCGACCTTGAGGCCGCTGGCGACCAGGTAGGCGTAGGCGACGGCCGACGCGAACAGCGCGTTGGAGCGCTCCAACGCCGGTACATGGACGAGGAGTTGGAGCAGGGCGGCGGCGCGGGCGTGCGGGGTGTCGTAGACCGGGACGTCGAATATCTCGGCCTCGTGCCGGGCGACGGCCGCGACGAGGGCGCCCCAGTCGGCGACCTGGGGGTCCCCCGGCGTCTTCTGTTCGGCGAGCATGAGGAGCCAGGCGAGGTCGATACTGAGGCGGCTCAAGGGATCAGTGGCGACCTTCGCGCGGGCCCTGGCTGCCGGTGCCGCGTCCTTCGGCCTCGGCGCCGAACTCCTCGGCGAAGACCGACTCGTACTGCTTCATGAAGTCGGCCGCCGCCTGTACGAAGGTGTGGCCCACTTCGCCGGTGTCCTGTCGGACCAGTTCCTCGATGTAGCGGTTGACGCTGATGCCGCGGGACAGCGCGCGTTCGCGGGCGGCGGCGGCCGTGCCCTCGTCCACCCGTACGTTCAGCTGGGTCTTCGCCATCCCTCGAAGCTAGCGCGGAACCGCTAGCAGCGGCAAGGTGGCGCGTGCGCGGCCGGCGGCGCTCCGGCCCCGGGAGACGCGCGCCGGGGCGCGCCGGTCCGCGCGGGCTGTCCGGATGGTGGAATTCCGGGCGCGGGGCGGTTGCCCACTGCTGGGATCACCGTATGAGCGCACCGCACATCAGGGCCGCGGGCCCCGCAGATCTGGACACCGTTCTCGCCTTCTGGCGGACGGCGGCCGAGGGAACGAGCATCAGTGACGACCGGGCGGGGGTCGAGCGGCTGGTGGAGCGCGACGCCGGGGCGCTGATCCTGGCCGAGCGGGACGGTGAGCTGGTCGGCACGGTGATCGCCGGGTTCGACGGCTGGCGCTGCCATCTCTACCGGCTCGCGGTGCACCCGGGGCGGCGCCGCCAGGGCATCGGCTCGGCGCTGCTCGCGGCGGCGGAGGAACGGTTCGTCGCGCTCGGCGGCCGACGGGCCGACGCGATGGTCCTGACCCGCAACAAGAACGCCCACCACGCCTGGGACGCGGCCGGGTACGGGCCCCAGGACCAGTGGCTGCGCTGGGTGAAGCCGCTCACCGGCTGAGGCCACCCGAGCGGAATACTTTGCAGGTACTTTACGATTGGAGGATCATCGTCCCCCTTTCGGGGGTGATCCGATCCTCCATGAAAGGTGTGAGCGTCCGCCCATGGGCGAACCTCCCAGTAGCAAGCGCGGCGTACGACATCGCGCGCTCCTCCCCTCCCTGCCCGATCCTGGGACGGAGGTGACCCGATGACCGAAGTGCTCCTCCTGCTGGTGGCGATCCTGCTCTCGCTCGCCTGTGGCGCCTTCGTCGCCGCCGAGTTCTCGCTGACCACGGTCCAGCGCAGCGATCTCGAACAGGCGGTCGAACGCGGTGAGCGGGGCGCCGAGGGCGCCCTCAAGGCCGTACGGAACCTGACGTTCCAGCTCTCCGGCGCCCAGCTCGGCATCACCGTCACCAACCTCGTCGTCGGCATGCTCGCCGAACCGTCGATCGCCAAGCTGATCGCGGGCCCGCTGGAGTCGATCGGCATCCCGGGCTCGACGGCGTCGACGCTGGCGCTGGTCCTGGGCACCGCGCTGTCGACGGTCTTCCTGATGGTCGTCGGCGAACTGGTCCCGAAGAACTGGGCGATCTCCTCACCGCTGGCCGTCGCCAAGCGGGTGGGGAACGCCCAGCGCTGGTTCAGCGCGGCCTTCCGGCCCTTCATCTCCCACCTCAACAACACCGCCAACCGGGTGGTGCGCCGCTTCGGCGTGGAACCCACCGAGGAGCTGGCCGCCGCCCGCGGCCCCCAGGAGCTGGCCGCGCTGGCCCGCCACTCCGCCAAGGAGGGCGCCCTGGAGGCGGACACCGCCGAGCTGTTCGTGCGGACCCTGAACCTCGCCGACCTGACCGCGGAGAACGTGATGACCCCGCGCGTCCAGGTGATGGCCCTGGACTCCCGTGCGACCTGCGAGGACGTGGCGAACGCGACCAGGGCGACCGGACTCTCCCGGTTCCCCGTCTACCGGGGCAACCTCGACTCGGTGGTGGGCGTCGCGCACATCAAGGACGTACTGGCCGTGCCCGGCGAACGCCGCGCGCGGGTGCCCGTCGCCGAGATCATGCGCGAGCCGCTGTTCGTCCCCGAGACCCTCACCGTCGACCGGCTCCTCGACCGGCTGTCCGGCCGGCGCACCATGGCCGTCGTCATCGACGAGTACGGCGGCACCGCCGGGGTGGCCACGCTGGAGGACATCGTCGAGGAGGTCGTCGGCGAGGTGCGGGACGAGCACGACCCGCACGAGACCCCCGGGCTCGCCCCGGCCGGCAGCGACGACGACGGCCACGCGCTGTTCTCCGCGGACGGCGCGACCCGCGTCGACCAGCTCGCCCGGGTCGGCCTGCGGGCCCCCGAGGGCCCCTACGAGACGCTCGCCGGACTGGTCGCGACCGAACTGGGCCGCATCCCGGCCGTCGGCGACAGCGTGACCGTCACCGGATGGCGGCTCGACGTGGTGGACGCCTCAGGGCACCGGGCGGCGCGCGTACGGATGCGGGCGCCCGCCGAGAACACAGCCGCCACGGACGACGCCGGCACCACGACGGCCGACGCGGCCGGCGGGAGGAACGCCCGATGACCGCCGTCCAACTGCTGATCGGACTCGCGACGCTCGTCGTGAACGCGTTCTTCGTCGGCGCCGAGTTCGCGCTGATCTCGGTGCGCCGCAGCCAGATCGAACCGCACGCCGAGGAGGGCGACCGGCGCGCGAAGAGCGTGCTGTGGGGCCTTCAGCACGTGTCCGCGCTGCTGGCGGCCGCCCAGCTCGGCATCACCCTGTGCACGCTGGTGCTCGGCGTGGTCGCCGAGCCGGCCATCGCGCACCTGCTGGAGCCCGCCTTCCACGCGGTGGGCGTGCCGACGGGCGCCGGGCACGCGGTCTCCTTCGTGATCGCGCTGGCCCTGGCGACGTATCTGCACATGCTGCTGGGCGAGATGGTCCCGAAGAACATCGCGCTCGCCGAGCCGGTGCGCAGCGCCCTGCTGCTCGGACCGCCGCTGGTGGCGCTCTCCCGGGCGCTGCGCCCGGTGATCTTCGCGGTCAACGCCTTCGCGAACACTCTGCTGAAGCTGCTCAAGGTGGAGGTGAAGGACGAGGTCACGGCGACCTTCTCGGACGCCGAGCTGGCCCGTCTGGTGCAGGACTCCGGGGAGGCCGGTCTGATCGACGACCGGGCGCTCGAACGCCTGCACGACGCGTTGGAGCTGGGCCGCAGGCCGGTGCGGGACGTGGTGCTGCCGCTGGAACGGGTCGTCCACGCGCGCGTGGGCGTCACCCCCGAGCAGTTGGAGCGGCTCTCCGCGCAGTCCGGGTTCTCGCGGTTCCCCGTGGTGGACGAGAACCGGCGGATCGTCGGCTACCTCCATGTGAAGGACGCGCTGGACGCCATGCCTCGGGACCTGCCGTTCCGGGTGCCCGACATGCGGCCCATCGCGCGCGTGCGGGCCGTCACACCGCTGGACGATGTCCTCACCGCGATGCGCGGCAGCCGCACCCACCTGGCGGCCGTACTCGGTGACGACGGCCGCCTCGCGGGCCTGGTGACCATGGAGGACGTGCTGCAGGAACTGTTCGGGCAGCGCGCCTGAGCCGGTGCCTCGGCGCCCCCGGGAGGCTTCCCGCGCGGGCGCCGAGGCCGACCTACCGGCGGGTACGGCGGCGCGTTAGCATGTCCGTCGCCATGCAGACGAACCCCACCTATTCCAGCCTGGTCGCCGTCGGCGACTCGTTCACCGAGGGCATGTCGGACCTCCTGCCCGACGGCTCCTACCGGGGCTGGGCCGATGTCCTGGCCGGCCGGATGGCCGCCCGCTCCCCCGGTTTCCGCTACGCCAACCTGGCGGTGCGCGGCAAGCTGATCCAGCAGATCGTCGACGAGCAGGTGGACGTCGCCGCGGCCATGCGCCCCGACGTGATCACCCTGGTCGGCGGCCTGAACGACACCCTGCGCCCCAAGTGCGACATGGTCCGGGTCCGTGAGCTGCTCACCGAGGCCGTGGAACGCCTGGCGCCGGCCTGCGAGCGGCTGGTGCTGATGCGCAGCCCCGGCCGCCAGGGGCCGGTCCTCGACCGGTTCAGGCCGCGCATGGAGGAGCTGTTCGCCTGCGTGGCGGAACTGGCAGAGAAGCACGACGCGCTGGTCGTCGACCTCTACGGGGCGCCCTCGCTCGGCGACCCGCGGCTGTGGGACGTGGACCGGCTGCACCTGACCGCGGAGGGCCACCGCAGGGTCGCTGCGGCGGTCTGGGAGGCACTCGGCCACGCGCCGGAGGGCACCGAGGACACCGAGTGGCGGACCCCGATGCCGCTGACACCACCGCCCGGCTGGAGCGCGCGCCGGGTGGCGGACCTCCGGTTCGCCCGGCAGCACCTGCTGCCGTGGATAGGCCGCCGCCTGACCGGCCGCTCCTCGGGCGACGGCCGAGCGCCGAAACACGCGGAACTGCTGCCGTACGAGGGGCCGATGGCGTAGGTCAGGCGACGCGGGGCCGGTGACGTGACGGGCGTCTCGTGGCTTCGCACCAACCGCCCTCGGCGCCGACCTGCACGAATCGCCAGTAGAATCCGTCCACGTGACTTCTGCGCCCGCCAAGCCCCGTATCCCGAACGTCCTCGCCGGACGCTACGCCTCCGCCGAGCTCGCCACGCTCTGGTCGCCCGAGCAGAAGGTGAAGCTGGAGCGCCGGCTCTGGCTCGCCGTGCTGCGTGCCCAGAAGGACCTCGGCATCGAGGTGCCGGACGCGGCCATCGCCGACTACGAGCGGGTCCTCGACACCGTCGACCTGGCCTCCATCGCCGAACGCGAGAAGGTCACCCGGCACGATGTGAAGGCGCGGATCGAGGAGTTCAACGACCTCGCCGGGCACGAGCACGTCCACAAGGGCATGACCTCCCGCGACCTCACCGAGAACGTCGAGCAGCTGCAGATCCGGCTCTCCCTCGAGCTGGTGCGCGACCGCGCGGTGGCCGTCCTGGCGCGGCTGGGCAGGCTCGCGGGCGAGTACGGCGAGCTGGTCATGGCCGGCCGCTCCCACAACGTCGCCGCGCAGGCCACCACCCTCGGCAAGCGCTTCGCGACCGCCGCGGACGAGCTGCTCGTCGCGCACGCGCGCGTGGAGGAGCTGCTCGGCCGCTACCCGCTGCGCGGCATCAAGGGCCCCGTCGGCACCGCCCAGGACATGCTGGACCTGCTCGGCGGCGACGCGGCCAAGCTCGCCGACCTCGAGGACCGGATCGCCCGGCACCTGGGCTTCTCCGAGGCGTTCACCTCGGTCGGCCAGGTGTACCCGCGCTCGCTCGACTACGAGGTCGTCACCGCGCTGGTGCAGCTGGCGGCTGCGCCGTCCTCGCTGGCCAAGACGATCCGGCTGATGGCCGGGCACGAGCTGGTCACCGAGGGCTTCAAGCCCGGCCAGGTCGGCTCCTCCGCGATGCCGCACAAGATGAACACCCGTTCCTGCGAGCGCGTCAACGGCCTGATGGTGATCCTGCGCGGCTACGCCTCGATGACCGGCGAACTGGCGGGCGACCAGTGGAACGAGGGCGACGTGTCCTGCTCGGTGGTGCGCCGGGTCGCGCTCCCCGACGCCTTCTTCGCCCTCGACGGCCTCCTGGAGACGTTCCTGACCGTCCTGGACGAGTTCGGCGCCTTCCCCGCCGTCGTCGCCCGCGAACTCGACCGCTACCTGCCGTTCCTGGCCACCACGAAGGTCCTGATGGGCGCCGTGCGGGCCGGGGTCGGCCGCGAGGTCGCGCACGAGGCCATCAAGGAGAACGCCGTCGCCTCCGCGCTCGCCATGCGCGAGCAGGGCGCCGAGCGCAACGAACTCCTCGACAAGCTGGCCGCCGACGAGCGCATCCCGCTCGACCGCGCCCAGCTGGACGCGCTGATGGCCGACAAGCTGTCCTTCACCGGTGCCGCCGCCGACCAGGTCGGCGCGGTCGTCGCGCGGATCGAGGAGATCGCCAAGCGGCACCCGGAGGCCGCCGGCTACACCCCCGGGGCGATCCTCTGACCCGCCTCACCCGCGACGACCTGGAGGCCGCCCGCGACCGTCTCGTACCGGACGTCGTCGCGGACGGCCTCCGCGTCCTGTTCTGCGGCATCAACCCCGGCCTCATGACGGCGGCGACCGGCCACCACTTCGCCCGGCCGGGCAACCGCTTCTGGCCGGTGCTGCACCTGTCCGGGTTCACGCCCCGACTGCTGGCCCCCTCGGAACAGGGCGAGTTGCCGGCGTACGGGCTCGGCATCACCAACGTCGTCGCGCGGGCCACCGCACGCGCCGACGAGCTGACCGCCGAGGAGTACCGCGAGGGTGGCCGGCTGCTGACGGAGAAGGTGACCCGGCTGCGACCGCGCTGGCTGGCCGTGGTGGGCGTCACCGCGTACCGGGCGGCCTTCGACGACCGCAAGGCGGCGATCGGCCCCCAGGACCGGACGATCGGCGCCACGCGCGTGTGGGTACTGCCCAACCCGAGCGGGCTCAATGCGCTGTGGACTACACCCAAGCTGACGGATGCGTTTCGTGCGTTTCGGCTGGTCACAGGGCTACCCGACGCGTCGTGTGCGGGTGGCCCCGATCACTAGTTTAGCCGCCTAGCGCCCCCAGGGACGGGCTACGGCCACCCCTGCTCGGCCCGTGCTGCTAGCGCCGGAATTGCCGCGATCTTCTCGGCAGTGAGGTCGTTCCACACCAACCCTGACGGTCGACGCCGGTTGGCGCACGGGATCACCTCGTCGGGCGTGACGATGTAGTCCACGCTGAAATCGTGCTCGGTCTCAGGGATGTTGTCCTCGACCACCTGGAGCGCGTGAACCGGCGCGACGATCACTGTCTGATCCGTCACGAGGCCCGCCTCGATCAAGAGCGCAACCTCAAGGTCGGAGTACCCGGCACCCTTGCCGATGCGGGCACCCGAGCGGTTCACGGCGACGCTGCCACACACCACCACGTCGATAGGTTCCATCGACTCTGGCGCAAGCCGGCGGGCAACCTGAGCCGCGCCCTTCTTCTCGGCGGCCTCCTCCGGCGGAAGTCCGAGGTTCTTCGGGTCGAGTAGGTAGAACGGTTCAAGCGACGCCATGCGCGGCACTGCCATGTAGAGGCGTTTGCCGTCCTGGAGCGCGCGGACTCGCACCGGAAGCTGCGCCCAGTCGGGGTTCGCCTTCACGGTGACGGCGTGCTGCCAGAAGTCCTGACCGGCCAGTTGTTCGGCAGTGTCTTCGGCCCCGTAGAAACCAGGAATCTTGCCGTACGAGTCAGCAGGTGCGCCGCCGCCGTCGATGAGTCGACGCCACACCCTCTCGCGCAGCTCCTGCTTGGCCTGGTCGATGTCGTTCACGCACACCCCACCCGTACTTAGATCGCCGCCATCAAGGCAAGCAGCCGATCGTTGATCTCCTGCGCCCATGGTTCCTGTCGCCACTGCCGGAGCTCACGCCCAGCAGAGAACGCCAGGTTAAGACCGCCACCACCACGAGTCAGCTCTACGGCATCAATCGTCCGGTGCATGGCTGACGCGGCTTCGTCGAGCTTCCGTTGCTGGATGAGCGCCAAGGTCAGGTTGCCGAGTGCGATGGCCTGGGACTTCTTCTTAGCGGCGAGCGCCCGCGTGGTCATACGGAGGATGGGTTCGGCTCGTTCAGGCAAACCGAGGAACAGGTAGCAGGAGCCCGCCAGCCGGTTGTACTCGTTCACCGAGTAGTACGGCGCGGCTACGTCGTCAGCGTGGACACGATCGAACTGGTCTTCCGCCTTCTTCAGGGCTGCTTCGCATTCGTTGGTGGCGCCGATCATGGCGTGACCCTCGGCAAGGTGGAGAAGTGACAGACCAGTCAGCGACGGACTGACCAGCTTGGCGGCATCGGCAGCTTGCTCGGCGAGCATCACACCTCGCGTCGGATTCTTCTCGCCGTACAGCGCCACGTAAGCCATCCGCAGCGTTGCGTACGACTCGGTGGATGGATCGCGGGCGTGCCGCGCAGCGTTGACCGCTTCCTCGAAGTACCCGAGTGGCGCGTGGTGATCACGTCGTTGACTGACATCCCAGACCAGTTGCCCCATGAACGTCGCTGAATCGGCTTCGACCTCATGATGAGGTCGCCATGGTCGAGGAAGAGATCACCAACGAGCGCATCACACGCAGGAGTTACGGAGGGAGCAACTCATGATGTCTGTACTCATCATCTTCGTCGTCATCCCGGGACTGTTCGTCTGGGGGATGGTGAAGGTCGCCAACTGGTACGGCCCCGGCTACATGGCACGTCGGCGGGACGAGGAGATCGAGACGGCCATGCGACTCGGAGCGCGTGACGCTGCGGCTGCCGACCGGATCGGACAGCAGATCATCGACGAACAGCACGGTCGATAGAACACCACCGCGTCACCAACAGGCGTCGGGGAAGGCAGCCATCGGCCAGTGCCACCCCGACCGCCCGTTGATCCGCCCCTTCTAGTTCGCCGCCGGCCTCGACTTTGGGTCGGCGATATCTACCCCGAGTAGATCGAGAGGAGGTGATGAACATGGAGAACAAGGTCTGCCCCGACTGCAACAGCAACGGTCTGGTTGTCCCCGCCGATGCGGGGCCAACGGATGACCCGATCGACTGCAAGAAGTGCGGCGGTGACGGCTGGATCGAGGTCGACGAGTAGTGGATTGCCCCACCCCAAGCGGCGGCTCAGGCCGCTCGGGGTGGGGTGCCGTCCTTCGTACCGAAGAACTTGGCCTTCAAGAACTCCGCGAAGGCGTCGAACTCTTGGCGCTGGACGTCTACCAGCTCGTGCCGCTCGTCCTTGGACACGACGTGCACCAGGTCCGCGGACTGAGCGGTGAGTCGGTGCCCAATCACCACGAAGCCCTGCACGATAAGCCGCTGTCGTGGTGGCACGGCACGAGCTCGGTAGAACTTGTCGAGGTACGGCAAGAGCCTCTGAAGCTCTTGGGCGTTCTGCTGAGCGGCTCGTCTCAAGAAGCGTCGCCTGAACCGTGGATCTCCATCTTCATCTGCCCGCCGGCGAAGGCCCCTTGATTGGGGTGAGCTAAAGGCGACGTACGGGCTGATGGCTCGATCGACATGTCCGCCGCAAGACGCATCCGTATGGATGCCGATCAGGCGAAGCGCGGCCACCACGCCAACCACACGGCGGTCGACGGGCTTGTCGAGACCGTCTCGAAGCTGCCGAACAGCTCGCTTCTCCCGTTCCCAGATGTGCTTTTGATCCTCCGTCATTCCTAGATCCATTTTACGCCTAGATGCCCGGCCTTTACGATCCCCGCCGGCCGCGACCGTGGGTCGGCAGCTTCTACCCGAGGAGGCCACCGTGAGGAAAGCCCGCAGTCTTCTGCTGACGCTGCTGCTCGCAGCGTTCACCGTCAAGGTGCTGTGGTGGGTGGTCGCACCCTTCATCCCGTATTTGGTGAGTCTGCTCGCCGTCGTGATGGTGCTCGGCTGGATCTACTTCCGCATGACGCGCTGGTAGAAGGCCACCTGGCGAAGCCCGTGCTTTCCCGCACGGGCTTCGCCTTCTTCTTGTCCCCGCCCACCTTGGTTCTTGGAGACCTCCATGTCCGCAGCAGACCGCTCTCGTCGTGCGTACCAACTGACGTTCCCCTCCGACTTGAAGTCCGACCAGGTGGCGACGTGGCTGCGGGCGGTAAGTGGCACGCTCACGAGCGGCCCGCGGCGACTGCTGGGTGTGTCGTCCATCGTGTTCGAGGTCGAGGCAACGGAGCAGGGGATCATCCACCGCCTGGTGGTGCCGGAGGAAACCGGCGACTTCGTCGTCAGCCAGCTGCGCTCCCTTATCCCCGGTGCTACGACCACGCCGGCGGGGACGGATGAACCTCGTCACCAGTGGACGGCCGCGGTGGAGTTGGGACAGACGAACTCACGGATGAGCCTTGGCACGGTGGACGCCGAGGCGCTGTCGGCGAGCATCCTCACGAACATGCAGGGGCTCGCTCGCAGCGAAGCGCTCCTCATCCAGTGGGTGGTGTCACCGGCCCTTCGTGAGCGACCACCGCAGCAGCGCGAGGAGCGGATAGTCTCGGGTGCTACCGGGCGACTCCTGGGCGGCCGAAACGACCGCGACCAGATCACCGACCGCCGCACCAAGCTGAGTGAACCCAACTTTCTCGGTGTGCTGCGGGTGGCGGCGAAGGCAGGCAGCGAGGAACGCGCCCGGGTGTTGCTTGGTCGGATGCGGGCCAGCATCGCCAGTACGGGCGGCACCTACAACCGATTCAAGAAGCGACTCACGACCAGTGGCCGGGTAATCGGGCGCATCCACGAGGCCGCCGTGCCGACGATGTTTCCGGCCGTCCTCGCCGCCTCCGAGTTGGTTGGCCTGATTGCCTGGCCGATCGGCAGTCCGCATGTCGCCGGACTTCCACAAGGGCGGACGCGGCAGCTTGCCGCCACGGGCACGATTCCTCGCACGGGTCGGGTAATCGCTCGCTCCAACTTCCCCAGTTCGGAACGGTTGTTGGCGCCCGCTCCCGAAGAGTCGACGTGGCACATGCAGGTCGTCGGCCCAACTGGCTCTGGGAAGACGGCACTTCTTACGAATCTCATCTCGCAGGACATGAACGCGGGCCGCGGGGTCATCCTGATCGAGAGCAAGGGCGACCTGTTCCAAGCCGTCCTCGACCGCGTCCCTGAAGGCCGGCTTCAAGATGTCGTGCTGCTCGACATGAGTGACACGGATTACCCGGTGGGCTTCAACATCTTGCAGGGCAGCCCCTTCGTGGTCGCGGCCGACATCCAAAGGCTGTTCGACCATCTGTATCCGCAGGACGCACGAGGAGTGCGCGTCCGGCAGGGCTTCTACCACCTGATCCTCACCCTCATGATGAGCGCCGGGACTTCCGCCCCGATGACGTTCGCGGATATAGGGCCGCTCGCCGTACCGCGTCCGGATCAGGTGGAGTTCTCGAAGAACCTGATTCGCGGCGTCGCGCACATCGAGGACCTGGCGACGTGGTGGGCCGGGATAGATGACCGCATGCGTGCTTCGCACTTCCAGCCGCTGATGGATCGGATCTGGCAACTCAACAACCGGCCGTCGATCCGGAACATCATCGGGCAGAGTCAGAGCACCATCGACCTACGTGACGTGATCCGGGGAAACAAGATCCTGCTCGTCAACCTCGGTCGAGCGACGGAAGGGAAGGATACGGCCGGACTGCTGGGGTCGCTCCTTCTTAATGCTGTCTGGAGTGCTGTACAGGCTGGGGCGGCGAATCCAACGCGACCAACCATGCTGTACGTCGATGAGTTTCAGGACATGATCAATTTGCCGATCGCACCCGCCGACATGTTCGCCCAGGCGCGCTCGCTCGGCCTCGCGATGACGGTGGCGCACCAGCACCTCGGGCAGCTCACCCGTGAACTCCAGGACGCCACCCAGAACAACGCACGGTCGACGGTGGTGTTCCAGACCTCGGCGGACGAAGCCCGGTCGTTTGCTCGCCAGTTCGGCCGCAGCGTCACCGAAAAAGACTTCCTGAACCAACGCCGGTTCGAGGTCCTGATGCGGCTCGCCACGAGTGACGGGGTGAGTTCGCCGGTAACTGGCGTGACGCTCCCGCCTGTTGAAACAACGGGCTTTGCTGAGGAGGTGCGACGGCATTCTCGGGCAACCTACGGCCGTTCCGCGGTGGCGGTGAACGAAGAGATCAAGCAGCGGCGGGGCGGTCAGCCGGCCCCGTCAGCATCCACCCGCCGACCGCGCTTCGGTGGGCCGAGGAGTTCAAGCGATGCGTAGCGTACAGAACCTGCTGTCGGAACTGGCTTACGTCACCCGGAGCATGGAATACCTCGGGGATGTCCTCAGCGACATCGAGGCGGTTGCCGAGCGGCTTGGTCGACGCCAAGGGGATGACCCGCTCCTTGAAGGAATGGTCGAGCACGAAACCAATGTGTGGTCTGCCGCGATGAAGCACCAATGCGATGCCGCGACGCGTACCGCCGAAGCCTGGCGCGAACGGATGGAAGGGTTGGAGACGTAGGCGAACCCCGGAGGTTATCTCCCCAGTCACGACCTACGACCGAACGACCATTCGACAGATGACTTACTGTCAGGCAGTTGTGTCACCAGACAGCAACAGATCAAAACGCTAGGAGTGATCATGTGAAGCTCCGGCGAACATGAGGGCAAACATCATCCCGCTGACCGGGCGGGACCATAGTTCTGGGGGGAACCGTGAGTACTGACACACGACCGGCTTGGACGAGTGCCGCGTTCGCTGGAATTGCCGTGGTCGTCTCTATCTCCAGTCTGGTTGTGTCGTGCCAGGCAAAGGACGACACCAACGCGCTGCGAACCAAGGACGATCGTGAGGCTCAGATCAAGCAGATCTACTACTCAATTGAGGCCAGCGAGAAAGGCATTACTGTAACCAACCCAAGCGGCGCGGCCGTCACTGACCTCGTCGTGCGTCTTTCTTACTCGCAGAATAAATACCGCTACGTCACCCTCCCGACACTCGAAGCGTGCACACGCTGGGAACTGACAGACGCCAATCTCAAAGTCGCTACTCCTAAACTCCCTGCGCTTCCGGGTGGCACATCTGGGTTTATCAGCAGCAGTAATCGCGACGCTTTGGAAATTTCCCTCAAGGATTCCGGAAAGGTAGTTTGGACTCTATCGGAGCGACCATATCGAGAGGGCGGCTATTGGAAGACAAACTACAAGACCGATCACGAGTCGGGTTCATTCGTACAGAACAAGACGACACTCCCTTCCACTAGCTGGAAAACTCTAGATGGCTGCACCGTCTGACCGGTGACTGGCGCTCTGAAAAACGGTCAGCCCATGTGCTGATGGAGCGCAAGCGCTCCATTCCTCATCGAGCATCCGGTGTAGGCGAACCTTGTAGGCCAGGGGTAGGTCGACCGTGGGTCTACCCCTGTACCTGTAGCCCTCCTGACCAGCGAAGACGCTGCGGCCCATCCGGACGGAGGACGGACGTGGAGCTAACCGCCCGCGACTACGAAGTACTCAAGCTCACCGGAGACTTTTCTCAGGTGGCCTCAACGCACATAACCGAGCTGCTGTTCGCTGACGTATCGCACAGCGTGCCGGACAAAGTGCTCGGGCGGTTGGTGCGACTCAGCTACCTTTCCCGGGTTGGACGGAGAGCGACCAGTGCCAAGGGTGGAGCGGGGGCGTTCGTGTACCAGCTCGGTCGTGCTGGCCGGTTGCTCCTGGACGTCGAGGGGCGGCTATCCCCGAACGTCAACAACCATGCCCTCATGATGGCCGACACCTATTTGGAACTGCGGCGAGCGGAGAAGGCGGGTGTTCTCACGGTCACGGCCTGGGAGGTTGAGCGGCGCGTACCGCCGAGTGTCCGGGCCGATCTGTACGTCTCGCTGGACTTTCCGCAGCAGGGGCGAAGTAATGCGTTCCTCCTTGAGATCGACCTAAGCACCGAGCAACCGGCGCGCATCCGGGAGAAGGTCGCCGGGTACTGGCGGGCCGTCGAGGTGAGCACCGCCGACTACTTCCCGTACGTGGTCTTTGTGGTGCGGCACCAAGTACGCAAGAACGAACTGGCCCGCATCTTCCGACGGCTTCCAGAGGAACAACGGGAGATGGTGAGAGTGTATTTAATCGGGGAGTTGATACCTGAATTGATGCGGCTCTAGGTGCTGTCGATAGTACGGCGGTAACAGAGGTCGGGAGGCTTGATCAACAGGGGTTGAAGGAGGATAATAAAGGCAGAGATAAACTGAGGAATCAGCCCATGGCACGACGACCGCGAAAACCACTACTTCCGAAACTGCTTTGGGCACCACGAAAGCGGACGCTTCGCAGGGCTGCCCGAGTCGGTGTCGTACGCGTTCCAGCATCACCAATGATACGTAGCCAGACGATCGAAGACTTTGCCGTGGCTGCCGTTCTAGGAGTTTCACTGACCGTCATCATGCTTCGATGATTGATCCAACAGCAAAACTATGTAGCACTTCAAGGAGACGTATCGTGGGCGAACCGACGTACCAAAATATCACCGCAACCGTGCGTCCACCCCGGTGCGCCATATTTATCAACAAGAACAGTGAATATTGGCAGACAGCAGCCAACGTTGCTATCACCCAGGCATCTCAAGTATGGGGTGGTCGCAACTTTCTGATTGTGCCTACGGATGGAGAAAAGATCGAAGACAAGTTTTGGGAGTTGCTTGAGGCCTACAGCCCTGACTATCTCGCAGTTTGCGATCTAACGTTCACGGATTTCGAAGAAGCTAATCCGGATCGATATGCGGAGATCAAGCACCTTCACAAAAATGGCGAGCCAGCCAAAGAATGGAGTGATGCAGAGTTCGAAGATTGGTTTGCGGGTAGCGCTGCGCAGTCTCGGATTGATGAACTCACTATCAGTGAAGCCTTGAGCAGTGAGCTCATCTATCGACTGAGCCCGTTTCACCACAGTGATGCGGTCGACCAGTATCTGACCAGTACGTCCGGCTTCGGGTATCCCTTCACGAAGATCGCAAAGATTATCTCGGCGACAACCAGACACATTGGCCTCGTGAGGCTTCCCCCTATAATTAACGACTCGACGTTCAAGCTACTCATCCATTCTGAGACGGGAGTGGGGAGCAGAGAGTACATCGACGAGATCAGCGAAGCTGGGTTCACTACAAAGCGAGTGCCGGACACGTATAAACTGACGAACGTTTTGACCCACGTGCAAGGACCGCAACGACCATTTCTAGGCGAGCATGAAGAGCCTCATCTAGATGAAAGTTTTCTGCCAAATACTCCGTTCGGCCTGAGCATGCTGCACCTGGGCCAGTATTACAGGGCTGACAAGCACCGTTCAGATAAAGAACCAGTGGTGGTTGTGCTTGGCGACTCTGTAGAGGACTTTTGCTTCTACTACTCGCTGTCCCGCATGCATGAGGGCATTAAGTGGCTCCCGCAAGCCTGGTTGCGCTCTTCCACTAAGGCGCGGAATGCAGCTAGGAAACGTAGTCAGCAGGGGCAAGAAGTAGATCCATTTACGCTAGAGCAGCAAGGCGCTCGCGAGCTGGTCAGCGTCGTTTCCTCCTTGATTCGTTACGGGCACAGCACCAAAAGTGTTCAGTTGTGCAGCATGAGCCTTAGTCAGCGACAGCTCGTCGCCTATCGAACCCAGATTGGAAGGCTCACGTATTTTGAGCCTGCCAGGTTCGCTTCCAAGATTGAATGCGTTCCCATTGAGTCGGTGTCTACCTCATGCGTGCTTCGGGTCTACGAGACCGACAACTACGTCAATCATCGCAGTATGGTGTTTGTCGACGGGAAGAGTGTCAGTCCCTTTGATACGCCGAAGCCTAAGAGCTTCAACGAGATTAGACTTCCTGACCACTATTGGCTGACTTCGCTGCAAATTGAGGGATACCAGCCCCCGTCGCTACCAACCTTGGGGCCGAAGCTCGCCAATCTCCACAACTCGACCACTGAGTCTCGTGTAGCTAACGATGGAATTGTTTATCTATGCCCGAACTCCATGATCTTTGGCAGTGACCTCGACGCTATTTTGGTCCGGCCGAAGATCGAGATGCCGGATGTTTTGAGTCTCATCAACTCCTATTTCGAGAGTGTTGGCATCACAGCGAAATACTCAGACAAGGGTAAGTACTTCAATGACACGATCAGCCGTTTCGGCGGCCTCGATGCCTTGGGTGAGTTCATCAAGACCAAGATGACGCGCTCCATCCTAGATAAGTTCATGCAGACCAA
This sequence comes from Streptomyces griseoviridis, assembly GCF_005222485.1. NCBI lineage: Bacteria > Bacillati > Actinomycetota > Actinomycetes > Kitasatosporales > Streptomycetaceae > Streptomyces > Streptomyces griseoviridis. The sequence goes on from NZ_CP029078.1 coordinate 1,508,243, forward strand.
TAAGAATGCCGAGGATGGTGTCTTCTACGTCCGGACTGACCAACGCTCCTATCTAGACCTTGATGCATTCGCAGACTGCATGGGCAGTCCGCAGGCGGCAGCCGACCTCATAGACGACATGCTTACCAAGGAGATCATTTACCGAGGCTATATCCTCAAGTGCGAGAGGTGCAGCCTTTCCTCTTGGTATAGCCTAGACGCTCTATCTTCTGTCTTTAGTTGCAACCGCTGCGATTTTCAACAACAGTTCACGCAGAAGCACTGGAAGAACGGCATGGTGGAGCCTAGGTGGTGCTACAAGCTCGCTGAGACGGTCTACCAGTTCTATGAGAAGAACTCGCACCTCACAGCTCAGGTGCTCTACAAACTTAAATCGCAGTCAACTACAGCCTTTCACTTTGCTCCCGAGATTGATCTAATCGGTTTCTCTGGTCCTGGTGATAGTCGTGAGATGGATGTTGCCTGTATCCTCGACGGTCAAATCATCTTTGGTGAGTGCAAGACGGAAACACTAAAGCTGAAGGACGTAGTGAAATTCGAGCAGCTTGCGCAGATGCCGATGAAAAATCCTGCCAGGGTCATCTTCGCAACGACGAAGCCTGTTTCCGATGACTTCAAGAAGCGGATGGGCCAAGTTCCGAACGCAGAACTGATGGTTCGCAGTGACTTGTATGACGATTAGCGGAGCCGATCGAGTGGCGCGGCTTACGCGTAGACAAGGCGAAACAAGGGTTGCCGCCGGCCTTGACCCTGTACGGCCAGCTCTACAGGCGTCCGCGATGGCCTGATGACCGGAGGCTTCCAATGAGGCACGTCAACCTACGGGGCCGTGGTCGGCGGGGCGGTGAGTCGGGCAGTTCCATGCACCGCGGTTACTGCGTGAACCCGACCGACCCAACCGCACGCCGGCGGGGACAGTAGGTCGAGACAATTCACGCCTCAACGACAACACCCCACCGCCACGACGGGCGATGGGGTGTTCTTGCATGGGAGCCAGACCCGAGGGTGTCTCGGATCAACGGCGCCGGGCTCGCGCCACGAGGCCTGGCGGATGTGCACCGTCTCGGCCTGACTGCCGTAGTTCTGGATGAAGACGAGCAAGCGGACAGCGCCGTCGTCCATGCTGTGACGGCTCACCGTCCACGAGACGTTGCCTGGTACGTCGGCCTTACACTCGATGACCAGCTCGGGGACGAGGTCGCCACTCTCGTACTCGCCGATGTCGACCCGTTCCATCCTGTCTGGTATGAAGACGACGGAGGTTGGCAGTCCGTCGCTCTCGTCCTTGATGTTGCTACGTAGTGAACTCGCTCCCATAGTGCTGTGGTCCTCGTGGGTGTTAATTGGTATATCCCCAACTCCCGCGAGTTTCTACGATTTCCTAAGCAACAGAAAGTAACTACAAACAGGCGTCACCCTCCAATCTGCGGGGGGGGGGGGGTAACTCCTTGGTGGGTCTTTAAGCCCCACACTCTACGTTACGTGGCTGAACGCCGGTAACGGTTTCCCTTACGGCGATTATGACATGCGTGATCCAGCGGTCAACTTTCTACACATGAGGTGGGTAGAAAACGCATGATTCAAGAGACGGTGGCCAGCGCACGATTGAACGTCCGGTGCTACGCGCCTGCGGTGCTGTGGTGATCGAACCGCTCAGGTGTCACCAGGTGCGCCGACAGTTGCGACCGACCCAGACGGCCTGGTCGACTCCTGTAGGTCGACAGCTTCCACCGGGTCGGCGAGCCGATGAACCGTGCGGCGGTCAGGCGGGCCGTCAACTTGCCATCGAAGCTGCCGTTTTACCGCTCGGCCCGCCGTCTCCGTCCATACTGCTGCCGTGGACACCTTCCGTCATGCAGAGACCGACACGAGTCCCGAACGTCCTCAAGCAACCCCTTGGGAGACGTACCGGGCTTCGGTGCTACCGCAGTGGCAGAGCCTCTTGGACTCCTCTCCCAGCGAGCGTCAGATGCAAGAGTTTTTGGAACTTCACCCGTGCTTCCTCCCCGGCGCAACGGACAACATCGGCCCCGGTGGTCATCATGGGCCGTCGTTCTCCGCTGTGATCCGGCAGCCCCCGCTGAAAGGTCTTGGCCCAACACGCGTTCCGGACTTCATGTGGGTCAGACTGGACACAGGAGCTATCCGGCCAATCTGCATTGAGATCGAGAGCCCTCGAAAATCCTGGTTTAACAAGGGGTCGAGGACGCCGACAGCCGAGCTCACTCAGGCGGTCGACCAACTCACAGAGTGGAAGGTTTGGTTTTCTTCGCCGGAGAACCAACTCATTTTTGCGAAGACGTATGCCCCTGATTACACCTACCGCCCCGTAGAGCCTCAGTTCGTCCTCGTGTACGGCCGAGACTCAGAATTCCGTGCAACAACCTCAAGTCACGACAACCCCGCCTATATGCGGCAGAAGCGCGACCACATGCCTCGGAGCCGTGAGTACTACTTCACCTACGACCAGTTGACTGCGGAACGAGAGGCAGGCAACTACGCAACCGTCACGTGTGAGGTCGACAAGTGGCGTCTCGACTCGCTGCCACCCACCTTCACGACCGGTTCGACCATGATGGACCTTGCTGAAATCATTGCTGACCCTTCTGCGGTACTTTCTCGTACTGAACTCATGAGCGAGGAGCGAAGGGCCTACATTGTCGATCGCTGGAAATACTGGCGTCAGGTAGCGCTTTCGAAGCATGAATACTTCATAGCTGTGGGTCGAGAGTAGAACTTAGCCGTACGAGACGATCGCTTCAGGCGTCGGTGGGTTCCGGCTGCTTCCCGGAGACGCGGGTAATCCTGAATATGGCGACGGTTCCCAGGAAGGGTGATGGTCCGCCAGTAAGAGGATAATCGTCCGCAGTTGCGGCGAAGAGGGCGAGTTTCTTCTCTGCAAGCTCCTCCAGGATGGAGGTGATGCTTCGCTGTGCGTCTCGCACCGAGGACCGAGAGAACTCGATGTCTCCTGAGATGTCGCTCCAGTCCTGGAAGCTTTGGATCGCGCTGTCAATGAGGTCCTGCTCTTCGTCGGTACAGTCGTCTGGTTCCTCATGCGGCAGCCATCCAAAGCAGCCGGAGAGGATCGGCCAGAGATCACGCCCTGTCTTCATGTGGTCGAGCAGTACGACTTCAAACTCTGGCTCGTCCACCGTGATGACGTCGATGATCCTGTCGACCTGCTCCTTCTTGAGCTTGCTGATCTCGTCGGCCAGCTTCTTGAGTCCCCAGACCTCGATTGTGACGCCGGGGTACAAGGGGCGAAGCTCGTTGTCGATGAACTGGTCGACCTCGCCGGGCACGGTGTCGTTAGTGAGGAAGCGCCACACCTGCACGTCTCGGTGCTCCTGGAGGCATCCCTCCAAGTCACCGCGGATCTTCGCCTTGGTCTTGTCGATCCGCTCGCCGCGCGTCGCGTGCGCTGCGAAGAACACCCGAGCCTTCGGGCAGTATCCGTCGTTCTTGGTGTCACCCTTCGGCCCGGCTGCTCGCACCGGTTGGTAGTCGCCGGGGTAGAGCTCCAGGCCGAGCCGATCCATGCAGTCCTGGAAGGTGTTGCCCTCAAGGCGAAGGAGCTGGCCTTCCACGAGCTTCCGCAGCGAGTTGTGATCCACGGCGACTATTACCTCACGCCTGGCCGTCCTGCGTCGCTGGATCAGACGGATCTAGTGGGCGTAGCCGGCGACGGGTTGGTCGTTGCGAACTACGCTGCAAGTCCTGTCTCCTCGCCCCTGGTGTCTTTGACGGCAGCGCTGACGGCAACCGCACCCAACACCCACTGTCGTTCGCGCGCCCTAATGAACTGTCTAACCTCAGTACCACGACCTATCAAGGTGTACGTTGACGGGCCTGATCCAAATTTTGGTGACGATGGCGGAGGAGTACGGGCGGCTGCGCGCGGAGGCTTGACGGGGCGCTCCGTGACCAGCAAGACCGCACCCAGGCGGTGATCGGCGCGCACGGGTCGGGGTTCGTCACGTCGACGCCGGGCTGACGGCGGGTGGGGACGAGGGTACGGCGGGCCGGTACGGAGGGTCCCAGAAGTCATGGGTTCGCCCCGGCACTCGCCGGGGTGCGCCGCGCCGAGTACGATCCGCCCCACACGCGCACGAGCTGGGAGGACGGGACGTTGGGGCGGCTGACCGGCGGGGATCCCTCGCTGCTGCGAAGGATCAATTCCGCGGTGGTGCTGCACGCTCTGCGTGCCGCGGACTGCGCCACGCTCACCGAGATCACCCGGCTGACGGGGCTGTCGAGGCCGACGGTCGAGGGTGTCGTCGAGGGGCTGATCGAGGCCGGGCTCGTCGTGGAGACGGCAGCGGAGGAAGGGGCCGCGCGGCGGCAGGGGCGGCCGGCCCGGCGCTTCAGGTTCCGCGCCGAGGCGGGGCATCTGCTGGGCCTGGAGATCGGCCCGCACCGCGTCGCCGCGCTCCTCGCCGACCTGGACGGCCGGGTGCTCGGCTCGCAGGCCAAGGACGTCGACGAGACCGCGCCGGCCGACGAGCGCCTCGAACGGCTGCGCACCACGGTCGCCGAACTGCTGCGCCGGGCCGGGGTGGCACGGGGCTCGCTGCGCGCGGTGGGGGTCGCGACACCGGGGATCGTCGAGGCCGACGGCACGGTACGGCTGGGGACCGCGCTGCCCCAGTGGACCGGGCTGCCGCTGGGCGAGCGGCTCGGCCGGTCCTTCAAGTGCCCGGTGCTGGTCGAGAACGACGCCAACGCGGCGGCCGTCGCCGAGCACTGGAAGGGGTCGGCCACCGACTCCGACGACGTGGTGTTCGTGCTGGCCGGGCTGAGCCCCGGGGCGGGGTCGCTGATCGGCGGGCGGCTGCACCGGGGCTACGGCGGGGCGGCCGGGGAGATCGGCGCGCTGCATCTGCTGGGCCGGGGGGTGACGCCCGAGACGCTGCTGTCCACCACGAGCGAGCCTCTGCACCCCCTGGACGAACGGGCCGTCGCGGCGGTCTTCGCGCAGGCCCGCGAGGGCGACGAGGAGGCGCGGGCGGCGGTGGAGCGCTTCATCCAGCGGCTGGTGCACGACGTGGCCGCGCTGGCGCTCGCCCTCGATCCCGAACTGGTCGTGATCGGCGGCTGGGCGGCCGGGCTCGACGGCGTACTGGAGCCGCTGCGCCGCGAGTTGGCCCGTTACTGTCTGCGCCCGCCGAAGGTGACGCTGTCTCTGCTCGGCGAGGCGGCCGTGACGACCGGCGCCCTGCGGCTCGCCCTCGACCACGTGGAGGAGGAGCTGTTCGCCGTCGAGAGCACGGTGACCGCGCGCCGTTGACGACGAAGGCGCCCCGGAATCACTCCGAATCACTCCGAGGCGCCGGCCGTGCGGCGGTAACCACCTTGCTCCGTGCGGCAGTTGCTGCCGTGCTCCGTGCGGTCGCTCAGGAGGCCGCGCGCTCCGGGTCCTGGTGGATCTCCACGCCCCCCGCGTCCCCGAAGGTCAGCCGGCAGGTGTCGGCGCGGTAGGTGGCGACGGAGAGCGCGGCCGTGCGGCCGTCGGCGAGGAAGCGGGTGGTGACGACGAGGACGGGCGCCCCCGGCAGCCGGTCCAGTTCCTTCGCGTCGTCGGCCCGCGCCGAGCCCAGCTCGACGGCGCTGTCCCGGCTCTCCAGCTCCAGCCGCTGCAACGCGCGCAGCACCGCACGCGCGCGTGCCGCGCCGGAGGGCGCGTCGATGCCGGACAGGTCGGGCACCGACGCCTCGGGCACGTAGAGCAGCTCCGCGGCGACGGGCTGGCCGTGCGAGACACGGGACCTGCGGACCGTCAGGACGGGGGTGTCGACGCCGGTCTCCAGCGCGGCGGCGACGGTCGCGGGCGGGACCGCGAGGACGCAGTCGGCGGCCTGCCAGACATCGCCCGCCGCACCCGGCCAGGCGTGCTGCTCGGTGCCGACCGCCACGCCCACCCGCGGCGGCGCCACCGTCGTCCCGACCCCGCGCCTGCGCTGGAGCCTGCCTTCCAGTTCGAGCTGTTCGAGCGCCTGCCTGAGGGTGGCGCGCGCGACGCCGAACCGGGCCGCCAGATCACGTTCGTTGGGCAGGATCTCGCCCACGGCGAACTCGGAGTCGAGTGCCTCGGTCAGCACGGTCCTGAGATGCCAGTACTTCGGTTCCGGTACCGCTTCCAGCTGCGTGGTCCCCACCCTGTCCTCCGCGATCGCTGTGGTCCGGCGGCGTTTAAGCGCCCTTGTTTATTAAAGGTTGTTGCACTTATCTGCGACCATAAGGCGGCCCAAACCCTTGGTCAAGACCAATCCTCGATCCCTGGGACAACCCATACGAACGGCGCCGCACAGCGTTCACAGGGCGTTCGCGCGGGACGGGATTCGTGACATCGCGGCAAAGCCCCCGTCGCGGAACGGGGGCTCGGGGTCACGCTCGGGGTCACGCGCAGGGGCGGGTCGGGGTGAACGGGGTGCGGACAGGCAGGTGGGCGGGGTGCGGACGGCAGAGGGCGGACGGCGGAGGAGCAAGGTGCGGACGGCAGAGGGCGGAACAGCGGGGGCAGGGTGCGGACGGCGGGCGCAGGGTGCGGACGGCAGAGGGCTACCCGCCGGTAGTAATTGCTGACAAACTGTCTACTCAAGGTCCTTCGGCTCAGCGCCCCCGGACCTCCGCCCAGTACACCCCGGACCCATCAGCCCAACGCACCCCGGACGAGGAGCAGCCGTATGTCCGCGACCGTCACGTTCGATGTCCCCACCCCGCGCGGCCCGCGCCCCGTGACCGTCTCCTACGCGCGCGTGGGGCGCGGTGAGCCGCTGCTCCTGCTGCACGGCATCGGCCACCACCGGCAGGCCTGGGACCCGGTGGTGGACATCCTCGCCACCGAGCGCGAGGTGATCAGCGTGGACCTGCCGGGCTTCGGCGCCTCCCCCGCCCTGCCGGACGGCCTGGGACACGACCTGGCCGCGACGACCGGCGTCGTCGGCGCGCTGTGCGAGGCGCTGGAGCTGGACCGGCCGCACGCCGTCGGCAACTCGCTCGGCGGTCTGATCGCCCTGGAGCTCGGCCGCGAGAAACGCGTACGGTCCGTCACCGCCTTCTCCCCCGCCGGGTTCTGGTCCGCGTCGGAACGCCGCTACGCCTTCGGGGTCCTGCTCACCATGCGGCACATCGCCCGCCGGCTGCCGCTGCCGCTGGTCGAGCGGCTGTCCCGGACGGCGGCCGGCCGCACTGCGCTCACCAGTACCGTCTACGCCCGCCCCGGCCGGCGTTCACCCGAGGCCGTGGTCGCCGAGACGCTCGCCCTCGCGGGCGCCACCGGCTTCGACGACACCCTCAGGGCGGGCGGTTCCGTGCGGTTCACCGACGACGTCCCCGGACTGCCCGTCACCATCGCCTGGGGCACCCGGGACGTGCTCCTGCCGCGCCGTCAGGGGGTGCGCGCCAAGCGGATCATCCCCCGTGCCCGCCTGGTACGGCTCCCCGGCTGCGGGCACTGCCCGATGAACGACGACCCCGCGCTGGTCGCGCGCGTCATCCTCGACGGCAGCCGCTGACCGGCCCCGCCCCCGGACCGAGAGCCCCGAACCGACCGCGACCCCGGCGCCGACGAGCGCGCTGCCGACGGCCTGCGCCACCCCGTAGGAGCCCGTTCCGACGAGCGGGGCGGTCGCCGCGGCGGCCACCGGGATGAGCCCGGAGAACAGCGTCGCGCGCTCGACACCGATGCGCCGCATGCCCGAGTACCAGCAGACGAATCCGACGACGGTGACGACGACGGCCTGCCAGAGCAGCGCCGCCGTCTCGCCCGCGTCGGGCCGCCGCAGCCAGGCGCTGCCGTCGATCAGCAGTCCGGCCGCCGCCGACTCGACGGCGGCGATCCCGCACACGGTGGCCGACAGCAGCCGGGGGCCGAGGGGCCGCAGCACCGGCACGGCGAGGACCGCGAAGCCGACCTCGCCGGCCAGCGCGCAGACCGAGAAGGCGACGCCCGCGCCGTCGGTGCGGCCCCACCCCTGCGTGGTGAGGGCGCCCGCCGCCACCAGCAGCGCGCCGTACAGGACGGCCCGCCGGGGGCCGCGTCCGTCGAGCAGCGGCACCAGTACCGCCACGACGACCGGCGCGCACCCGACGAGGACGCCGGGGACCGCCGGTTCGGCGGTGCGTTCGGCGGCGATCACCGCCAGGTTGAAGCCGACCATGCCGACGGCCGCGAGCAGCGCCAGCCGGCCCCACTGCCGGGGCGTGAGCGCGCGCAGGGCGGCCCCTGCGCCCCGGTGGGCCAGCGGGACGAGCAGCAGGCAGGCGAGGCCGTAGCGGACGAACTGGCCGCCGGCGTAGGGGTACGCGCCGAGCACGCTGTTGGCGGTGAAGGACCCGCCGACGAGCACGCAGGCGAGCCCGGCGAGCAGGGAGCCGCGGGTGGTGGTGACGTTCATGACGGCGACGTTAGGCAGCGGGGCGGTCCGGTTTAAGGTCCACTTCCATGACGTCATCGGGGACCAATCAGGGCGCCGCGCCGGCCGCCGGCACGCGGGCCGACGCGGCCTCCCCCGCGTGGGAGGTGCTGCTGCCCGCCGCCGCCGCGCCGGCCCGCGCGCGTGGACGTTCGCTGCGGGCCGCCCTGCGGGAAGCCGTGCGCTCGGGGCGGCTCGGGCCCGGGACCCGGCTGCCGTCCAGCCGGGAGCTGGCCGCCGACCTCGGCGTGTCGCGGGGGCTCGTCACCGAGGCGTACGAGCAGCTGACGGCTGAGGGCTATCTGCGCAGCGGCCGGGGCGCGGGCACCTGGGTGGCCGGTGCCGTGCGGGCCGCGTCGGCACGCGCGCGTGACCTCGCGCCCAGGCCGCCGGGCGCGGTGGTGGACTTCGTGCCGGGCTCCCCCGACCTGGCGCTGTTCCCGCGCGCGCGGTGGGCCGCCGCGGGACGCGCCGTGCTCGCCGAGCTGCCCCACCAGGACCTCGGCTACCCCGACCCGCGCGGGCTGCCCCGGCTGCGCGCAGCGCTGGCCGAGTTGCTGACCAGACGGCGGGGCGTGGTCGCCGACCCGGAACGGATCGTGGTCGTCTCCGGGGTGGCCCAGGCGATGACGGTGCTCGGTTTCGCGCTGCACGCGCGCGGGTGGCCCGCCGTCGGTGTCGAGGACCCCGGCAGCCCCCAGCACGACGCGCTGTACGCGGCCACGGGCGTGCGCACGGTGCCGCTGCCGCTGGACGAAGAGGGGCTGTCGATCGGTCCGCTGCGGGCCTCGGGGGTGCGGGCGGTGGTGACGACCCCGTCGCACCAGTTCCCCACCGGCATCGCGTACTCGGCCCGCCGCCGCGCCGAACTCCTCGACTGGGCGCGCGCGGTGGACGGCTTCGTCGTCGAGGACGACTACGACGGCGACTTCCGCTACGACAGGGCGCCGGTGGGGGCGCTGCACGGGCTCGATCCCGACCGGGTGGCCTACACCGGGTCGGTCAGCAAGTCCCTCGCGCCGGGTCTGCGCCTCGGCTGGCTGCTGGTGCCGCCCGCGCTCGCGGAGACCGTCGTCGAGCGGAAGCGGACCCTTGACCTCGGTCATCCCACCCTCGACCAGGCCCTGTTCGCGCGGTTCCTGGAGCGCGGCGACTACGACCGCCAGCTGCGGCGCTGCCAGCGCGCGTACCGGGACCGGCGGGACGCCCTGACCGCCGCCCTGACCAGGTACTTCCCGGGCGCCGAGCTGTCCGGGATCGCGGCGGGACTGCACGTCATCGTCACCCTCCCCGAGCGGTACGGGCCCGAGGAGCGCTTCCTCGCGCGCGTGGCGGAGGCGGGCGTGGCGGTGCGGTCGCTGACGGAGTACACGCACGCGCGTGCCGGACGGGAAAGGACGCGGGAACGGGTATCTGCCGGGGGTGGCGGTGTGCGGCTGGTGCTGGGGTACGCGCACCTGCCGCCGACGCGGGTCCTGGAGGGCGTCCGGCTGATGGCCGAGGCGGTGGACGGCTGACGGGCGGGAGCGGGCCGCGGGCGATGGACGATGGACGACGGGCCAGCCGGCAGGCCGTTCGCGGCGGCGCGGGCAGCAGTCGGCGGCCACGCGCGCGTGCCCGTTCCCGGCGGTGCGGGCAGGCGTGGGACGGCCCTCGGGGCGGCCTCACGCGCGTGCCGGTTCCCCTGCCGCGTCGGCCGGTTGTTCACCTGTGGTTTCCGTGGGCGCTGCGACGCACGCGTAGGTGTGGGAATCGCACATCCGCCGGACCCCGTCCTGGAGGCACATCCATGTCACACCGTCCGTTCCCCGGCCGTCGCGGCGTGCTGCGCGGCTCCCTCGCCGCGTCGGCCGCCCTCGCCCTGCCCACCGCCCTCGCCTCGGCACCGGCGTTCGCCCTGTCCGGGCGGCCGAAGGCGGCCTGGGGCGTGCAGGCGGGAGACGTGACCACCGACTCGGGTCTGGTGTGGGTGCGTTCCGACCGTCCGGCCCGGATGATCGTCGAGACGTCCGCGACGGAGTCGTTCCGCAACCCGCGCCGCCTGCACGGCCCGCTGCTGGGCGCGGACTCCGACTTCACCGGCACCACCAGGCTGCGCGGACTGCCCGCGGGCGAGCAGATCCACTACCGGGTGCTGCTGGCCGACCCGCACGACCCGCGGCGCACCGGCGAGCCGGTGACGGGCACGTTCCGCACGGCGTCCGCGAAACGCCGGAGCGGCGTCCGGTTCGTCTGGTCGGGCGACCTGGCCGGGCAGGGCTGGGGCATCAACGAGGCGATCGGCGGCTACCGGATCTACGACGCCATGGCGAAGGTCGACCCCGACTTCTTCCTGTGCAGCGGCGACAACATCTACGCGGACGGGCCGATCCAGGCGACCGCCGCGCTCCCCGACGGCGGTGTGTACCGCAGCGTCACCACCGAGGAGAAGTCGCACGTCGCGGTCACCCTGGACGACTTCAGGGGCAACTTCCGCTACAACCTGCTGGACGGCCCGCTGCGCCGCTTCAACGCGCAGGTCCCGAGCATCATCCAGTGGGACGACCACGAGGTCCGCAACAACTGGTACCCGGGCGAGGTCATCGGCACCGGCACCCCGTACCCGGCGGGGACGAGAGTCGACGACCTGGCCGTCCGCGCCCGGCGCGCCTTCTCGGAGTACTTCCCGATCACCGGCGTGAGCGGCCGTCCGGACGGCCGCATCCACCGGGTCGTCCACCACGGCCCGCTGCTCGACGTGTTCGTGCTCGACATGCGCACCCACCGCAACGCCAACTCGGCGAACGACCAGGCGAAGGACCCGCAGGGCATCCTCGGACGCGCGCAGTTGGAGTGGCTGAAGCGGGAGCTGTCCAGGTCGCGGGCGGTGTGGAAGGTCATCGCCGCGGACATGCCGCTGGGTCTCGTGGTGCCCGACGGCGTCGAGGGCAAGGCCAACTTCGAGGCCGTCGCGCAGGGCGACCCGGGCGTGCCGCTCGGCCGCGAGCTGCAGATCGCGGAGCTGCTGCGGTACATCAAGCACCGGCGGATCACCGGCACGGTGTGGCTGACCGCCGACGTGCACCACACCTCCGCCCAGCACTACGACCCGTCGCGGGCCGCGTTCAAGGACTTCGCGCCGTTCTGGGAGTTCGTCTCCGGGCCGCTGAACGCCGGCGCGTTCCCGGCCAGCGACCTGGACGGCACCTTCGGCCCCGACCGGGTCTTCGTGAAGGCTCCGACCGTCGCGAACGTGTCGCCCGCCGAGGGGTACCAGTTCTTCGGCGAGGTCGACATCGACGGCGACAGCGGGGAGTTGACGGTCCGTCTGCGCGAGTACGACGGGACGGTGCTGTTCACGAAGGTGCTCCAGCCGGGCCGCGTCGGTCAGTGACTCCCGTACCCTGGGTGCTGTGCCGCGCATCGGCGTCATCCCCCGGTGCGCGGCCGGGGCGTGCCCCCGGGAACTCCCGCCCATGCAGGGCGTCTTCGCAGGTCAGAGCGGATTGTCAGTGGTGGCCTCTACGGTTTTTCCATGACGCGATCCTTGCAGGCCGTGGCCTACCGCCGACCCTCCGTGCTGGAATCCGCCGTGGGTGGACAGCGCCTGGGGCTTGAGACCTCACGGGGCGCGACACCTTCGGGTGCCGCGGACCATCCCCGCTTCTTCAGCGGCTTCCTGACGTCCCCTCAGATCGCGGCGGCTGGGCTGCTCGCGGTCGCCGACGTGGCGGCGGCCCGCTACTACCAGCCCCAGTTGCGCGCCTCGCTCGACCCGGTGGTCACCGGCAACGGCGACCGGCTGCGGTTCGAGTCCTTCTCCGGCTGCGGCGGGGTGTACGCGCGTCTTGACGTACTGACGGGCGGTCTCGACGGCGGCGAGGTGGGCCGCGGCACGACGAACGTCGACGTGAACAACCCGCTGCGTGAGGCGCTGTCGCGGATCGGCGCGGACGACCCGCTGCATCTGCGGGTGGGGCCCGAGGAGATGGCGGTGACCACGCTGGACGGCCCGGTGGTGGAGAAGAAGGTGCCGCTTCCGGACCGCTGGCTGCGCGGTTTCGCGGAGGCCCAGGTGGTCGCCGCTGACTTCGACCTGCGCGCGGAGCTGCCCGCCGCCGAGGCCGTGCGGTTCCTGCGCTCGCTGCCGCGCTCCGGGGGCCGTGGCTCCTCGGCCGGGCCGCGCTGGGTGGTGCCCGCGGGCCGGGTGCTGCGGCCGACCACCCGCCCGGTGCCGGGCGCGGTGTGCCTGCCGGGCCCTGAGCGGCTGATCGCGCTCCAGCGGGTGCTGCGGCACGCGACGGCCCTGCGGGTCTACGGTCCCGCGGTCACCGCAGGCGGCGCGGCCACGGCGGGTGCCTGGGAGGCCGTGCTGCCCGGGATGCGGCTCACCCTCACCCTGTCGCCCGACGCCTCGCGCGGCTTCTCCGGTGAGGGCGGCGTCCTCGACGCGCTGGCCACCGGCGAGCACAGGGCGGCCCCGGCGGATCGCGACGGCGGCGGCAGCGGCAGCGGCAGCGGCAGCGGCAGCGGCGAGGACGCCGAGTCCACCGAGGCCGCCGACGACACGGACCTGGTGTCGATGCTCCTGGCCTGGGAGCCCCGGATCGATGTCGCCGACCTCGCCGCGTCCTCGGGCCTGCCGGCCGAGCGGGTCAGGGCCGCCCTGGTCCGCCTCGGCACCTCGGGGCGCGTCGGGTACGACACGGCGGAGGCCGCCTACTTCCACCGCGAACTGCCCTACGACGCCGAGCGCGTGGAGCGCCACAACCCGCGGCTGCGGTCGGCGCGGGCGCTGGTCGCGGCGGGCGCGGTACGGCTCGACGGCACCCTCGGGACGGTCACCGCGGAGGACGGCCACGCGCACCGGGTGCGGGACGACGCGGGGGTGCTCAGCTGCAGCTGCCTCTGGTGGGCGAAGTACCGGGGCGGACGCGGACCGTGCAAGCACGCGCTGGCGGTGCGGATGGTGCGCCGGGGCGCGGTGGCCCGGCCCGCGGACCAGGTGGAGCGGAGCGGCCCACCCACCGGGGCGGACCTGAACACGGCACGGATCGACGGGGACATGCGATGAGCGAGCTGATGGACGCGGTGCGGGCTGGGCACAAGGGCCGGACGGTGAGTCTGCTCGAAGCGATGACGGACGCCGAACGGCGCTCCCACCTACCGGAGTTGAAGGAGCTGCGCAAGGAGCTGCGGGCGGCCCCGTGGGACGCGCCGGCCCGCAGGGCCTATCCCACGCTGTACCTGGCCGGGATCGTCTGCCAGACGGGTGCCTCGGCGGTCGCGGCCTGGATCGCCGCGAGCGACATGCGCTGGCCCACCCCGTCCCCGGCGCTGCTGCTGCGGCTGCTGGGCGGCCGTCCCGCCGACTGGCTGGCCGATCTCGCCCACCGGCTCGCCCAGCGTCCGGAGTCGACCGGAGTCTCCTACCCGCTGATGTCCGGGCTGGTCAGGCTGGCGGGCTGCCCCGCGCCGACGACCGACGCCTATGTGCGGGGGTGGGTGGGCGACATGGAGGACAACCGGCAGCGCGGGTGCACGCTGGAGGACCGGCTGCGCGCCGACCCGCATCTGGAGCCGATGGTGAGCGCGTTGTTCGAGACGAACGACATCGGCGGCCGTCTCGAGTGGGGTGCCGGTCAGGGTCCGGGCACCTGGGCCGGCGCACTGGCCCGGCTCACCGTCGACGGACCGCTCGACCGCAAGATGATCGTCGACGCGTGCGTCTCCCGGCTGCTGCGCGGCGGCACCAGCTCCGACAGCCGGGCGTTCCTGCGCCTCCTCACGACCCTCGACCTCACGCGGGAGGAGCGGAGTGAGCGGGTCGCGGACTGGCAGGGGCTCGCCTCCGACGCGCCGTCCCCGGTGGCCGCGCACGCCCAGACCGTGCTCGGCGAACTGGCCCTCGCGGGCGAGTTGACGCCACGGCAGCTGGCGGAGATGTCGGGCGCGGTGCTGTTCCGCACCGAGAAGAAGCTGGTGCGCGCCCAGTTGGTGCTGCTCGGCAAGGTGCTCGCACGGGACGCGGCCTCGGCGGACACGCTGCTGCCCGCCGTCGCCCAGGGCTTCGGGCACCAGGACCCTGACATCCAGGAGCGGTCCCTGAAGCTCGCCGAACGCCATCTGAAGAAGGCGTCGGACCCCGGGACGCGGGCCGAACTGCTACTGGCGGCTGAGCAGTTGCATACGGGTCTGCGCACCCGCGCGGCCGACCTCCTGGGCACCTCGCCCGCGGCCCCCGAGGAGGAGGACTACCAGGAGTACCTGCCGCCGTTCCCCGAGCCGACACGGCTCGCTCCGCCGCCCGCCACCGCTCCCGAGGCCGCCGAGGAGGTCAGCGCGGCGCTGGCGTCGCCGCCGTCCGTCGCGGAGTTCGAGCGGGCGCTCGACGGACTGGTGCGGTGGGCGCACCAGGACCAGAAGGGCCTCTCGGCGGCGCTCGAACCGGTGTTCGCGCGTTGCTGGTGGGACAAGGACGAGGCCCAGGGCGCCCGTTCCGCGGAGAGCCGGTTCATCACCAACGGCAGCGGGGTGTTCACCGCGTCGAGCGGACTGGAGATCCTGCTCGCCACGGTGCGCGGCAAGATCCGCACCGGGAAGCTGCTGGCGGTGGTCCGCACGGGCGTCTCCCCGAGCGGCTGCGCACACGCCGCTCCCGCCGCGGCGTTCGAGGCACGGCTGTGGGAGGTGGCGTACCGGATACGGACCGAACCGCTGCCGTTCCTGCTGTCCACACCGACCTGGAGCACGGGCCTGCTGGAGCCGGACGAACTGGTCGACCGCCTGGACGCCTACCGGCGATCGGGCGCGCGGGTCGCGGAGACCGACTTCGCGCAGGCGCTGCTGCGGGTGCGGCGCGCGGACCCGGTGGCCGCAGCTGCCGCCGCCGGACGCGCCGCCGCACTGGGCACCGCTGAAGGGGCACGGCTGGCGGCCTGGCTCACCGCCGAGGTACCGCAGCCCACGTCCAGCCGCAGGACCCACGGCGGCCGGCTGCTCGTCGAGCTGAACGAGGTCCCCGATCTTCAGGACGGCTTCCCTGACGCGTACCGGCCGTTGGGCGAGCCGGTGCGGGGCTTCAAGGGCTGGCAGTGCTACCGCCACGACCACGCGCTCCAGCGGCAGTGGCTGGCGATCCTGCCGGAGCGGCGCGAGCTGACGGCAGGCTGGCTGCTGCCGGAGATGTCCCACCTCGCCGTGGACGGCGCCCGGGGGACCGCCGGCGTCCTGCCGCAACTGGCAGAGACAGGCGGTGCGGCGGGCGAGGCGCTGCACCTGTGCCTGGCGTACGGGCTCTCCGCCCGGCACCCCGAGGACCGGCTCGCGACGGTGGACGCGCTGCTGACGCTCGCGGCAGGCGGCGGGCTCTCCGCCGAGCGGCTGGGCACGGAGATCCGGCTGCTGATACGGACCGGCGCGCTGAAGCCGACGCGGCTGGCGGAGTCGCTCCGCACGGCGGCGGCCACGGGCGCCTACCGCACCGTCTGGGAGGTGCTCGAACACGCGCTTCCGCCGCTGCTGGCGGACCTCTCGTTCGGCGGGACCCCGGCACACGGGCTCGGGGACCTGGTGGGGGTGGCGGCGGAGTGCGCGGAGCGGTGCGGGGCGCGGGGCGCACTGCCGCACCTGGACCGGGCGGCGGAGCGACGCGGCACCTCGATGCTGGTGACGCAGGCCCGCCGGCTCCGTGACACCCTCGCGACGCCCGCAACATCGCCGCAATGAAACCGACAAAGGGGGCATAGACACGCTTTACCCATCGGTCACAGATCGTTCGCGATCACGCAACACCGTTCCTTCACAGTGGGTGCATGACTCGAAACCTGTCCGATGTGACACGTGCGAAGAACGGGCGTCCGGTGCACCACTGGCGGCGGGACGTCGTCGAGCTGGCCGCGCTGTTCACGGCGGTCGCCGTGGCCGACGCCGTGGCCAACCTGATCGGGCACGGGCCCGGGGGCATCACGCTGCTGCTGATCTCGGCGGTGGTGCTGGCCGCGACGGCGGGCTTCCACATCTGGTGGTCACGCCGCCACGGTCACGCGCCGCCGGTGATCGATACCGGTGCCCGGCCGCCGTCCCAGGGACAGCAGGCCGGGCCGTCCGCACCACTGACCGGGACGGCCCCGGGGACCTCGGGGACCGCGGCGGCCTCGATGAGCGCGGCGACCGCACCCACTCCGGAGACCGTGCCGGCGGCGAGCACGCTGTGGCGGATGCGGACGACGGTGAAGGACGAGCCGGGGTCGCTCGCGGAGCTGTGCACCGCACTCGCCGGGAGCCGGGTCGACATCCTGAGCCTCCAGACGCACCCGCTGGCCGACGGCACCGTGGACGAGTTCCTGCTGCGGGCCCCCGCCGGCCTCACCGCCTCGGCGCTGACCCGGGTGGTGGCGGTGGCCGGCGGCAGCGACACCTGGATCGAGCGGGCCGACGCCCACGACCTGGTGGACGCGCCGACCCGGGTCCTCGGCCTGGCCGCCCGGACCGCCCTGGACGCGGCGGAACTGCCGCTGGCGCTGCGCCAGTTGCTGGGCCGCTGCACCATCCGCCAGTCGCCCGCGGGAGCCTCCGACGCCGGTCGGGGTCCGGTGGGGGCGCCGGTCGAAGGGGCCCTGGAGGACACCGTGCTGCGGCTGCGGGCGCCGGAGGGCGGAGTGATCACCGTGGAGCGGCCGTATCTGCCGTTCACGCCGACGGAGTTCGCGCGGGCGCGCGCCCTGGTCGACCTGGACGCCCGGCTCGGTCCCCGGATGCCGCACGGCGAGGACGTCCTGACCCTGCCGGAGGGCAACGAGATCACCGTCCGCCGGGCGGACGTCCGGGATCTGGAGGCCGCGAAGGAGATGCACGAGCGGTGCTCGCCGCGGTCGTTGGGGATGCGCTACCACGGGCCGGTCGGGGACGCGGACCGCTATCTGAACCACCTGCTCAGCCCGCGCTACGGCCGCACGCTCGCGGTGCAGACCGCCTCGGGCCGGATCGTGGGCCTCGGCCATCTGCTCTGGGACGGCGACGAGACGGAGGTCGCGCTGCTCGTCGAGGACGGCTGGCAGCGCCGGGGCATCGGCGCCGAGCTGCTGCGCCGGCTGGTGGCGATGGCCGCCGAGGCGGGCTGCGAGAGCGTGTACGCGGTGACACAGGCGTCGAACACCGGCATGGTCGCGGCGATGCGCGGGCTCGAACTGCCCCTCGACTACCAGATCGAGGAAGGCACCCTGGTCGTCACCGCCCGCCTGGAGTCCGCGCGGGCAGCGGCGGCGGCCGCGGCGGCGGAGGAACAGCGCGCCGAGCACGTGGAGCGGATCATCAAGGACTGAGCCGGGAAGGACCGGCCCGGGTCGCCCCGGGGCGCGTCGGGCGACCCGAGCGGCCGGAACGGCCGGAACGGGTGACACGGCCTGAACGGGTGACACGGCCTGAACGGGTGACACGGCCTGAACGGGTGACACGGACGAGTGACAGGCCCGAGTGACAAGTCCCGAATGGCAGGTCACGCGTGACGAACGGCGAGTGACGAGTGACGAGCAGGGAAGGGCCCGGCGTGACCCGCCGGGCCCTTTGCGTGCTCCCGCGCTCCGAGGGCGACGGACCGGGCCCGCACGCCGCCTCAGACCAGCCGCACCGCCCCGTGCAGGGCGAGATCCCCCGCAGCCGCACCGTCCGCACCGCCGCCCGTCCCCGCACCGCCGTCCAAGTCGCCGTTCGCCCTCGCACCGCCACCTAGGCCACCGCCCGTCTCCGCCCCGCCGCCCAAGCCACCGCCCGTCTCCGCACCGCCGCCCAGGCCACCGCCCGTCTCCGCACCGCCGCCCAAGCCACCGCCCGTCTCCGCACCGCCGCCCAAGCCACCGCCCATCCCCGCACCGCCTCCCAAGCCACCGCCCATCCCCGCACCGCCTCCCACGTCACCGCCCGTCTCCGCGCCGCCGGTCAGGTCACTCCCCGTACCCGCGCCACGGCCGTCCAGTGCGTGGTCCAGGTCGGTCCACAGGTCGTCGACGTCCTCCAGGCCCACCGAGAGGCGCAGCAGGCGGTCGGTGACGCCCGCGCCGTGTCGGTCGGCCGGGTCGACGACGCGGTGGCTGATGGAGGCGGGGTGCTGGATGAGGGTGTCGACGCTGCCGAGGCTGACGGCGGGGGTGATCAGCCGGACGCCGGCGATGACGTCGTGCGGGTCGCCCGCGACCTCGAAGGCGATCATCGCGCCGCCGACGCGCGGGTAGTGGACGCGGGTGACGCGCGGGTCGGCGCGGAGCCTGCGGACCAGTTCGGCGGCGTTGGCGGAGGCGGCGCGGACCCGGACCGGCAGCGTGGACAGGCCGCGCAGCAGCAGATAGCCGGCCAGCGGATGCAGCACACCGCCGGTGGCGAACCGTATCTGCCGCAGCCGTCCGGCGAGTTCCTCGTCGCAGGCCACCACGCCCGCCAGGACGTCCCCGTGGCCGCCGAGGTACTTGGTGGCGCTGTGCAGCACCAGCCGCGCCCCCTGTTCGGCGGGCCGTTGCAGGACGGGCGTCGCGAAGGTGTTGTCGACGAGCAGCGGCACCGAGCCGCAGGAGTGCGCGACGGCCCGCAGGTCGACCTCGGCGAGGGTCGGGTTGGCCGGGGACTCGACGAGCACCAGGCCGGTGTCGGGGCGCAGCGCGTCGGTGATGCCGGCCGGGTCGGTCCAGGTGACCTCGGTGCCGAGCAGCCCGGCGGTCAGCAGGTGGTCGCTGCACCCGTACAGGGGGCGGACGGCGACCACGTGCCGCAGCCCGGCCGAGGCCCTGGCCAGCAGGACGGCGGTCAGCGCGGCCATGCCGCTGGCGAAGGCGACCGCGGCGGGGGTGCCTTCGAGGCGGGCGAGGGCGGTCTCGAAGCGGGCGACGGTCGGGTTGCCGAGGCGGCCATAGACGGGCGGGCCGTCCGGTTCGGCGCCGGTGGCGGCGAAGGCGTCGACGCGGGCGGCCTCGGCCCGGCTGTCGTGGGAGGGGTAGGTGGTCGACAGGTCGATGGGCGGGGCGTGCAGTCCCTGCCGGGCGAGGTCGTCGCGGCCGGCGTGCACGGCCTCGGTCGCCAGTGCGCGCGGTGCGGTACGCGGGGAGTCCATGGAGGGAAGGGTGAACACCGGCCGGTCCTGGGTGGGCAACTCCCGTGCTACGTTCGGCCGATGACCGAGTCCGTCGTACTGGATCCGGTGGATCTGCGTCTGCTGGGGCTGCTCCAGAACGACGCCCGGACCACCTATCGGGACCTCGCCGCGCAGGTCGGGGTGGCGCCGTCGACCTGCCTCGACCGGGTGACGCGGCTGCGCCGCTCCGGGGTGATCCTCGGGCATCAGCTGCGGCTCGATCCGGCCAAGCTCGGGCGGGGTCTCGAAGCGCTGCTGTCCGTGCAGGTCAGACCGCACAGGCGGGAGCTGGTGGGGCCGTTCGTGGAGCGGATCAGGGCGCTGCCCGAGTCGCGGACCGTCTTCCACCTGACCGGCCCCGACGACTATCTGGTCCATGTCGCGGTCGCCGACATGGCCGATCTGCAACGGCTGGTCCTGGACGGGTTCACGGCCCGGCCTGAGGTGGCGCGGGTGGAGACCCGGCTGATCTTCCAGCAGTGGGAGTGCGGGCCGCTGCTGCCGCCTACGCCCTCGGCGCAATCAGGGTGACGTGCGACGCGGGTCCGTACGAGGATGGCGGTATGTCTGACACCAACAACCCGCTGCCCCGTGCGGTCGCCGACGCGTACGTCGACGATCTCATCGCCCTCGACCCGATCACCGGCACCTACCTGGGTGTGAAGGAGAGTTCGAGCCGGCTGCCCGACACCTCGCCGGCGGGACAGGAGGCGCTCGCCGCGCTCCAGCGGGCGACGCTCGCGAAGCTGGACGAGGCCGAGCGGCGGCCCGGCGCGGACACCGACAGTGAACGCCGGTGCGGACGGCTGCTGCGTGAGCGTCTGACCGCGGAGATCGCGGTGCACGAGGCGGACGAGGGCCTGCGCTCGGTCGGCAACATGGGGACGGCCGTGCACGCGGTCCGCGACATCTTCACGGTCACGCCCAGCGGGACGGTGGCGGAGTGGACGGCGATCGTCGAGCGGCTGCGGGCGGTGCCGACGGCGCTGGCGGGCTACCGCGAGTCGCTGGCGCTGGGGCTCGAAAGGAAGCTGTACGCGTCGCCGCGTCCGACGGCGACCTTCGTGACGCAGCTCGGCGAGTGGGCGGACACCGACGGCAACGGCCTCGGCTGGTTCGAGGACTTCGTGTCGGCGGGCCCCGCTGAGCTGCGCGCCAAGCTGGACGAGGCGGCGGGCGCGGCGACGGCGGCCGTGGTCGAGCTGCGGGACTGGATGCGGGACGTGTACGCGCCGACGATCGAGGGCGCCCCGAACACGGTGGGCCGTGAGCGGTACGCCCGCTGGTCGCGCTACTTCAACGGCACGGATCTCGATCTGGACGAGGCGTACGCGTACGGCTGGTCGGAGTACCACCGGCTGCTCGCCGAGATGAGGCGGGAGGCGGAGCGGGTCCTGCCCGGCGCCGAGACGCCGTGGGCGGCGCTCGCCCACCTGGACGAGCACGGCCGGCACATCGAGGGCGTCGACGAGGTCAGGGACTGGCTCCAGGGCCTGATGGACGAGGCGATCGAGAAGCTGGACGGCACCCACTTCGACCTCGCCGACGACGTACGGAAGGTGGAGTCGCGGATCGCGCCGCCCGGCAGCGCGGCGGCCCCCTACTACACGTCCCCGTCGGAGGACTTCTCGCGTCCCGGCCGCACCTGGCTGCCGACGATGGGCCAGACCCGCTTCCCGGTCTACGACCTGGTGTCGACGTGGTACCACGAGGGCGTGCCCGGCCATCACCTCCAGCTCGCGCAGTGGGTGCACGTCGCCGGGGACCTCTCCCGCTACCAGGCGGCCGTCGGCATGGTCAGCGCCAACGCCGAGGGCTGGGCGCTGTACGCGGAGCGGCTGATGGACGAGCTGGGCTTCCTCACGGACGCCGAGCAGCGGCTCGGCTACCTGGACGCGCAGATGATGCGGGCCGCGCGGGTCATCGTCGACATCGGCATGCACCTGGAGCTGGAGATTCCGGCGGACTCGCCGTTCCACCCCGGTGAGCGCTGGACGCCGGAGCTGGCGCAGGAGTTCTTCGGCGCGCACAGCAGCCGCCCGGCGGACTTCGTGGAGAGCGAGCTGACCCGCTATCTGACGATCCCGGGGCAGGCGATCGGCTACAAGCTGGGCGAACGCGCCTGGCTGCTGGGCCGGGAGAAGGCCCGCGAGCGCCACGGCGACGCGTTCGACCTGAAGGCGTGGCACATGGCGGCCCTGTCCCAGGGCTCGCTCGGCCTTGACGACCTGGTGGACGAGCTGTCCAAGCTCTGAGCGGGAGCAGGGCCGTCGGCCCGTCCGCCTCGTCGACGGCCGGCCCGACGACGAGGCGGACCGAAGGGCTGACGGACGGCGAGGCGGGCTGACGGGCTGGTGGCGAGCGGGACGGACGGAACGGCGGGGCCGTCCGGCGCACTCGTCCGGTCCGGCTACGCCTCGTCGAGCCTCCGCAGGTGCACCAGGCCGGCCCAGATCTCGGGCCCCGGTCTGACCGCGGACCGTACCGCGTAGTGGCCCGCGGCCAGGGTGATGCGGAGGGTGTCCGTGCGGGCGGGGGCGGTGCCGGGCCAGGCGGAGTCGAAGAGGACGACCGGGCCGGGGACGTTCCAGTGCCTCTCGTCCGTCCAGTCCGCGGTGGTGAGGGCGTCCCGCGCCCCGGCGAGGAGTTCGGCCTCGGTGTCGGCCGCGTACCAGCGGACGAGCGTGCCGTGCTCCGGGAGATAGGCGGTGGCGGCGGGTTCGTCGCCGAGGACGAGGGCGGTGCGGTCGCCGACCGGGAGCAGACCGAAGGCCGTGTCGATCTCGCAGGCCCGGTCGTAGTCGGAGGCCAGGTCGTCGCCGTCGGCCCCTGACCAGAACGGCAGGACCGTCTCCGGTACCGCGATGAGGGGTCCGCCGTCCGACTCGACCCACTCGACGGTCCCGGGTTCCGCGTATCGCACCATGGCGCCACACCGTACACGCACGGCCGTCGATGTCGATCAACTGGCCCTGTGCGCAAGCCGCTTGGCGTGGTCAGCAGCCGCAGGCCGCGGCCCGCTCCGGTGCCGTCAGCGGGTCGGGGGTCCGCCGTTCACGGCCCTGTCCGGTCTCGAACTCGAAGCCCTCGCGCACCCAGTACTCGAAGCCGCCGATCATCTCCTTGACGTGGAAGCCGAGTTCGGCGAGGGCGAGCGCCGAGCGGGCGGCGCCGTCGCATCCCGGGCCCCAGCAGTAGGTGACGACGGGCACCGCCCGGTCGAGGATCTCCTCGGCCCGTTCGGGGACGAGTGCGGTCGGCAGGTGGACGGCGCCGGACACATGCCCCTGGTCCCAGGACTCGGTGGAGCGGGAGTCGATGAGCACGAACCCAGGGTCGCCCACGCCGGCCAGCGCGGCGGCGACATCGGAGACGTCGGTGTACAGGGCGAGACGGGCGCGGAAGTGGGCGGCGGCCTCGGCGGGGCGGAGGTGGCCTGTGGGGTGGGTGGTCATGGCGGGCGTCCTTCTGGTGGTGGGGTCGGCAGGCAGAAATCTACGGTGGCCGATCCGCCCTCTGAAGGTGTGATCCCCGGCACGAACGCCGTCCGGCCAGGGATTTCCCTGGTATCTCTCGGGGATGACCGAGTTTTCCCCGGACGCCACCGACTGGCGCATTCTCGACGTCCTGCAACGCACCGGGCGGGCCGGCTTCGCCGAGCTGGCGCGGGCCGTGGCCATGTCGCCGAGCGCGGTGACCGAGCGGGTGCGGCGGCTCGAGGAGGCCGGTGTCATCCAGGGGTACACGGCCGTCGTCGACCCGGAGCGGCTGGGGTTGCCGATCCTGGCGTTCGTGCGGCTGCGGTACCCGAACGGCAACTACAAGCCGTTCCACGACCTGGTGGCCGTGACGCCCGAGGTTCTGGAGGCGCACCATGTGACGGGTGACGACTGCTTCGTCATCAAGGTCGCCGCCCGCTCGATGGGGCACCTGGAGGAGGTGTCGGGGAAGATCGGCACGCTCGGTTCGGTGACCACCAGCGTCGTCTACTCCTCGCCGCTCCCCCGGCGTCCGCTCGGCCGCTGACCCGCTACCCGGCGGCGCCGCGCTGCCGCAGTGCCGACCCCGACCGCCCCTTCACGACCTCCAGTTGGGCGTGGACGCGGCGGCGCAGGTCGGCGACATGGCTGACGATGCCGACGCTGCGGTCGCGTTCGCGCAGCGAGTCGAGGACGTCGAGCACCTCGTCGAGGGTCTGCTCGTCGAGGCTGCCGAAGCCCTCGTCGATGAAGAGGGTGTCGAGGCTGACCCCGCCCGTCTCGTCGGTGACGACGTCCGCGAGGCCGAGGGCGAGGGCCAGCGAGGCGAAGAAGGTCTCGCCGCCCGAGAGGGTCGCCGTGTCCCGCTCGCGTCCGGTCCACGCGTCGACCACGTGCAGCCCGAGTCCGCTGCGCCCGCGCCCCGACCTGTCGTCGGAGTGGACGAGGGTGTAGCGGCCCGAGGACATGCGCTGGAGCCGTACGGTCGCGGCGGCGGCCACCTGTTCGAGGCGGGCGGCCAGGACATACGACTCCAGGCGCATCCGGCGTTCGTTCTGTGCCGAGGTGCCCGCGGTGAGGGTGGCGAGCCGGGCGACCCGGTCGTACTCCTCGCGCAGCGGCGCGAGTCGGCGGACGCCGGTGGCGGAGTGGGCGGAGAGCCGGTCGAGTTCAGCGCGCCGGCGGTCGGCCGCGTCGCGGGCGGAGGCGGCGTCACGGACCCGGGCGGCGGCGGCCGCCGCGCTCCGTTCGGCGCCCGCGAGGTCGGCGGCGGGCCGGGCGGCGGCCTCGGCGGTCTCGGTCTCGGCGAGCACCGCGCGCACGGTGGCCTCCTCCGACTGCCAGGCGTCCAGGCGCCGTTGCAGCTCGCGGTGGGCGGCGGCGTCCAGGAGGGCGTCCGCCGCGGCCTGCGGGGTGTCGAAGCCGGCCCGGAAGGCGGCGTCGGCGAGCCGGGCGTCGGCGTCCTTGAGGCGCTGGGCGGTGTCCTCTGCGGCGCGTGCGGTGTCGGCGGCGTCGGTGAGCAGCGCGACCTGCCGCTCCAGTTGCCCGGCCCGGGTGGCGACGCTGTCGGCCGTCCCGCGTGCCTGGGTCAACTCCGCTTCCAGTGCGGTGCGTTCACGGTCGAGGGGTTCGCGGGCCGCGACCCGGGAGGCGGCGCCGACGGCGGCCTTCTGCTGGGCGGTGACCCGCCGCTCGCGCTCCTGTTCGGCGACGCCGAGGCGTTCGGTGGCGGGGTGGAGTTGGGCGGCGGCGCTCCTGGCCTCGGCGTACCGCTCCTCCAACTCCTGCGCTTCCCGCACCAGTTGGTCGGTGGGCGTGTCGCCCGCCTCACCCTCGGCGGTGGCCAGCGCGCGCTGCACCTCGCCGAGCCGCCGTTCGGCGCCCGCCCGCCGCTCGTCGGCCGACTGGTAGGCGGCCAGGGCGTGTTCCTCGCTCTCGCGGTCCACGTGCCCGGCGTCCTTGCGGGCCGGCGCCGGGTGTTCGGTCGCTCCGCACACCGAGCAGGGTGCACCGTCGGCCAGTTGGGCGGCCAGCTCGGCGGCGATGCCGTTCAGCCGTCGTTCCTTGACGTCGAGCCAGGCGGCGCGGGCCGTGAGGGCGTCGTCGGTGGCGGCGCGGACCGACTCGCCCTCCTCGCGGGCCTCTCGGGTGAGCCGGTCGCGTTGCCTGGCCGCCGCGAGCCTGGTCCGCGCGGGTTCGCGCTGGACGGCGAGCTGTTCGGCCCGGGTGGCCGCCTGCTGCGCCGACTCGACGGCGGCCCGTAGCGCGGCCCGGCGCTCGTCCCAGCCGGACAGCCAGGCGTCGGCGTCCTGGAGCGCGTCCTCGTCGGCCCGTTCCTGGCGGTCCAACCGGTCGCGTTCGACGGCGAGTTCGGCGAGGCGCTGTTCGGCGCGGCGGGCGGATTCGAGGCCGCCGAGCTCCTCGGCCGCGCGGCGGGCGGCACCGGCGAGCCCGCTCGCTCCGGCGTCCGCGAAGCGTGCCGGGAGCTGGGCTCGCGCCTGGGCCTCGGCTCGGCCGGCCCTGCGGTGCTCGGTGTCGGCGGAGTCCCGCAGCTCCAGTGCGGGTGCCACCGCCTCGGCCTTGCGGGCCCGTTCCATGCGGGTCTGCGCGTCGCGGTAGGCGGGTGAGCGTTCCTCCAGCAGCGCGGCCCGCTCCCGTGCCTGGGCGAACCGCCGCTGCAACCGGTCGAGTTCGCGGGCGTCGGCGAGCGCGCGGTCGGCGGCGGCCTGCGCGGACTCGGCGGCCGTAAGACGCGAGGAGGCGATGGCCAGCTGTTCGCGGGCGGTGCTGCGGGCGAGCGCGGCGGCGGTCAACACGGCTTCGGCGAGGCCCGGTTCGCCCGGCTTCAGGTCGGGCAGCTCCATGGCGTCGCCCGCGGCCTGCTGCATGCGGTGCGCGTCGGCGAGCAACGCCTCGTCGCCCTCGCGGACCTGTGCCTCGGTGGAGCGCCGCCGGTCGGCGAGGCGCTTCTCCACGTCGGCGAAGCGCTGGGTGTCGAAGAGGCGGCCGAGCAGTCGGCCGCGTGCCTCGGCGTCGGCGCGCAGGAAGCGGGCGAAGTCGCCCTGGGGCAACAGGACGACCTGGCAGAACTGTTCGCGGCTCATGCCGAGGAGTTGGGTGATCTCCTCGCCGATCTCCTGGTGGGAGCGGCTGAGGTCCTTCCAGGTGCCGGTGGCCGGGTCGTGCTCGCGCAGCCAGCTCTGGGCCTTCTCCAGGGTGGTGCCGGTGCCGCGTTTCTTGGGGCGTGCCCAGGGCGGCTGCCTGGTGACCTCCAACCGGCGTCCGGCGACGGTCAGTTCGAGGGTGACGCCGGTGCGGGTGGCGGGGGCGGCGTGGTCGCTGCGGAGGTTCTGGCCCTGGCCGCTCTGCCGGGCGCCGGGGACGGAGCCGTAGAGGGCGTAGCAGACGGCGTCGAGGACGGAGGTCTTGCCCGCGCCGGTCGGGCCGTGCAGCAGGAAGAGGCCGGCGGCCGACAGGTCGTCGAAGTCGACGGTCTGGGCGGCGCCGAACGGGCCGAACGCGGTGAGGTCGAGCCGGTGCAGTCTCACCGCGCGACCTCCCGTACCGTCTCGTCGACCCGGACGGCGTCGAACGCGTCCCGCAGGACGCCCTGTTCGCTGGTGTCGGGTCCGGCGCCGCGCACATGGGCGACGAAGTCCTCGGCGATCTGCTGGTCGCTGCGGCCCGCGAGCCGCTTGGCGTAGGAGACCTCGGGGTCGTCGGGGGCGCGTTCGGGGTCGAAGGCGAGGCTGAGGGTGTGCGGGAACCGTTCGAGGAGCCGGGCCATGGGGTCGGCAGGGCGGACGGCGTCGGTGAGGGTGGCCTCGACCCACGCGTCCTCGTGCCGGGTCAGCTCGGGGTCGGCGAGCAGTTCCTCCAGGGTGCCGCGGAGGCGGGCCAGCGCGCGCGGCACCGGGCAGTCGACGCGTTCGGCGGTGACGGAGCCGTCGGCACCGAGGTCGACGAGCCACATCGTCTTGCGGTGGGCCGTCTCGGAGAAGGAGTACGGGAGCGGGGAGCCCGAGTAGCGGATCCGGTCGGTGAGGGTCTGGCAGCCGTGCAGATGGCCGAGGGCCACGTAGTCGACGCCGTCGAAGACCCCGGCGGGCACCGCGGCGACCCCGCCGACGGTGATGTCCCGTTCGCTGTCGCTGGGCTCGCCGCCGGTGACGAAGGCGTGCGCGAGGACGACGGAGCGGGTGCCGGCGGGGCGGGTGGCGAGGTCGGCGCGGACCCGTTCCATGGCCGCGGCGAGCACCGTCTCGTGTCCGGCCTTCGCCACCCCGAACTCGCCTTTGACCAGGGCCGGTTCGAGGTAGGGCAGGCCGTAGAGGGCGACGTCGCCGAAGGTGTCGGCGAGCACCACGGGGGTGCCGCACGCCGACGGCTCGGTGCGCAGGTGGATGCCGGCCCGGCCGATGAGTCCGGCGCCGACGCCGAGCCGGCGGGCGGAGTCGTGGTTCCCGGAGATCATCACGGTGGGGACGCCGAGGCCGGCGAGCCGGTGCAGGGCGTCGTCGAAGAGTTCGACGGCGGCGAGGGGCGGCACCGCGCGGTCGTAGACGTCTCCCGCGACGACCACGGCGTCGACGGCGTGCTCCCGCACGGTGGTGACGAGGTGCGTGACGAATGCGGCCTGGGCGCCGAGCATGTCCACCCGGTGGAAGGAGCGGCCGAGATGCCAGTCGGAGGTGTGCAGGAGTCTCATGAAACCGACCTGACCTGCATGTCTACCTCTACCGCACCTTTGTTCCAGAACACACCGACCTGGGCCGCGCCATGGGCGCACCCGTCACGCTAACGCATGCCGCCCTCTGATCCACCCCACACCTCACAACCCCCTGGGGTCGGCGGTGGTCCGGCCGCGCCTGCCGGTGGGTCAGCTCCGGCCACCGGACGGGCCGCGTCCGCACCGGACACGACATGCCCGCGCGGCTCGGACATCCCCGCAGCGCGTAGCCGCCCGTTCAGCTCAGGCGCCCCCGCACCGCTCAGGCGCCCGCACCGCTCAGGCGCCCGTACCGCTCAGGCGTCCCCGTACGCCTCCCCGCCCGGCTCGAAGCGTGCCGTGCCCGCCGTCGCGTCGGCGAGCCAGGCGCGGAAGGCAGGCACCTCGGCGTCCGGGAGGCCGATGTCGATGGTGACCTGTTCGCCGTAGTGGACGTCGAGGACGGCGCGTCCCGAGGTGCGCAGGTCGTTCTGGACGCGGCCCGCGCGCTGGTGGTCGACGGTGACCGTGGCCAGCCGGAAGCGGCGTCTGGTGCGGGTGCCGAGCGAGTCGAGCGCCTCGCCGACCGCTCCGCCGTAGGCCCTGATGAGGCCGCCCGCGCCGAGTTTGACGCCGCCGTAGTAGCGGGTGACGACGGCGACGACGTACCGCATGTCGCGGCGCAGCAGCATCTGGAGCATCGGGACGCCCGCGGTGCCGCCGGGTTCGCCGTCGTCGCCGGCGCGCTGCACGGAGGCGTCGGCGCCGATCACGTACGCCCAGCAGTGGTGGCTGGCGTCGGGGTGCTCCTTGCGGACGGCGGCCAGGAAGTCCTGCGCCTCCTGCTCGGTGGCGGCGGGGGCGAGCGCGCACAGGAAGCGTGAGCGGTTGACCTCGGTCTCGTGGACGCCCGGGTGGGCGACGGTGCGGTACTCGTCCTGCATCGGGCCAGCCTAAGCGGAGCGGGTGCGCGGGCCGCGCCCCCGGGTAGAGGGGACCATGTCGGGGACGCCCGCCCCCGTCGACGGTCCGTACCGAGCGCAGGGAGGCCGGCCCATGACGGCGACCGAGGCCGGGAGCACGTCCGGTGCGGCGCACCCCGCGCCCATGAGATCCCGGCTGCGGTCGTGGCTGCTGGAGGGGTTGAGCGAGCAGTCGGCCAGGCACCCGGGGCCGCACGCGGCGCCGTCCGTCGAGCACCGGGGCCACCGGTGGTGGCGGGTGATGTGCCTGACCGGCGTCGACTACTTCTCGACCCTCGGCTACCAGCCGGGCATCGCGGCCCTCGCCGCCGGGCTGCTCTCGCCGCTCGCGACGCTGGTACTGATCGCGCTGACGCTGCTGGGCGCGCTGCCGGTATACCGGCGGGTGGCGCGGGAGAGCCCGCACGGCGAGGGTTCGATCGCGATGCTGGAGCGGCTGCTGTCCTGGTGGGCGGGGAAGATCTTCGTCCTGGTGCTGCTGGGGTTCGCCGCCACCGACTTCATGATCACGATCACCCTGTCGGCCGCCGACGCCGCCGCGCACGTGGTGGAGAACCCGTTCGCCCCGCACTGGGCGACGGGCGCGGGCATGGCGATCACGCTGCTGCTCGTGGGACTGCTCGGCGGGGTGTTCCTGAAGGGCTTCCGGGAGGCCGTCGGGATCGCGGTGGTGCTGGTGTCGACGTATC
The DNA here is from genome assembly GCF_005222485.1 of Streptomyces griseoviridis. Classification (NCBI taxonomy): domain Bacteria; kingdom Bacillati; phylum Actinomycetota; class Actinomycetes; order Kitasatosporales; family Streptomycetaceae; genus Streptomyces; species Streptomyces griseoviridis. The sequence goes on from NZ_CP029078.1 coordinate 1,537,617, forward strand.
TCGCCCTCAACGTGGTGGTGCTCGCCGTCTCCGGGTGGGAGGTGCTCAGCCGTCCGGTGGTCATCGGGAACTGGGCGGACGCGCTGACCGCCGCGCACTCCTCACCGCTCGCGATGGTCGGCGTGGCGCTCCTGGTCTTCCCGAAGCTGGCTCTCGGGATGTCCGGGTTCGAGACGGGCGTGGCGGTGATGCCGCAGGTCAAGGGCGATCCGACGGACACCTGGGAGAAGCCGGCCGGGCGGGTGAGGGACACCAGGAAACTGCTCACCACGGCCGCGCTGACGATGAGCTGCTTCCTGCTCCTGTCCAGTCTGGCCACGACGATCCTGATCCCGCAGCGCGACTTCGCGGCGGGCGGCCCGGCCAACGGCCGCGCCCTGGCCTACCTCGCGCACGAGCGGCTCGGCCCGGTGTTCGGCACGGTCTACGACGTCTCGACGATCGCGATCCTGTGGTTCGCGGGCGCGTCCGCGCTGGCCGGGCTGCTGAACCTGGTGCCGCGCTATCTGCCGCGCTACGGGATGGCGCCCGAGTGGACGCGGGCGGTGCGGCCGCTGGTGCTGGTCTTCATGGTGGCGGCGGTCCTCATCACGGTCTGGTTCGACGCGAGCGTGGACGCGCAGAGCGGCGCGTACGCGACCGGTGTGCTGGTCCTGATGCTGTCGGCGTCGTTCGCGTCCGCGGTCGCCGTGCACCGGCGCGGCCGGCGCCCGGCCACCGTCGGCTTCGGCGCCATCACGGCGGTGTTCGCGTACACCCTGGTCACCAACGTCAGGGAGCGCCCGGACGGCATCAAGATCGCGCTGATCTTCATCGTGGCGATCCTGGTGACGTCGTTCGTCTCCCGGGTGCACCGGGCGTTCGAACTGCGCGCCGCCGAGGTCACGTTCGACGAGACGGCGGCCCGGCTGGTCGACGAGGCGGCGCGGCTCGGCCCGCTGCGCCTGATCGCCAACGAGCCCCAGGAGCACAGCAGGCGCGAGTACCGGGCCAAGGAGGACGACCAGCGCACCCACACCCCCATCCCGGACGACGGACACCCGCTGTTCCTCGAAGTGTTCGTGCGCGACTCCTCCGACTTCACCTCGGACATCACCGTGCGCGGCGACCACCGGCACGGGGTGCGCAGGCTGCGGGTGTCGGGGCCGACGGTGCCCAACACGATCGCGGCGGTGCTGCTTGCGCTGCGCGACCGGACGGGCGAGGTCCCGCACGCCTACTTCAGCTGGACCGAGGGCAACCCGTTCGGCCACCTGGTGCGCTTCCTGGTCTTCGGCGACGGCGAGGTCGCCCCGGTGACCCGTGAGGTGCTGCGCCGCGCGGAGCGGGAACCGGAGCGCAGGCCGCACGTGCATGTGGGGTAGGCCCGGTGCGGGTCAGGGCTTGCGGCCGCGCGGGACGAGGAGGCTGGTCAGCAGGGCGGTGCCGGGCAGCAGGGCCCGCCAGTCGGGGCCGCGCCAGGCGAGGACGGCGATGGCGGAGGTCGGGAACTTCGTCCGCACCTGGTCGAGGGCGCCGTCGTCGAGGCTGTCACCCGCGAGGGTGAGGACGAGGTCTTCGAGGCCGGGGTTGTGGCCGACCAGGAGCAGGGTCTCCACCCCGGTGGACACCTCGTGGACGACGTCGAGCAGTTCGGGCGCTTCGGCGGCGTAGAGGCGCCGGTCGAGGCGGACCGGCGGCGGGGTGCCCCACTGCGCGGAGGCCAGTTCCCAGGTGTGGCGGGCGCGCGCGGCGGTGGAGCAGAGGGCGAGGCCGGGCAGGCAGTCGCCGTCGGCGAGGGCGTGTCCCGCGGCGGGTGCGTCGCGCAGCCCGCGCGGGGCGAGCGGCCGGTCGTGGTCGGGGACGCCCGGGGGCCAGGCCGACTTGGCGTGCCGCAGCACCACGAGACGGCGCAGGGCGCCCGCCCGCTCGATCACGCGCCCGCTCCCACGCCGAGGGTGAGGTCGAGGCCGAGCAGCCGGTCGGCGTAGGCGTACGTCTCGAAGCGCGCGCCGTCCGCGAGTCCTTCGGAGGTCTCCACGGCGGCGAGCACCCGCAGCACCTCGGGTACGTCGAGGTCGTTCTCCCAGGCGTTCCGCAGCCGCACCCGCACCTCCTCGGGTACCGGTCTCGAAGGGTGCGCGGCCCAGCCGGCGACGGCGCGCCGCCAGCGCAGGAGGGTGTCGTGGGCCGCGCCGAGCACGGCCGCGTCGAGCCGGAGGGGGGTGGCGCGCGGCGGGGAGAGCAGGGCGAGGCGGACGGCGGCGGGGTCGACGGCGGGGTCGCGGGCCAGGTCGGGGAAGGGGAGGCGGTCGGTGCTGACGGGGGCGACGGCGACGCGTACCCCGTCGGGGGTGGCGCCGCCCTGGGCGACCACGTGCAGGACCTGCGCCTCGCCGAGTCCGAGGCCGATGTCGCGGCTGTCCTCGAAGGGGCGCATGCCGAGCGCGGCGGCGGCGGACCGCAGCGCCGGGAGCCCGCGGTCGGCGGGCTGTCCCGGGGCCTCGGTCAGCAGGCTCCAGACCGGCGTACCGCCGAGTTCGAGGGTTCTGACGACGAGGTCGGCGACCAGCAGCACCCGCAGAGCTCCTGGTCCCCGGTCCGCCACATGGGCCTCGACCCTGGTCAGTCCCCTGCGGGCCGGGGCGGCGTCGACGGTCTCGCCGTCTCGGGCGTCGATGATGCGCAGCACGAGGCGAGCGTAGGCGGAGGAGGGACCGGACGCGGACGCGCGGCACGGATTTCCGGTCAGAGAACGGGTCGCGGACCCCGGTGTCCGGGCCCACGGCCGGGAATCCACGCGGGTTCTTCGCCGTTGTGGATCTCGACGGCACATTCATCCGGTTCAGGGAGGCCCACGGTGTACGGAGACGACGCGGCGGTGCGTGACATTCTCACCGGACTCGGTGACACCTGGGCGGTGGTGGGCCTGTCGGCCAACCCGGACCGGGCCGCGTTCGGTGTCGCGCGGGTGCTCCAGCGGTACGGCAAGCGGATCGTGCCGGTGCACCCCAAGGCGGAGACGGTGCACGGCGAGCGCGGGTACCGGAGCCTCGCGGAGATCCCGTTCGACGTGGACGTGGTGGACGTGTTCGTGAACAGCGCGCTGGCCGGGGCGGTCGCCGACGAGGCGGTGGCGAAGGGCGCGAAGGCGGTCTGGTTCCAGCTCGGGGTCGTCGACGCCCCGGCGTTCGAGCGGACCCGTGCGGCGGGCCTCGCGATGGTCATGGACCGCTGCCCCGCGATCGAGATCCCGCGTCTCGGCTGACGCCGATACGGCGATTCGGCCGTCCGGGAAAACAGCGAAATAGGCGGGTCCACGGCACGGCACAGGACGGGACACGGGTAAGGCGACCCGGGTCCCGTCTTATTTTCTTACCTAAAGCGGCACTCGGATGGTCCACGGTTTTTCGACGGCCGGAAAAGGCCGGGCGGAGCCGCAGGTCAGCGGCGCGTACAGAACAGTCGACGCGCTGTCCAGAGTCATCCCCCGTTCGGGTCAAGCTTTGGCCCGGGGTCTTCTGCCGTACCGGAATTGAAAACTATTCTGCAACCTCTCAGACACGGAAAGCGCGCATTCAATTCATGAGAGGCCGTTGAGAAAATGGTAAGTGTCGGCCATGCCTCCACAAGAAACAACAGAAGTCCGAACGCGCTGAGGCGGGACGTCGGCCTCATCGGGCTCATGTGGGCCTCCGTCGGGTCGATCATCGGCTCCGGATGGCTGTACGGAGCCGAGAAGGCCGTGGTGGCCGCAGGACCCGCGGCGATCATCTCCTGGGTGATCGGCGCCGTCGCGATCGTCCTGCTCGCCCTGGTCCACGCCGAGTTGGGCGGCCTCTTCCCGGTCGCGGGCGGCACCGCACGCTACCCGCACTACGCCTTCGGCGGCCTGGCCGGCATGTCCTTCGGCTGGTTCTCCTGGCTCCAGGCAGCGACGGTCGCCCCCATCGAGGTCGAGGCGATGATCGGCTACGCGGGCCACTGGGACTGGGCCACGGGGTTCCAGCACACCGACGGCACCCTGACCGGCTCGGGCCTGCTCGCGGCGATCGTCCTGATGGCCGTCTTCGTCGCGGTGAACTTCCTCGGCGTCCGGGTCCTCGCCCACACCAACAGCGCCGCCACCTGGTGGAAGATCGCCATCCCGCTGGCCGCGATCTTCATCATCGCCGCCGGCAACTTCCACCCCGCCAACTTCACCTCCGAGAGCTTCGCCCCGTTCGGCGCCAAGGGCATCCTCAGCGCCATCAGCGGCAGCGGCATCATCTTCGCGCTGCTCGGCTTCGAGCAGGCGATCCAGCTCGCGGGCGAGAGCCGCAACCCCAAGCGCGACCTGCCCCGCGCCACGCTCGGCTCGGTCGCCATCGGCGCCGTCATCTACCTGCTGCTCCAGGTCGTCTTCATCGCCGCCCTGCCGCACAGCACCTTCGCGCACGGCTGGGCCAAGCTCGACTTCCCCGGCATCAGCGGCCCCTGGGCGGGCCTCGCCACCCTGGTCGGTCTCGGCTGGCTCAGCGTCGTGCTGTACCTCGACGCGGTGATCTCCCCCGGCGGCACGGGACTCATCTACACCACCGCCACCTCCCGCGTCTCCTACGGCCTCGCCAAGAACGGCTACGCGCCGAAGGTCCTCACGCACACCGACGCCCGCGGGGTGCCGTGGTTCGGCCTGATCGTCACGTTCGTGACCGGCGTGGTCTGCTTCCTGCCCTTCCCGAGCTGGCAGGAGCTGGTCGGCTTCATCACCTCGGCGAGCGTCCTGATGTACGCGGGCGCCCCACTCGCCTACGGCGTCTTCGCGCGGCGCCTGCCGCACCTGGAACGGCCCTACCGGCTGCCCGCGGGCGGGGTGATCTCCCCGCTGTCGTTCGTGATCGCCGACCTCATCATCTACTGGGCCGGCTGGGAGACCCTGTGGCGGCTGGGCGTGGCGATCGTGCTCGGCTACGCGCTGCTCGGCGGCTACGCCTGGTACGCCATCAAGACCGGCAAGCCGGACGCGCCCCGCATGGACTTCAGGGCCGCCCAGTGGCTGCCGGTCTATCTGCTGGGCATGGGCCTGATCTCCTGGCAGGGCGGCTTCGGCGGCGCCGGGCACATCCCCCTGTGGTGGGACATGGCGATCATCGCGGTGTTCTCCGTCGGCGTCTACTACTGGGCGCGGGCCACCGCGTCCCGCACCGAGGAGATCGAGCGGAGCATCGAGGAGGTCGTGGTGACCGACGCGCCCGCGCACTGACAGCGGCCGGGGCCCCTGCCCGGACGGCGGTACCCGCGCCCCGGCAGGGGCCCCGGGCGCCCTCGCGAACGACTCCCGGTCCAGCTCAGCGCCTCCGCGCCGGCCCCTCGGCCGCCGCTCCCCTGCCCCGCGGCGGCCGTCCGGGCACGGACATAATGATCGGGTGACGCTCAACTCCCCCCACCACAGCGCCCCGTCCGGCTCGCCCGCCGTGCCCCGCTTCCCGGTCGTCGTCATCGGCGCGGGACCGGCGGGCCTCGCCCTCGGCAACGTCCTGCGGGCCGCCTCGATCGACTGCCTGGTCCTGGAGACGGAGTCCCGCGCCTTCATCGAAGGGCGCCCCAGGGCCGGCGTCATCGAGGAGTGGGCGGTGCGCGGCCTGGAGGAACGCGGCCTCGCCGAGAGCCTGTTGGCGCGGGCCGAGCGGCACACCGCGTGCGAGTTCCGGCTCGGCGGACGGCGCCACCGGCTCCCCTACCAGGAGTTGACGGGCCGTCACCACTACGTCTATCCACAGCCGTTGCTGGTCACGGACCTGGTGCGGGAGTACGCCGACGTGCGTGGCGGCGCGATCAGGTTCGAGGTGCGCGACGTCCGGCTGCACGGCCTCGACACCGCCGGGCCCGCGGTGTCGTACACCGTCGAGGACGGCGAACGGCACCTGGTGCGGGCCGACTTCGTGGCCGGCTGCGACGGCGCCCGCGGGGTGACCAGGACGGTGCTGCCCGACTGGGCCAGGATCTCCCGGCACGACTACGGCGTCGGCTGGCTCGCGCTGCTCGCCGAGGCACCGCCGTCCGCGGACTGCGTCCTGTTCGGCGTCCACCCGCGCGGCTTCGCCGGGCACATGCCGCGCAGCCCCGACGTGACCCGCTACTACCTGCAGTGCCCACCCGGCGACGACCCGGAGAACTGGCCGCAGGACAGGGTCTGGGCGGAGTTGCAGGAACGGCTCGCGGTGGACGACCGGCCCCCGCTCACCGAGGGGCGGCTGATCGAGAAGCGGGTCCTCGATCTGCACAACCACGTGGTGGAGCCGATGTCGTTCGGCCGCCTCTTCCTCGCCGGGGACGCCGCGCATCTGACCGCGCCCATCGCCGCCAAGGGCATGAACCTCGCCCTGCACGACGCGTTCCTGCTCGCCGACGCGCTCATCGCCTACCTGGCGGACGGCGACACCGCCGGTCTCGACGGCTACTCGGACGCCTGTCTGCGCCGCGTCTGGGACTACCAGGAGTTCTCGCAGTGGCTCTCCGACGTGTACCACGGCGCGTCCTCGGGCGACCCGTACCGCGCGGGCACCACCCGCGCCAGGCTGCGCCGCCTGTTCGACTCGCCCAGGGCGGCCGGGGCCTTCGCCGAGCAGTACCTCGGCGAGAGCTCCCCCGTCTGACCCGGCGCCGCGGCTCAGGCCACGCCGAGCCCCTCCAGCACGACGGCGCCCGGGAGTTCGGCGAACGCGGCGCCCGGCACCAGCAGCTTGCCGCGCCTGCGCCCGCTGCCCACCAGGACGTACGGCAGCTCGACGACGGCCGGGTCGACCAACACCGGCCAGTCGGCGGGCAGTCCGATCGGGGTGATGCCGCCGTACTCCATGCCGGTCTCCCCTGTCGCCGTGTCCATCGACGCGAACGACGCCTTCCGGGCGCCGAGTTGGCGGCGGACCACGCCGTTGACGTCGACCCGGGTGGTGGACAGCACGACACATGCGGCGAGCGAGGTCCCGCCGCCGCGCTTGCCGGCCACGACCACGCAGTTCGCGGACTGTTCGAGCAGCTCACGCCCGTAGTGCTCGACGAAGACGGCGGTGTCGGCCCACTCCGGGTCGGTGTCGACGTACACGATCCGCTCGGCGGGCACCGCGCCGTTCCAGCGGCGTACGGCGTCGGCGACCGGCGCGGTCAGCTCGTCGAGGCGGTCGGGGGCGGGGGCGAGGGCGGCGTCGTCGAAGTGGCCGATGGGTGCGTGCATGGCCGCACGCTAACAGCAGCGCCGGCCGGCGGGTCGGGGCGGTTCACTGGACGGGCGGGACGGAGACGGCCATCACCATCGTCAGCGGCTCGTCGCCGGTGTTGCCGTACACGTGCGGGCTGTCCGCCTCGAAGGTCACGCTCGCGCCGGTCGGGACGCGGTGCTCGACGCCGTCCACGGTCAGGGTCAGCTCACCGGACGTGACGTGCGCGATCTCGACCGTGCCCGCCGGGTGCGGGTCGGCGGGGCTGCTGTCGCCCGGCACCAGGTGCCAGTCCCACATCTCCAGCGGGCCGGGCGCCTCGGTGCCGGCCAGCAGCCGGTTGTGGCTGCCCGCGGGGGTGTGCCAGAGCCGTACCGCCTGCTCGGCGGGGACGATCCTGACCCGGGGGCCCTGCTCGTAGTCGAGCAGGGTGGTGATGCTGATGCCGAGGGCGTCGCCGATCTTGACGACCGTGCCGAGGCTGGGGTTGGTGCGGGCCTGCTCGATCTGGATGAGCATGCCGCGGCTGACCCCGGCGCGGGCGGCGAGCACGTCCAGGGTGAAGCCGCGGTCGTTGCGCCAGCGTTTGACGTTGCGCGCCAGGGACTGGGTCAGCAGGTCGAGGTCCGACACATTCCGTCCAACTCGTCACGCCCTCGTGGGGCACTGTCCTCGACGACAGAGTCCACTCGACTGCACTACGGTCCGGTGCACCCCGTCGTCCACCGAACTGTACTGCGAGGCGTCTCGTCGCGGTGTGCCCCGCGGCGGCGACGGGCCGACGGCGGCCGTCAGGTGTCAGGACCGAGGTCGGCCTCGGCCGGCCTGGACACCGTCTCCTCGTCCAACTCCGAGAGCCGCAACAGCTGTTCGGGGGTGACCCCGGCCGGGATCGGAATCGGGGCCGGGGTGCGCAGCGGCGGCTGCCACCCCTCGTCCTGGGTCCAGCGGCGGACCACCCGGGCCGGGGCGCCCGCCACCACCGCGTGGTCGGGGACCGTGCCGCGGACCACCGCGCCCGCCGCCACCACGACGTTCCGCCCGATCCTGGCGCCGGGCAGGATCACCGCGCCGGTGCCGACCCAGCAGCCTGGCCCGACCTCCACCGGCTCCATCCGGGGCCACTGCTTGCCGATGGGCTGGTGGGGATCGTCGTAGGAGTGGTTCGTGGAGGTGAGGTAGACGTAGGGGCCGAAGTAGCAGTCGCTGCCGATGGTGACCGTGGTGTCCGCGATGACATGGCTGCCCCGGCCGAGGACGACACCGTCGCCGATGCGCAGGATCGGGTCGGGGCCGAGGTCGAGGTCGGGCATCAGGCCCGCGGTGAGGGTGACCTGTTCGCCGACGACGCAGTGCGCGCCGATCTTGATCCATGGTTCACCGAAGACCGTGCCGAGCGGGAAGGCGAGCCGGGTGCCGGTGCCGAGGGCACCGAACCGGAAGCGGCCGGGGTGCGCGGCGGTCACCGAACCCGTGCGCTGCACCCAGGACCAGCCCGCGTGCACGGCACGCTGCGCGAGCCCCCGGGACCAGGACGAGAACGCGTTCGTGGGCTTCGGCACCCGCTCACCGTACTCAGCGGGGGCCTGGCGCACCGGCCGATGGCCCTGTGATCTTCACCCCACCGGGTGGCGTACGGTGCCGGAAGGATTCACCACCGGCGGAGGCGAGGAGAGGCCATGGCGCACAAGGCGTTGATCACGGGGTTCGGCGGCCGGGAGCCGCGGCTCGACGCGGAGGCGTTCGTGGCGCCGACCGCGTCGGTGATCGGGGACGTGACGCTGCGGGCCGGGGCCAGCGTCTGGTACGGCGCGGTCGTGCGCGGTGACGTCGAGGCGATCTCGGTGGGCGCGCGCAGCAACATCCAGGACAACTGCACGCTCCACGCCGACCCGGGGTTCCCGGTGCGCATCGGGGAGCGGGTGTCGGTGGGGCACAACGCCGTGGTGCACGGGGCGACCGTCGGGGACGACTGCCTGATCGGAATGGGCGCGACGGTCCTCAACGGCGCGGTGATCGGGGCGGGCTCGCTGGTCGCCGCGCAGGCGCTGGTGCCGCAGGGCATGGAGGTGCCGCCGGGTTCCCTGGTGGCGGGGGTCCCGGCGAAGGTCAGGCGGGAGCTGACCGAGGAGGAGAAGCAGGGCGTGACCCTGAACGGCACCCTCTACGCGGACCTCGCGAAGGCGCACCGCGAGGCGCACGAGGAGGGCTGAACGGGGAACTCGAACCCCGGGTCCGCCGTAGCCCTGCCCTGCCCTTTACGACGCCGGGCCCGCAACCCGGCGGGGCGCCGGGCCGGTCGGTGGGGAGGGACGGGCACGCTCGGGACGGGGATGGGCGGACGTCGGCCCGCGACAGGGCCAGGTCTCACTCGGCGGGGAGGCGCGGACGTCAGCTTGCGGCAGAGCGGGGAGAGGCAGGTCTCACTCGGCGGGGACGGTCGTCGTCCCCGCCGCCTCGCGCTCCGCCGCCTCTCGCTCCGCCGTGGCCTTCTGCGCGCGGCGCCGCACGAGCAGCATCGAGCCGAGCCCGAACAGCACGGCCGCCGCGAGACCGAAGTAGGAGAACCGCTTCAGCCAGTCCTCGGCGACGATGCCGACGTAGTAGACGACGGCGGTGGTGCCGCCCGCCCAGACGATCCCGCCGAGCACGTTGGCGATCAGGAACTTCCAGTACGGCATGTGCAGCACACCCGCGAGCGGACCGGCGAAGATGCGCAGCAGGGCGACGAAGCGGCCGAAGAAGACGGCCCACATGCCCCACTTCTCGAAGGACCGCTCGGCGGTGGCGATGTGCCCCTCGCCGAAGTGCTTCGGGAACTTCCTGCCGAGCCAGGCCAGCAGCGGGCGTCCGCCCTTGCGGCCGATGGCGTAGCCGATGGAGTCGCCGACGACCGCGCCGAGGCTGGCGCAGGCGCCGAGGATCAGGGGGTTGATCTCGGAGTGCTGCGAGGACAGCAGGGCGGCCGAGACCAGCACGATCTCGCCCGGCAGCGGGATGCCCAGGCTCTCCAGACCGATGACCAGCCCCACCAAGGCGTAGACGGCCACCGCGGGCACGCTGTCGAGCCACTCCTGGACGTGCAAAGCCGGTTCCTCCCGATATTTTCGCGATGCGCGACGCGCTATGAGCGATGCGCGATCCTCGCGACCCTGTTCCCGGCGCGCGGCGGACGCGCGCACGCCGGAAGCCTACCGGGTCCGGATGACGGCGCGGCGGCCCGTCAGGACGGAACGGTCACGCTGGTCCGCAGCCGCAGATCCCCCGAGGACGCCCCCACCCACACGGTCCTGCGGCCGGTGCCGAGCACCCGGCCGTGCCGTGAGGGGTCCCAGGAGGAGAGGGTGCGGGCGGCCACCCGCACGGTGACGCGGCGCCGCTCGCCAGGGCGCAGCGAGAGCCGCCGGTAGCCGCCCAACACCCTCACCGCCTGGTCGAGTTGGAGATGCGGCGAGGGTCCGACGTACACCTGCGGGACGGCGATCCCGGCGCGCGCCCCGCTGTTGCGCACGGTGAAGGTGACGTCGATCCCGTCGGGGGCGGGGCGCGCGGCGAGGTCCTGGTAGGCGAAGGACGTGTAGGAGAGTCCGTGCCCGAAGGGGAACAGCGGCCGGACGCCGCGGGCGTCGTACCAGCGGTGGCCGAGGTGGATGCCCTCGCTGTACTCCTCGACGCCGTCGGCGCCCGGGTAGCGGCGGGCGTCGCCCGCGACGGGGTGGTGGTCGTCGTCGACCGGGAAGGTCTGGGTGAGCCGCCCGCCGGGGTCGCAGTCGCCGTACAGGACGGCCGCGGTGGCCGCCGCGCCCTCCTGCCCGGGGTAGTACATCTGGAGGACGGCGCCGGTCCGATCGAGCCAGGGCATCGCGGTGGACGACGAGGTGTTGAGGACGACGGTGGTGCGCGGGTTGGCCGCGGTGACCTCGGCGATGAGGCGCTCCTGGTTGCCCGGCAGCGCGACGCTCGCCCGGTCGCGGCCCTCGGTGGCCTCCTCGTGGGCGAAGAGGACGACGTCGTCGGCGGCGCGGGCGGCGGCGACGGCCTCGGCGACGTCGTCGGCCCGGGTGGCGGCGGTGATGCGGCGCAGCCGGAACAGCTGTCCGGCGGAGCCGCCGTGCGCGGTGATCCGCAGGGTGTGGGTGCCGCGGGTGAGGTGCGGGGCGGCGCGCCGCACCTGCAGTCCGTCGGGCGCGGCGGTGGTCAGGCCGCCGACGAAGTACTCGTCCCAGCCGGGGGCGAGCGGGAAGAGTTCCGTGCCGTCGAGGAGGACGGCGGGGCGGGCCTTGGGGTCGCCGTCGTAGTGGAGGACGAAGGTCCACGTCCCGGTGGCGGGGACGGTGAGCCGGCCGTCGTAGGTCCAGGTCTGGCCAGGGGCCACCCGCTGTTCCTCGGTGGCGAAGGCGCGGCTGAGGGCCGAGGCGGGCAGCGGTTTGCCGAAGAGGTCCTCGCCGAGGGCGTAGGTGACCCGTGCGGCGCGCGCGGTGAGGACGTCGACGGGGCTGTCCGCGTGGTCGGGGACGACATGGGCGCTGCCGCCGCCGCTCACGTACGGCACGGCGCCGGTGGGTCCGATGACGGCGAGGCTCCGGCCGGGGGCGAGCGGCAGGGTGCCGTGGGCGTTGCGCAGCAGGGTGGCGCCCGCCTTGGCGACTTCGAGGGCGACGGCTGCGCCGGCCTTCGGGTCCCTGGCCGGGCGGGGCGGGGCGCTGCCGTCGAGGAGGCCGAAGCGGTCCATGACGGTGAGGACGCGGCGGACGGCCCGGTCGACGTACCGTTCGCCGACCTCGCCCGCGCGGACGGCCCGTTTCAGCGGGGCGCCGAAGTAGGTGCCGTCGGGCATCTCCAGGTCGAGTCCCGCGGTGAGCGACGCGACCGTGCTGTGCGCGGCGGACCAGTCGGTCATGACGAGGCCCTCGAAGCCCCACCGGTCGCGCAGGACGCCGGTGAGCAGTGCCTCGTTCTCGCAGGCGAAGGTGGCGTCCACCTTGTTGTAGGCGCCCATGACCGCGCCGACGCCCGCCTCCACGGCCGCCTCGAAGCCGCGCAACTCGCATTCGTGCAGGGTCTGTTCGTCGACCCGCACGTCGACGGAACCCCGGTCCCTCTCCTGGTTGTTGAGGGCGTAGTGCTTGACGGTGGCGATCAGGCCCTCGTCCTGGATGCCGGCGATCTCGGCGGCGACCAGGTCGGAGGCGAGCAGCGGATCCTCGCCGAAGGTCTCGAAGTTGCGGCCCGCGTAGGGGGTGCGGATGAGGTTGACCATCGGGGAGAGCAGCACGTCCTGGCCGAGGGCGCGGCCCTCGCGGCCGATGACCCCGCCGTAGCGGCGGGCCAGTTCGGGGTCGAACGCGGAGGCCAGCAGGACGGGTGCGGGCAGCGCGGTGGCGTGCCGGGTGACCCGGACGCCCGCCGGACCGTCGGCGAGCCGCAGCGGCGGGATGCCGAGCCGCCGCACCCCGGGGACGTAGCCCGCCTGACCGAGCGGCGCGGGGTCGGTGGCGCCGTGCAGGAGCGAGATCTTCTCGTCGAGGGTGAGCCGGCTCAGGAGGTCCTCGACCCGGGGCGCGGCGCCGGCCCGGGATCCGACCCGGGCGTACGCGGGGGGCGTGGGCCCGCCGGTGGCCGCCGCCGCGACGGCGATGGCGCCGCCCATCAGACGCAGGGCGGATCGCCGGGAGGGGACCGTTTCGGTCATGAGCCGTCACTCCTTCGATGTGCGGGCACGACGAGCGACGGGCACGTCGCGCACAACGAGCACGCCGAGCACGACGGGCGGTCCGCGACGGCACACGGCGTCCCGATGCGCGGGCGGTGTCTGACCGCACTATGCGACAGAAAGGACATGACGCCCTGTTTGGACACACCTCGTCGACCACGGCGGGGCAGCGGCAGCGGCGAGGGCGACCCCTACCCGGCCGGGGGGAGCGGGCCCGGGGGGGGCGGCCCGGGGGGGCGGCCCGGGGGGGCGGCCCCGGGGGGGGCGACCCGGGGGGGCGGCCCCGGGGGGGGCGACCCGATGGGGGCGCGATCCGGCGGAGGGGAGCGTCTCGGCGGAGGAACGGTTCGGCGAAGGGCGCGGCCCGGTGGGGGGGGCGGCCCGGCGGGGGCGGCCCGGCGGGGGCGGCCCGGCGGGGGCGGCCCGGCGGGGGGGCGGCCCGGCGAAGGGCGCGGGCCGGCGGGGGGGGGCGGCCCGGCGAAGGGCGCGGGCCGGCGGGGGGGGGCGGCCCGGCGAAGGGCGCGGCCCGGTGGAGAAACGGTTCGGCGAGGGGACGTCCCCGGTTCAGCGCCGCGCGGTGCCGGTGCGCTGGGAGCCGCTGGCTGTCCTCGTGAGGGCGGCCGGTGCTGTCGTCGTGACGGCGGTCGAAGCCTCCTCCGCATCGGGGGCGGTCGCCGCGACGACGGCCGCGCGCATCGCCGTCACCGCGTCCACGGAGTCGCCGACCAGGTCGAAGGGCCCGGCAGGCAGGCGTCTGGCCCCCTCGACGGCGCCAGGTACGGCCGCGCCACCCTCGCTCATCCGCACGAGCCGTCCCGCGTACCGCTCCTCGCCCGCCGTCCCGCGCTGTGACGGGACGGCCCTGGGCGACCGGGCATCGGAGGGCGCCCGCTCCGCCTCCGCGTGCCCTCTGTCCTCCCGGCCCCTCTTCCCTTCCGGCCCCTTATCCCTCTTATCCCTCGTCCCCTTATCTCTGGGCCCCTTCTTTGGGGACCCCTTCTCCGTGGGCCCGTTCCTGGGACCCTCGTTGCCCGGTGTCCGTCCGGTATCTCCCGTGCCACTCGCGCCGCCCGTGCCTGCCGTGGCGCCCGCTCCTCCCGGGTGCCCCGTGCCTGCCGTGGCGCCCGCGCCTGCCGTGGCGCCCGCGCCTTCCGTGCCTCCCGGGTCCCCTGGGTCCTCTGAGCCCCCCGTGTTCCGGTGCCCGGCCTCCAGCACCCATCGCTGCCCGGCAGAGCCGTCCCGCCGTGCGATGACGACGGTCGCGTCCTTGCCCGACGCGACGAGCCGTCCCGCGCCCGCACGGGGCAGCAACTCGCCGCGCACGGTGAGGTCGTAGCGGGATTCGGCCGGGTGGACGGCGCAGTCGGCGACCGTCACCGTGCCCCGGCCGGGGTCGGAGACCAGGCAGCTCGTGAGGTCGGCCGCGTTGCGCAGCAGCCCGTCGTCCAGGTACGACCAGCGTTGCGACGCGGCCGACGAGCACCTCGCGAGCACCGCCCGCCCGGCGACGGCGTCCAGGCAGAGCCCGGCGGCCGGGTTGCGGAGTCTGCCCCGGCCGACCTCAGCCGGTGGCCGGTCGGCGGAGGCCGCCGAGGGCGAGCCGTCCGGCGAGGGAGGCGCCGACGTGACCGAACCTCCGCTGGACGCACCCCAGTTGGGGTGCGGGTCGCGGACACCGTTGTCGTCGCCCCAGCTCCTGGTGACGAGGACGGTGGCGAGCAGCGTGAGCGAGACCGCGGCGACGCCCACCGCGAGCGCCTTGCGGCTCGGGCGCGGGGCGACGGGCCGGTGGCGTCCGCCGCGCGGGCGGCGGGGCGGCCCCGGCGGGGTGCCGCCACGCCCCGGGCGGGACGCGAGGTAGCGGTGGGCGCCCCAGCCGAGCACGGTCTCCGCGAGCAGCACGTCGAGCCCGCCGTCGAGATGGCTGAACTGTTCGGCGGCGTGCCGGCAGTAGCGGCACTCCCCCAGGTGCCGCTGGACGTCGGAGAGCAGGGCGCCGCCCCGGCCGACCGGGGTGGCCAGGAGGCGGTTGTGGAAACGGCATTCGGGGGTCGGCGCGAGTTCCCGGTGGGCGCGGAGGATGGCGGTCCTGAATTGCGCGCGGGCCTGTTCCAGTTCGAAGGCCGCGGTCACCTCGTCGACGGCCAGCAAGACGGCCGGTACGGATATGGGTTCGGCTTCGACTTCGATGTGCCAGAGCAGGCACTGGGCGGCCTCGGGAAGTCCCTGGAAAGCGCGTTCGGCGAGCCGTCGCCTTTCGGAGGTGGCCCTGCGCGCGATCCGCAGTCCCCGCCCTCCGGTCGGTTTGCGGAGTTCGGGCAGCGCCCCGGAAATACTGTCGTCAGCGGCCCACTGTTTCACCATGTCCCGCACGGTGGAGAGGAGTTGAGGCCGAAAAGCGCCCTCGCCCGGACGGTCGAGGACCCGGTGGAACGCGGCGGCGGCGACCATGGACGCGGACGCCTCGGTGGACGCCATGCAGATGACCGCGTACTCCTGGGCCGCCCGCCAGTGCCTGGCCAGCAGCAACGCACCCGCCCGCGCCGCCACGGCACTTCCGGGGCCCGGACCCCGCCACGCGACGAGTTGGCGGTCGGACTCCCCGAAGGGCGGTCCCGGGCACGGCGGACAGGGCGGGCGCGGAGGGTGGGGCGGGTGCACGGGACCAATTCCTTCCCAGGCGCTGACAGCCGGGCGAATACGCGCGTCCGTCGGAAATGCGGGTGCCTGCTTGGTGCGTACCTTTGCCGGGTCGATCACGAAGCGCTAAGGGTCGCTCACTTTCGCACGGTGGACTCACAGGAAACAAGAAGGGGGTGTCATTGGGTTTTCAAGGAGCGGGCAGGACCGTCGAGTTACCGACGGTGTCCGCGCCCGCATTCGACATAGGGCCGCCCGGACCCACCCCGACCGACACACCCGCCGACACCCAAGGACACCCACCGACACCCACCGACACCCAAGGACACCTGACACTCGCCGACACCTGACACCCGCCGCCCCCACCGCCGGCGGGCCGAACACACAGCGGGCTCCGACGTTTCTCCCGGGCGGCTCTCATACCCGTGTCCCAGCATGGCCGCATGACCATCCCCCACGCCGCCACGAGCACGCGCACCGTCCGCAAGGCCGTCGTCCCCGCCGCCGGGCTCGGCACCCGGTTCCTGCCCGCGACCAAGGCCACCCCCAAGGAGATGCTGCCGGTCGTCGACAAGCCGGCCATCCAGTACGTCGTCGAGGAGGCGGCCGCGGCGGGACTCGACGACGTCCTCATGGTCACCGGCCGGCACAAGCGGGCCATCGAGGACCACTTCGACCACGCCTTCGAGCTGGAGCAGGCGCTCGCCGCCAAGGGCGACGCGGTCCGTCTCGACGCGGTGCGCGACCCGGCGCGGCTGGCCAACATCCACCACATCAGGCAGGGCGAACCCCTCGGCCTCGGGCACGCCGTGCTGTGCGCCCGCAGGCACGTCGGCGACCAGCCCTTCGCGGTGCTGCTCGGCGACGACCTGATCGACCCGCGCGAGTCCCTGCTGCGGCGGATGCTCGACGTCCGCGACCGGCACGCGGGAAGCGTCGTCGCGCTCATGGAGGTCCCTCGGGAGCAGGTCCACCTCTACGGCTGCGCCGCCGTGGAGCCGACCGGCGAGGACGGCGTGGTGCGGGTCACAGGACTGGTGGAGAAGCCTGACCCGCGGGACGCGCCCAGCGCCTACGCGGTGATCGGCCGCTATGTTCTCGACCCGGCCGTCTTCGGCACCCTGGAGCGCACCCCACCCGGCCGCGGCGGCGAGATCCAACTCACCGACGCCCTCCAGGAACTGGCGGCGGCGGGCACGGTGCACGGGGTGGTCTTCGCCGGGCTGCGCTACGACACCGGCGACAAGGCCGACTATCTGCGCACAGTTGTCCGCCTCGCCTGCGAACGCGACGATCTGGGGCCCGAGTTCACGGCCTGGCTCAAGGAGTTCGTGGCGGGCCTGGAGAACGGCGGCACCACGACGACGGCCCGCCCGAAGCCGCTCGCGGCCTGACCCACGTCGACACCGGCCGATCCGCCGGCCTGATCCGCAGACCCGATCCACCGAGCCGACCCCCGAGCCGGTCCGCCGGTCCGCCGGGTCGACGCGATCCGCTCGGCCGACGCGGGCCGCACCCCCTCAGCCGGAGCTGTCGGAACTGTCGGAACTGTCGGAACTGCCGGAACTGCCGGAACTGCCGGAACTGCCGGAGCTGTCTGGGCTGTTGGGCCGCAGGGTCCACAGGACGGTCATCTCGCCGGTGACGGCGCCGTCCTCGCGCTGGAAGGAGACGGCCACCGGGAACTCGGGCCGCTTGCCCTCGTCGAGTTCGGCGACCACCTCGGCGGTCGGGCGGCCGAGGGTCGCGGTGGCCAGGACCCGACCGAGCGCGATCTTCTTGTACGCGATCTCCGCGTTGACCGCCAGCGGCACCGCGCGCGCCAACTGGTCCCCGAACGCGGCCAGGACGATCGCGCCGCTCGCCGACTCCCCCAGCGTGAACATGGCGCCCGCGTGCGGACCTCCGATGTGGTTGTGGAAGTCGCTCTGGTCGGGCAGCGCCAGCACGGCCCGCTCCGGAGTGGTCTCCAGGTACTCCAGGTTCAGCGTGCGAACCATCGGCACCGTGGCGGCGAGCAACTCGCCGATGGACATCTGATCTGCGCTCATGACGAGCATGTTACCCACGGGTAGCGACGGCTGGCCAGCGCCCGGTGCCACCCGGATCACGCCGTTTCGCTACGACCCTGACAAGCAGCGGTGACCGAATCGTGTCCCTGACAGCACTAGGGTTGCCCACCATGTGGCCAGGACAGCAGCCGCCCGGGGGCGAGCAGAATCCGCAAGCTCAGAACGGCAACCCGTACCAGCAGCCGGGGTACCAGCAGCCGAATCCGTACCAGCAGCCCGGCTATCAGCAGCCGAACCCGTACGGCGGGCAGCCGGAATGGGGCGCCCCGACGCAGCCGGGCGCACCGGGGCCGTCCGGCAGCGGGGGCGGCGGGGGCGGCAACCGGACGAAGCTGGTCGCCATCGTGGCGGCGGCGGCCGTGGTCGTGGCGGCCGGGGTGACCGGGTTCCTGGTGCTGAACAAGGGCGATGAGGGCGGCAAGGGCGATCGGGCGAAGGGCGGGGCGGACGACAAGCCGAGCCGGTCGGCGTCCGCGTCGGCCACCGCGAGCGCCTCGGACGGGGACGAGAACCCGCGTGGCGGCGCGGCGGAGAAGCCGACCGTGGCCGGCTGGAAGGTCGTGGTGAACCCCCGCTGGGGCACCGTCTTCGACGTGCCCGCGGACTGGGAGATCTCCCAGTCGGGCACCAGCGACAGCGTGTCGGACCGCTCCAAGGCCGACAGCAAGCCGCTCATCGTGATGTCCGCGCCCGCCTACTACAAGCCCACGTGGTGCACGTCCGACGACGACAAGGACGGCCGCACCACCGACGTCGCGCTTGCCGCCGTCGGCACCAAGGGGGCGGACGGCGCCAAGGACACCGACGAGGTCGCCGTCAACCAGGTGCCGTGGTGGGTGTACGGCGCGTACACCCAGCCGGACAAGAAGAGCATCACCTTCGACAAGAAGGCCAAGGAGTACACGACCGCGGCCGGCATCGAGGGCAAGTACGCCTGGGCACGCTCCAAGGACAGCCCGCAGAAGGGCACGTCGAAGTGCGCGAGCGACGGCAAGGCGATCACGTTCGGCTTCAAGAACTCCAAGTCCGAGTTCGTGGCCTGGTGCCTGTACGGCGCGACCGGCGTCGACGGTGAACTCCCGGACGCCACCATCATGAAGATCATGAGCACCGTCCGGCTCTCCAGCCAGGCCCCGACCGGCTGACGGCGCACCGGGTGGCGCCGCTCAGCCGATGCCGAAGGCCCCGGCGGGCGGCTCGGGCGACGGGACGGCGTCCTCGTCCCGCACCGGCCGCGCGTCCCCGGTGAAGTCCCGCAGCCCAGGGCCGTGTTCGACCCGGGCCGGGAAGACGTCACCGGCCGTCAGCCGGGTCAACGCGGCGGTGTCCAGGGGCCGGTGGGCCGCGACGAGCACCGCGTTGCCGAACCGGCGCCCGCGCAGCACCGCCGGTTCCACGATCACCGCCAGCTCCTCGAACACCGTGGCGAAGGTGGCGAGTTGGCCGCGGAGGAAGGCGAAGGGCGCGGCGTCGGCGAGGTTGGCGAGGTAGACGCCGTCCGGGCGCAGGACGCGTTCGGCCTCGGCCGCGTAGGTGACGGAGGTGAGGTGGGCGGGCACCCGTGAGCCGCCGAAGACGTCGGCCACGATCACGTCGGCCGAACGGTCGGGAGCCGTCTCGAGCCAGCCGCGGGCGTCGGCGGTGTGCAGCGCGACCGAGGCGTCGGCGGGCAGCGGCAGGTGCTCGACGACGAGGTCGAGCAGCCCCCGGTCCGCCTCGACGACGTCCTGCCGGGAGCCGGGCCTGGTGACGGCGAGGTAGCGGGGCAGGGTGAGCGCGCCACCGCCGAGGTGCAGCGCGTCGAGGGGGCGTCCGGGGCGCGCGAGGGTGTCGAGGACATGGCCGAGGCGCCGGGTGTACTCGAACTCCAGGTGAGCGGGTTCGTCCAGATCGACGTAGCTCTGCGGCGCCCCGTCGACGGTCAGCAGCCAGGCCCGTTCCCGGTCGACGTCCGGCATCAGCTTGGCGGTGCCGTGATCCACGTCGCGCGTCACGGGTATGGGGTCGTTCACACCGTCCATTGTGCCGGGCGGCGGGCGCTGCCCGTGCCGGTGCCCGCCCCCGTGGTGAGGGGGCGGGCACCGGTCTCCCGGCCGTGCGGGTCAGTCGACGGAGGTCACCGTGCCCGCGCCGACCGTGCGGCCGCCCTCCCGGATGGCGAAGCCGAGGCCGGGCTCCAACGGGACGTCGCGGCCCAGCTCGACCGCCATGGTGACCGTGTCGCCCGGCCGGGCCACCGCCGTCTCACCGAGGTCGACGTCGCCGACGACGTCCGCGGTGCGGATGTAGAACTGCGGCCGGTAGCCGGTGGAGACCGGGGTGGTCCTGCCGCCCTCGCGGGTCGACAGGACGTACACCCGCGCGTGGAACCGCCGTCGCGGGGTGACGCTGCCCGGCGCCGCCACCACATGGCCGCGCCGTACGGTGTCGCGGGCGACGCCGCGCAGCAGCAACGCCACGTTGTCGCCCGCCTGCGCCTCCGTCATCGGCTTGCCGAAGGTCTCCAGGCCGGTGACGACGGTCTCCACGTCGGCGCCGAGCACCTCGACCCGGTCCCCGACCCGCACCACGCCCCGCTCGACCGCGCCGGTCACGACCGTGCCGCGGCCGGTGATGGTGAGCACGTTCTCCACGGAGAGCAGGAACGGCGCGTCCACGTACCGCTCGGGCATGGGCACGTAGGTGTCCACGGCGTCGAGCAGCGCCTCGATCGACGCCGTCCACTGCGGGTCGCCCTCGAGCGCCCGCAGCCCCGACACCCTGACGACGGGCACCGAGTCCCCGCCGTAGCCCTGCGCGGTGAGCAGTTCGCGGACCTCCAGTTCGACCAGGTCGGTCAGCTCCTCGTCGCCCGCGTCCGCCTTGTTGAGGGCGACGACGATGTGGTCCACGCCCACCTGCCGCGCGAGCAGGACGTGTTCGGCGGTCTGCGGCATGATCCCGTCGAGCGCGGAGACGACGAGGATCGCCCCGTCGAGCTGCGCGGCGCCGGTGACCATGTTCTTGACGTAGTCGGCGTGACCCGGCATGTCGACGTGCGCGTAGTGGCGGGTGTCGGTCTCGTACTCGACGTGCGCGATGTTGATGGTGATGCCGCGGGCGGCCTCCTCGGGGGCGCGGTCGATCCGGTCGAACGGCACGAAGGTGCCGGTGCCGCGCTCGGCGAGGACCTTGGTGATGGCGGCAGTCAGAGTGGTCTTGCCGTGGTCGACGTGACCCATGGTGCCGATGTTCAGGTGCGGCTTGGTGCGCACGTAAGCGGTCTTGGACATGGCATACCTCGAAGCCTGGTGGTGACGTGCTGGGACCCCGGGTCTTCGCCGACCCTCCCCCTGCGGGGTCCGCCGGACGT
Organism: Streptomyces griseoviridis; assembly: GCF_005222485.1. Lineage (NCBI taxonomy): Bacteria > Bacillati > Actinomycetota > Actinomycetes > Kitasatosporales > Streptomycetaceae > Streptomyces > Streptomyces griseoviridis. The sequence continues at coordinate 1,558,569 of NZ_CP029078.1, forward strand.
TCCGGGGAGGGTCAGCTTCGGGCGCCGTCGACAGCGGTCAGCAGGATCCGGGCGGCAGCCTTCGGGGCATCCGCGACCGCGGATGCTGCGAGGAGGAAGGCGTACCGGAACATGAGGAGATTTTCGCGGACCCGCCCGTCCGCGTCGAATGGTTTTCCGCCGCGGGACGCGCCGCGCGGCGGACGCCGACGCCGGTCAGGCCCCGAGGTCCCTCGGGGCCTCGCACCGGCAGCGGGGCGAACCGGCCGCGTTCCCGGGCCGGGAAGGGGCGACGTCCTTCCGGCGGGCGCGCGTCGACGCGGCGCGCCCGGGGTCGGCTCCGGAGCGTGCGCGGCCGTCGGCCGCGCGATCACGGTGCCGGCGAGGGCGCCGCCGCGCGGGATGTCCGGGACGTCCGCACCTGTGACGGTCCTGGGACGCACCATACGACGATCCGACACCCGTGTCGGTTAGTGTCGCGGGATGCTCGATGCCCCACTCCGCTCGGAGGGCACCGCACCGGCCGTTCCCCGGGCCGCCGCCACGGAGCTCGCCGTAGTCGTCCCCGTTCCGCGCGGGCTCGGCGCACGCTGCACCGGCGTGCTGCTGTCGCCCTGGACGCGGTTGTCCCTGCTCGTCGCGCTGCTCGCGGCGGCCGCCGGCTGTGTCCTGCTGTTCGAGCCGCAGCGGCTGCTGGCCGGCGGCTGGCCGCCCCAGCTCGGCGGTGTCACCGCGGCCGTGGTCTTCGCGGTCGCGTACGGGCTGTGCACGGTGGCGTTCGTGCCGAGACCGCTGCTGAACCTCGCGGCGGGCGCCCTCTTCGGGTCGCAGCTGGGGCTGGGCGCGGCGCTCGCGGGCACCGTGATCGGGGCGGGCGTCGCGTTCGGACTCGGCCGGCTGCTCGGCCAGGACGCGCTGCGTCCGCTGCTGCGCGGCCGGCTGCTCACGGCGGCCGACGGCCAGTTGAGCCGGCACGGGTTCCGTTCGATGATGGCGGCCCGGCTCTTTCCCGGGGTGCCGTTCTGGGCGGCGAACTACTGTGCCGCCGTCTCCCGCATGGGCTGGACGCCGTTCCTGGTCGCCACCGCGCTCGGCTCGATCCCCAACACCGCCGCGTACGTCGTCGCGGGCGCCCGCGCCTCGGCGCCGACGTCCCCCGCCTTCCTCATCGCCATGGCCGCCATCGCCGTCCCGGCCCTGGTGGGCACGGTGGTGGCCTGGCGCAAACGGCACCAACTGCGCGGCCGTTGACCTTCCCGGTCGCCGTCCGACCCCAACGGCGGACCCGGGCACCCGACCCGCGCCCGCAGGTCGGGGTTGCGGGCCCGCGCCCGCAGGTCCGGACGATGGGCCGGCGCCCGCCCGTCTAGGCGCCCGGTCCGCTTCCGGCCGGGTACACGTCGAGGCGCCCGCACATGCCGAACCGGCCGCGCTCCGAAGGCTGTTCGGCGTGGACGGCGGCGGTCGCGAGGTGGCCGACGTCACCCGTGGCGAGCCGGTCGAGTTGCTCGCCGGTCGCCGCGGCGGCCGCCCGCGCGCCCCGGCGCCAGCGCTCCCGCCACTCCGCGAGCCGGGGCCCGACGAGCGCGGCGGCGGCCCGGTGGAACTCCGCGAGCGCCTCGGGTCCTTCGGCGGCGCGCAGCGCCAGGAAGCCCTCGACGGCCAGGTCGCGGCGGGCCCGCGCGATCCGTTCCCGCTCGGCCTCAGGAGCGTCGGCGGGGACGACGGTGGCCGCCGCGTACGTCTCCGGGTCGGTGAGGTGGCGCGGCGGCAGAGTGAGCACCGCGTCGCCGGCCTCGGGCAGGCCGCTGTTCTGCATGAGGACGGTGATGCGCAACGCGTCCTCGTTGACCAGCCGATGGATGGTACCGGGCGTGAACCACGCGACCGTGCCCGGCTCAAGAGGGGTGACCTGGTACCCGGACGCCGTCAGGGTCTGCACCGCGCCCCGGCCGCCGGTGACGACGTACGCCTCCGAACAGGTCAGGTGCATATGGGGAGTTCCGCCGCTGACCCCGTCGGCTGCGGGCCAGTCGTAGACCGAGAGCCGGGACACCGCGACCCCGCCGGGCAGCCCCGCGTACTCCTCCCCCGCGCTCACCACGGGTGCGCCGCGAGGTAGCCGGCGATCTCCGCGCGCCGCCAGGCGCCGTCGGCGACGACGACCCGGTAGCGGCGGGTGAGCGTGTCACCGGGGGCGAGTTCGAGTTCGTCGTAGAACGCCCAGGAGGGGGCGACGGCGGCGAACGGCTCGTTGCGCACGAACCAGTGCGCGGGGTGGGCGCCTCCGGCGCCGAGGTGGTCGTTCTCCGGGGCGTGCGCGAAGACGAGGGTGGCGTGGCCGTCGGCGCCGTCGTGCTCGCCCGAGTACGCCAGCCACGGTGCCTGACGGCCCATCAGTCCCGGCCCCTCGGCTTCGGGGGCGACGATCACGCCGTCCCGGAAGGCGCGCGGGCCGCGCCAGAACAGGCCGGTGTATCCCGCGAGTTCGCGCCCGGCGGTGGTAGGACTGCCGAACCTCAGCGGCTCCTCGCACCGGTTGGTGATGGCGCTGGTCCAGGTCAGCGCCCAGGAGCCGGACTCCGGGTCGACGTCGTGGACCTCGACGCGGCGCTCCTCGTCGGCCCACAGGTCGCCGTTGTGCGGGTGCCAGGTGAGCCGTTCGGCGATCACCGCGCGGTCGTCGCGGACGGCGACCTCGTCGAAGGCCACGTGCGCCATCGAGCCGACCCGCTCCGGGAGTTCGAGGTAACCCCGGCCGTGGACATAGGAGTTGCCGCCCCAGAGATTGGCGCCCGACAGGTGCGAGGCGGTCAGGGAGAGGCCCTTGTGCCAACGGTGGTCGTTGGGGCGGTAGTCGGTGACGACCTCGCCCGCCAGCGTCCTGAGCGGGTGGATGTAGGGCCGCGACGCCTCCCAGGCGGCCTCCGGGCGGTAGACGTAGGAGAGCAGCTCCACGCCGGTCACCGGATCGGTGACGGTGACGCGGTCGCCGTGCGCGTGGACGATGCGCGGACCGCTCACGCGGTCACCTCCCGGGCGACGGCGGGGGCCCAGCCGGGCGCGTCGCCGTGCATCGACGTGAAGAACGGGTCGCCCGGACCGATCTCGCCCGCCAGGACCGTGGCGCCGGTGAACGCCGACTTGTAGAGCGCGGCGATCAGTTCGAGGCTGGTACGGCCGTCGGCGCCGCTGCCGCGCGGACGCTCCCCCGCGCGCATGCTCGCGATCAGCTCACGCAGCTGCTCGACGTGGCTGCTGGGCACGTCGGGTCCGAAGTCCCGCCAGCGGGCCGCCTCCTCGCCCGGCACGTCGGGGGCCGGGGTGATCCGCCAGTCGGCGTTGCGGTGCCCGTACAGATGGGTCAGCTCGACGGTCGCCCGCTCGCAGTCGACGCGGATGCGGCTGACCTCGTCGGGGCTCAGGACGCTGTTGACGACGGTGGCGAGCGCGCCGTTGGCGAACCGCACCAGGGCGGTGGAGACGTCCTCGGTCTCCACGTCGTGCACCAGCCGCCCGGCCATGGCGCGCACCTCGCTCCACGGGCCGAGCAGATCGAGCATCAGGTCCATCTGGTGGATGCCGTGGCCCATGGCGGGTCCGCCGCCCTCGGTGGCCCAACGGCCTCGCCACGGCACCGCGTAGTAGGCGGTGTCCCGGTGCCAGGTGGTCTGGCAGTGCACGACGAGCGGCCGCCCGAGCGCGCCCTCGGCCAGCAGCCGGCGCACCTGCCGCGATCCGGAGCCGAAGCGGTGCTGGAAGACGATCGACGCGTACGGTCCCGCCCCGGCGCCCTCCTCGGCCTCCACCGCCGCGTAGTCGGCGAGCGTCGGCACCGGCGGCTTCTCGCACCAGACCCAGGCACCGGCGCGCAGCGCGGCCACGGTCTGCTCGCGGTGCAGGGTCGGCGGGGTGCAGATGGTGACCAGGTCGGGCCGCTGCTCCGCGAGCATCCGGTCCAGGTCGGTGTAGGCGTGCGGCACTCCGCCCGCCCGGCAGAACTCCTCGGCCGCGGCGGCGTCGACGTCGACCGCCGCGACGACCTCGACCTCGTCCGCGAGCGCGGCCAGGGCGGGCAGGTGCGAGCCGCGGCCGATGGCTCCGGTGCCGACGACGGCGGCCCGGATCCGGCGGCCGGTGAACCCTGGTGCGGACTGAGGTGTGGGCATGGGCGGGATCAGCACTCCTCCGAGGAACGACGGCCGAGAGGCGGAACAGCGGACCCCGCACGCAGCAAGCGCTTTCCCCTCCGCTGCAACGTAAGCTCAGGCCGCACCGCAGGTCAACACCGTGACGCGGAGCGGACCGGGCCCGGCCCTCGGCCCCAGCCCTCAGCCCCGGCCCCGGCCCCCGACCTTCAGCCCTCGACCTTCAGCCCTCGACCTTCAGCCTTCTGCCCTCTGCTCTCAGCCGGGCCCTCGGCCTTCACACCTCAGCCCTCAGCCCGGCCGTCGACCTTCACCCCTCGCCCCTCGCCCCTCAGCCCTCACCCCTTGCCGAAGTGCACCGCGGGGAAGGCGCCCGCCGCCTTGAGGGTTGCGGAGAAGCCGCCGGCCAGTTCGGTGAGGCGTGCGGTGGCGGCCGGGCCGAGGTGGTCGTAGGGGGCGGCGTCGAGGCGGTCGGTGAGCGCCTCGGTCTCGCCGCGCAGGGCCGTGCCCGCCGAGGTGAGGTCGCCGGCCCCGTCCAGCAGGCCGCGCTCGCGCAACCGGTCCCGGGCGGCGCCCCACTGCGCCGCGGACCACCCGCGGGTCCGCATGAACAGCGCCGCCGTCGGTGCCGTGCCGACGGCGTTGTGCAGGACCAGCGCCTCGATGCCGGACAGACCGGCGACCGCCAGGGCGGCGAGATGGCCGTCACCCCGGTGTTCGCGCAGCAGGGTCGCGGCGTGCCAGAGCGCCAGGTGCGGTTCCTGGGGGACGGGGAGGTCGGCGTTGGCGGCGTACAGCGGCCGGGCCTCCCGTCGGCAGGCTTCGGTGGCGCGCAGCGCCAGTTCGGCCGCCTCGGCCATCTCCGCGGACGCGAGGGCCTCCTTGCCGAGCAGGCGCCGCAGCGTCCGGTCCGCGCCGCGCAGCCGGGCCGCGATCACCCGCTCCGGCGTGGTGAGGGTCCAGGCGGCCGGGATGTACCGCCGCACATGCTCGTGGTCGAAGTTGTAGAAGGTCGCCGTGACGGTGCCCGCGCCGACGGCCCCGAGCGGTGCCGCGCGGCCCGCGAGGTAGACCATGGGCCCGCGCTCAAGGCCGAGCGCCGCGACTTCGTCCTGCGGCTCGGGCGCGAAGTACCCGCAGGAGTGCAGGGGGCTGACGGCGTTGTGGCAGTGGCGGCCCGTGCTCGCCTCGAAGGTGGTCACGCTGTGGCTCCGGTCTCGTGAGCAGGTGCGGTGGTGCGGCTCGGGCGGGCGGGGCGCGTCACGCGTCGTCCGCGGGTCCGTGCTGGGGGCTGTCGGTCAGTCCGGCCGCGGTCCGGGTGAGGTGCCGGGTCAGGATCTCGGCCGCGGTGTCGGCGTCGCGGGCGAGCGCCGCCTCCTCCAGCAGGCGGTGCTCCAGGGCGCCGTCCCGGTGCGGGTTGCGCTGCGCCGACCAGCGGCGGGTCAGTTCGCTGGCGGTCCACATCCGGTCGAAGGTGTCCAGCAGGACGAGGTTGCCGCTCCCCTCCAGCAGGGTGCGGTGGAAGATCCGGTGGGCCTCGGCCCACGCGCCGCTGTAGTGCTCGCCCTCCTCCGGCAGGTACGCCGGGGTGCGGACCAGCCGGTGGTGGGAGGCCCGCACGCGGGCTTCCCAGTCCAGGTCGCCGCGTTCGATGGACATGCGGAGCATGACCGGTTCGATCGCTTGCCGGGCCTCCGCGATCTCCTGCCAGCGGTGGTCGGAGTAGGCGGGGACGGCGAAGCCGCGGTTGGGCAGCCGGTCGGCGAGGCCCTCGCCGACCGCCCGCACGAGGGCCTCCCGCACGACGGCCAGGCTCACGCCCTGCTCTTCGGCGAGGTCCTGGGGTTTGAGCGGATCACCGGGGGCGTGGTCCCCGCGCATGATCGCGTCCCGCAGGTGGGTGTAGACCCGCTCGGAGAGCATCTGCTTGCCCGCCGGGGGTGGGGTGTGGGTGGTCTGGGTCATGCCTACACAATAGACGATCCTGAAGATAATCGATTATCCGTGTTATCGTCGATCTCGTTGGTGAGGAGAGGCGCACATCCGGCCCCCCTCCCGGCGCCGCCGCGGCGGGATCTTCCGTCTGCGGCGCCACCACCGCCCCACAGCACATCCGAGAGGCACGACACCATGCGTTCCAACGACCCCTTCGCCCGTCTCCCCGAGGCGGCCTCCTTCACCGTCGTCAGCTCCACCGTCGCCGACGGCGCCGCCTGGTCGATCGAGCAGTACTCCGGCCTGTCCGGCGTGCCCGGCGGCAAGGACCTGTCCCCGCAGCTCTCCTGGAGCGGCGCCCCGGCAGGCACCAGGAGCTACGCCGTCACGGTCTACGACCCCGACGCCCCCACCGGGTCCGGGTTCTGGCACTGGGCGGTCGCCGACATCCCCGCCACCGTCACCGAGTTGCCCGAAGGCGCCGGGGACGACACCGGCTCGGGCCTGCCCGAGGGCGCGTTCCAACTGCCCAACGACGCCCGCGCGGCCCGCTTCATCGGCGCCGCCCCGCCGGCCGGACACGGCCCGCACCGCTACTTCGTCGTGGTGCACGCCCTCGACGTCGACACCATCGGCGTCCCCGCCGAGGCCACCCCGGCCGCCCTCGGCTTCACCATGGCCGGCCACATCCTGGGCCGCGCGGTCCTCACGGCCACCGCCGAGACTCCCGCCTGAACGACCCATGAGGCCCGCGCCGAGCGGAACCGCGCCCTCCCCCGATCGACGCCTCGGGGGAGGCGGGCCGCCGGTCGTCGACCGGCGGCCCGGCGGGGCCCCGGCCGCTTCCGATCTACGCTGGGCTCGCAACGCGGCCCTCTGGAACCGGGAGTCCTCATGCGTGTCTTCGTGGCCGGCGCCACCGGCGCCGTCGGCAGTCTGCTCGTCCCGATGCTGATCGCGGCCGGGCACGAGGTCACCGGCACCTCACGGACCCCGGCCGGGGCCGAGCGGATCAGAAGCCTCGGCGCGACGGCGGTCACGGCGGACGCGCTCGACGCGGAGGGGCTGCGGCAGGCGGTCGGCGCGGCGGCACCGGAGGCGGTGATCCACCAGCTCACCGACCTCTCCGACGCGGACGGAGCCGCCAACGGGCGACTGCGCCGTGAGGGCACCCGGAACCTGGTGGAGGCCGCGCGAGCGGCCGGGGTCGGCCGGATCGTCGCACAGTCGATCTCCTGGGCGTACGCGCCGGGCGAAGGCCCCGCCGACGAGGCGGTGCCGCTCGACAGCGCGGCCGCCGAGCCCCGAGCCGGAACGGTCGCCGCTGTCAGGGCCCTGGAGGAGACGGCGGCCGAGTTGGAGACGGCGGTCGTACTGCGCTACGGCCTGCTGTACGGGCCCGGAACCTGGTACGCGCCGGGCGGCGCCTTCGCGGCGGCCCTGGCGGGCGACCGGTCGGCGCGCTTCCTGGGCAGCACGGTGGCCAACGACGCGGTCAGCTCCTTCGTCCACGTCGCCGACGCGGCGGGCGCCGCGCTGGCCGCGCTCGACTGGCCGGGCGGACCGGTCAACATCGTCGACGACGAGCCCGCCCCCGCCCGCGAGTGGCTTCCTGCCCTGGCCGACGCCCTCGGCGCGCCCGCGCCCGACGCGGTGGCCGGCCGCCTGGGATGGGAGCGCGGCGCTCTCAACACGCTTGCCCACAGCCGGGGTTGGCGGCCCGAGCGGCCGACCTGGCGGACCGGCTTCGCCGCCCAGGGCGACGCCCGGTGAGTCCGCGGGACCCTCGCCGAGATCCCTCGCCTCGTTCCCCAGCAGCTCAGCAACGCCGTCGAGCCACCCGGCCGGCGGCTCCCGGCGCGGCTCCGTCCCCGTCAGCCGCCACCGCCGCCCCGCGCGCCCGGCCGCCCGCCAAACCCCTGTGCCTGAGCCGCTCCACGGGGGCGCTAGGCTTCCCCGGACACCCGTGATCACCGCGCCGGTCGGCGTGGTGCTTTCGTCGGCCCTCCTCGATCAGCGCTTGGACACCGTTACCCCATGTCTTGGTTTGAATCCCTCATCCTCGGACTCGTCCAGGGGCTGACCGAATTCCTCCCCGTCTCCTCCAGCGCGCATCTGCGGCTGACGGCGGCGTTCTCCGGCTGGGAGGACCCCGGCGCGGCCTTCACCGCGATCACCCAGATCGGCACCGAGGCCGCCGTCCTGATCTACTTCCGCAAGGACATCGGGCGGATCATCTCCGTCTGGACCCGCTCGCTCTTCAACAAGGAGCTGCGTGGCGACCACGACGCCCAGATGGGCTGGCTGGTGATCGTCGGCTCGATCCCGATCGGTGTCCTCGGGCTGCTGTTCAAGGACTCGATCGAGGGCCCGTTCCGTGATCTGCGGATCACCGCGACGATGCTGATCGTGGTCGGCGTGATCATAGGCATCGCGGACCGGCTCGCCGCCCGCGACGAGGACGGCGGCCGGCACCGCGCCCCCAAGCAGCGCAAGGACCTCAAGGACCTCGGCGTCAAGGACGGCCTGATCTTCGGCTTCTGCCAGGCGATGGCCCTCATCCCGGGCGTCTCCCGCTCCGGCGCCACCATCAGCGGCGGCCTCTTCATGGGCTACCGCCGTGAGGCCGCGGCCCGTTACTCCTTCCTCCTCGCCATCCCCGCCGTGCTGGCCTCCGGCGTGTTCGAGACGAAGGACGCCCTGGAGGGCGGCCATGTCGCCTGGGGCCCGACGCTCTTCGCGACGGTGATCGCCTTCGCCTCCGGGTACGCGGTCATCTCGTGGTTCATGAAGTGGATCTCCAGCAAGAGCTTCATGCCGTTCGTCTGGTACCGCATCGCGCTCGGCATCGTCATCATCGCGCTGGTCGCGGCGGGCGTGCTCAGCCCGCACGCGGCCGAGTCGGCGGGCTGACCGCCGACCGGAACTCCCCCGCCCCACCTGGTACTTGACCGGGCCGCAGCCCCCGCCCCGCTGGTGACCAACGACATAGGGGCCGGGTAGCGGGCCGGTAGCGCAGTGTCAGTGCTTACCCCTAGGCTGTGCGCATGTCCCCCGATTCCGAGGTCCCTGGTTCCGTGCGCTCAGCCGCCGAGGTGAACGAGCAGATCCGGTCGCTGTGGCTGCGCGCGAGAGGCACCCTCTCGACCCAGGAGCGCGAGGAGTACGAGCTGTTGGTGGTCGAATGGGCGGCGGCGATCCGCGAGGCCGTGGTCGAGGCGGCCTGACCGGCCGTGACTCCCCGCACCGCGAGCGACCCCAGCGTGCCCGGCACCTCCCGCGCTTCCCGCGCATGATCCATCTCACCGACGTTCCCCCGCGCCAGGGTCTGGTCGTCTTCCTCAACGGCACGTCCAGTTCCGGCAAGTCGAGCATCGCGGCCGAGCTGCTGCCGATGCTCGACGAGCCGTACTTCCATCTGCCGGTCGACGCGTTCCACGCGATGCGCTCCCGCGTGCCGGTCCCGCCCGACGCCCTCGGCACCGTCCTGCACCGCACCTGGCAGGGCTTCCACCGCGCCGTCGCGGGCATGGCCGCCGCCGGCAACAACGTCGTCGTCGACCATGTGCTGAGCGCCGAGTGGCGGTTGCGGGACTGTCTCGCGGTGCTGTCCGCGCCGGACGTCGTCTTCGTCGGCGTGCACTGCGACCCGGCCGAGCTGGAACGGCGGGAGCGCGAGCGCGGCGACCGCCCCGCGGGCCTCGCCGCGGCCCAAACGGCCCAGGTGCACGCGCACGGCGTCTACGACCTGGAGTGCGACACCGGCCGCTCGACGGCACGCGCGTGCGCGCTCCGCATCAAGGAGTTCCTGCCGCACCGCCCCCGCCCGACGGCGTTCGAACGGCTACGGGAGCGACTGCCGTACCGCCTGCCGGAACATCTGCCGGAACAGGGCTGAGCCCCCGCGTCGTCGCACTCGCACCCGTACTCGCACGCGCGCCTCCGCCCGACCGCCCGCCCGCGCCCAGCGCCGCGGCACCCGGCACCCAGCACCCGGCACCCGGCACCCGGCACCCAGACGACAGCCCGTCCCGGCTCAGCGTCCGCCCGCGACCCGCAGCACCGCGCCGGTCGTGTACGACGCGTCAGGGGACATCAGCCACGCCACCGCCGCCGCGATCTCCTCGGGCTGCCCCGGCCTGCGCAGCGGGATCGCCGGCGCCATCCGGTACGCCCGCTCCGGGTCGCCCATCTCCGCGTGCATGTCCGTGACGACGGCCCCGGGTGCGACCGCGTTGACCCGGACGCCGTCAGGCCCCAACTCCTTGGACAGGCCCACGGTGAGGGCGTCCACGGCCGCCTTGGTCGCCGCGTAGTGGACGTACTCCCCGGGGCTGCCGAGAGTGGCGGCACCCGACGAGATGTTGACGATGACGCCGCTCCCCCGGGCCGTCATCAGCCGTGCCGCACGGCGCGCGCACAGCAGCGTGCCCAGGAGGTTGACGTCGACGACGCGTCGCAGCACCTCGGTGTCGGTGTCGGCGAGGCGCCCCAGCGGCCCGCTCACCCCGGCGTTGTTCACGAGCCCGGTGACCGGACCGAGTTCCGCCTCGGCAACGTCGAACAGCCGCTCCACGTCGGCCTCGACGGCGGTGTCGACCCGGACGGTGACCGCCCGCCCGCCGGCCGCCCGCACCTCCCGCGCGACGTCCTCGGCGGCCTCGCCGTCCCGGAGGTAGCCGACCGCGACGTCGTGTCCGTCGGCGGCGAGCCTCCGGCAGACGGCGGCACCGATGCCTCTGCTGCCGCCGGTGACGACCGTGACGGGTCGGGTCATGGGGGTCTCCTCATCGCGTGCGGACGATCGAGACCTCACTCTAATGATCGATCATCGATCAAACCAGCGGAAACGGCCGGGCCTCCTGGTCGGCGGTCCGGCCGGTCAGCGGTCCGGCCGATCGGCCGTCCCGCCGGTCGGCCGTCCCGCCGTTCAGCCGGTCAGCAGGCCCTCGTCCGCGAGGACTCCGGCTGCGGACTCGCCGCCGGTCCACACATGGGCCCGCCAGCCGTGCGCGCGGGCCGCCTCGACGTTCTCCGGCCGGTCGTCGAAGAAGACGATGTCGGCGGGACGGCGGCCGAAGCGGTCGTCGGCCGCGCGGTAGACCCGCGGGTCGGGCTTCATCACGCCGAGGTCAGCCGAGAAGACCAGCGTCTCGAACACCCCGCTCCAGGAGGCGCCGCGGACCGCCGTGGCCAGCGAGGCGGGGGCGTTGGAGAGCACGCCCTGCGGTGTCCCGCGCCCGGCCAGCCGTCCGAGGAGTTCCCCGGCGTCGTCGGCGAGGACGGTCCACGCCCCGGTGTCGACGCGGTCGAGGCGCTCGGCCCAGCCGCGGTCGAGCGGGCGGCCGAGGTCCCGTCCCACCCGGGCCCAGTACGCCTCGGACGGTTCGCCCAGGTCGTAGGGGTCGCGGTGGTTCCAGTAGGGGCCCGCGAGGTCGTCCTCGGGCAGGTCGAGGGCGGCGGCCAGCGCCGGCAGCGCGCGTCCCGACGGGGCCAGGACCCCGCCGAGATCCCAGACGACCATGCTCGTTGCCGCGCTTCGGGAAGGTTCCACGCCGCGGATCCTACGCGTCCCGGGCGACGCCACGGGAAGGTTCTGGGGGCGTCCCCCTTGGCCTGGCACCTTCCGTGCCCAACAATGATCCAATGACGCAGCGCGTGGAACTCGCTACCGTGATCGACCGGTTGGCTGTCGACGAGTGGGTGACCGAGTACGCGGCGGCGGTGGACGACGGCGACTGGACGGCCTACCGGGAGCTGTTCGCGCCCGGCGGCCGGGCGGACTACCGGTCGGCGGGCGGTGTCGAGGGGGACGCCGGGACCGTCGCGGACTGGCTCGCGGAGAACCTGCGGCTCTTCTCGATGCGGCAGCATCTGATCGTCAACCGCCGGGTGCGGTTCGCGACCCTGGACCAGGACCTCGGCGACACCGCGCGCGTGCGGGCCGACTACCTCAACCCGATGCGGTTCGCGACGGACGGGGACACCGCCCCGCCCGACCCGTCGGAGCACGGCCCGGCCGGCGCCCCCGACTTCGTGTCCGGCGGGCGGTACGACTTCGGGCTGGTGCGCACCGCCGACGGCTGGCGGTTCCTCGAGGTCGTGGTGGCGGAGAAGTGGCGCGGGCTGTCGCCGCCCGAACGCCCATGACCTCCCCCGCGGTGCCCCTCCGACGGCGGCGCCCCCTGTTCCGGATCTTCCCGAGGCCGCACACTGGAGCCACCTGACCGGCAGGGAGGCGCCGTCGTATGAAGGACCTCGGGCAGTGGCTCGGCTCTCCGTGGCGGCGCTCGGTCGTCGCCGCGCTGGCGGGCGCGCTGCCCGTCTTCGCGTTCCCCGCGCCGTCCTGGTGGTGGTTCGCGTACGTGGCGCTGGTCCCGTGGATGCTGCTGGTCCGCTCCGCGCCGACCGGCAAGCGGGCGGCCCTCGACGGCTGGTCTGGCGGGTTCGGGTTCCTGGTGGCCGTGCACCACTGGCTGCTGCCGAGCCTGACCGTCTTCCTCTTCCTGATCGCCGCGCTGCTGGGCGCCCTCTGGGCCCCGTGGGGCTGGCTGGTGCGCCGGTTCCTCGGCGGGACGCCCGGCGCCGGACGGGTGGCGGGCGCGCTGTGCGTGCTGCCGTCCGGGTGGCTGATGGTGGAGCTGGTCAGGTCGTGGCAGGGGCTCGGCGGCCCGTGGGGGCTGCTCGGTTCGAGCCAGTGGCAGGTACCCGCCGCGCTGCGGCTGGCGTCGGTCGGCGGGGTGTGGCTGCTGAGCTTCCTGGTGGTGACCGTCAACGTGGCGGTGACGGTCCTGGTCGCGGTCCGTGCCGCCCGGCTGCCCGCGCTGGCCGGGCTGGTCGCGACGGCGGCGGTGGGCTCGGCGGCCTGGGTCTGGGCACCGCGTCCCGAGGTGGCGGGGCGGGCGCGGATCGCCGTCGTGCAGCCCGGTGTCGTCACCGGAGCCGACCGGCGCTTCGCCCGTGAGGAGCAGCTGACCCGGGCTCTCGCTCCACGCCGTCTCGATCTGATCGTCTGGGGCGAGAGCAGCGTCGGGTACGACCTCGCCGCCCGGCCCGACCTGACCCGCCGGCTGGCGGCGCTGTCCCGGGAGACCGGCGCCGACCTCCTCGTCAACGTGGACGCCCCGCGCTCCGACCGGCCCGGCGTCTACAAGAGTTCGGTGCTCGTCGGGCCCGAGGGGCTGACCGGCGACCGGTACGACAAGATGCGGCTGGTGCCGTTCGGGGAGTACATACCGGCCCGCTCCCTGCTGGGCTGGGCGACCTCGGTCGGCAAGGCGGCGGGCGAGGACCGCAGGCGCGGCACCGAGCAGGTCCTGATGAACGCGGGGCACGGGCTGCGGATCGGCCCGATGATCTGCTTCGAGACGGCGTTCCCCGACATGAGCCGGAAACTCGCAGGGGACGGCGCCGAGGTGCTGGTCGCCCAGTCGTCGACGTCGTCGTTCCAGCGGAGTTGGGCGCCCGAGCAGCACGCCTCGCTGGCCGCGCTGCGGGCCGCGGAGACCGGCCGGGCGGTCGTGCACGCGACGCTCACCGGCGACTCCGCCGTCTACGGCGCGAGCGGTCGGCTGATCGGGTCGTGGCTGGGCACCGACGCCGAACAGGCCCGGGTCTTCGAGGTGCCGGTGGCGACCGGCACCACCCCGTACGTCCGGTTCGGCGACTGGCCGGTGCGGGGCGCGCTGCTGGTGCTCGCCGGGTGGGCGACGGCGGAGGGCGCGCGGGCGCTGCGGCTCAGGCGGCGTGTTCCCGCACCGCCCGCACCACCCGCTCGCACAGTTCGTGAGTCTCCAGTGCGTCACGGGCGCTGACCACCGTGCCCGCGCGTACGGCGTCGAGGAAGACGAGGACGGCCTGCTCGATGCCGCGCTGACGGGCCACCGGCACCCAGTCTCCGCGCCGGCGCACCGTCGGCTGGCCCTTGTGGTCGATCGTCTCGGCGAGGTTGACGACCTGGCGCTTGCTGTCCTGCCCGGACACCTCGAGGATCTCCTCGGCCGAACCGCTGAGCCGGTTCATCACCCCGAGCGCGGTGAAGCCGTCCCCGGACAGCTGGAGCACGACGTGGTGCAGCAGCCCGGCGTCGGTGCGGGCCCGCACGGTCACGTCGTCGATGGGGCCGGGGGCCAGGAAGCGCAGGGTGTCGACGACGTGGATGAAGTCGTCGAGGATCATCGCGCGCGGTTCCTCCGGCAGCCCGACCCGGTTCTTCTGGAGGAGGATCAGGTCGCGCGGGTGTTCGAGGCACTGCGCGTACCCGGGCGCGAAGCGCCGGTTGAAGCCGACGGCCAGGGAGACACCGCGCTCCTCGGCGAGCGCCACCAGCCGCTCGGAGTCGGCGAGTTCGTAGGCGAGCGGCTTGTCGACGTAGGTGGGGACGCCCGCTTCGAGCAGCCGGGCCACGATCTCCGGGTGGACCGGGGTGGGCGCGTGCACGAACGCCGCGTCGAGGCCCTGGTCGAGCAGCGCGTCGAGGGTGGTGTGCCGCTGCCCCGCGGGGAGGTGGAGACCGTCGGCGACCCGGTCGAGGGTGGCGGGCGTCCTGGTCTGGAGGTGCAGTTCGACCTCGCCGAGACCGGCGAGGACCGGCAGGTACGCCTTCCGCGCGATGTCGCCGAGTCCGATGCAGCCGACCTTCACGGAGTCTCCTGTCGCTCGCCTGTCCCTGGCTCCCGCCTCCGGGCGCCGCCTGGTCCGGAAGCATACGGGGCGGCTCGGACACCCTGGGCGGGCCCGCCCGGGACCCGGCCCGCGCCCCGTTGTCAGACCCGGCTGGCAGGATGCGGGGCATGAGCAACGACCGCCGTGAACCCGCGACCGACGCCGACGAACGCACCATGCTGGAGGGCTGGCTCGACTACCACCGGCAGACGCTGGCCCACAAGTGCGCGGGTCTGACGGACGCCCAGTTGCGGACGGCGTCGGTGGCGCCCTCCACGCTCTCCCTGATGGGTCTCGTGCGGCACATGGCGGAGGTCGAGCGGTCCTGGTTCCGGCGGGTCCTGGTCGGCGAGGACGCCCCGCCGATCTACTACAGCGACGCCGATCCCGACGGCGAGTTCCGGCTCACCGAGGCGGACACCTGGGCGGAGGCGTACGCCACCTGGCAGGCCGAGATCGACACCGCCAGGCGGCACGCGGCGGACCTCGCGCTCGACGACCCGTCCACCGGCCGACACCGGCGCACCGGGGAGGTCTTCAGCCTGCGCTGGATCCTCACGCACATGATCGAGGAGTACGCCCGCCACAACGGCCACGCCGACCTGCTGCGCGAGTGTCTCGACGGCGCCACCGGGGAGTGACGCCGCGCGGGGGCGGGCTCGATCCGTCAACGCGGGGGATGGTGTCACCCGTGCGGGGCAACCTCCGCCTGTCCGCTGTCCCCTGGCCCGGACAACCGCCATTGTTGCGCGGGTGCATCGAACGACGACCACCGCGACGCTCCTGGTCACCGTCGCCGTCTCGGCCCTCACCGGCTGTGTGACGGTGCAGCGCCCGCCCGTGTCAGGACCGGCCGCCGCGCCCGTCCAGCCGTCGTCCGCGCCGCGTCCCGAGGGGCGGGGCGGGGAGCAGGTGGTGCAGGCACCGGCCCGTGAGGCGCTGGAGATGATCGGCCCGTCGCCCCGGGACGACCGCCCGTCGAAGCCACACTCCGTACCGTCCGCGGCAGGCTCGGGTACGGACTCGGTGCCGTCCTCCGACGGACGGCCGCAGGCCCCCAGGGTCCCGCACGCCCCGCCGCGTCCGCACCCCCGCGCCGCGCACCCGGAGCAGCGTCCCCGGCACCCTGGGCACGCGCCGCGCGCCCAGTTCCCTGACCCGGCGAAGGGGGTTCCCCGCAGTCAGGCGGACGTCTGCGCGCTGGGCCGGAAGTACGGCGGCTGGCCCGCGGACAGCCCGCAGTCGATGGTGTGCGGGCAGACGTACGGGCGGTGAGACCGGCCCGCGCGTAGGGGCCGCGTAGGGGCAGAGGACCGCGACCTGCCCTCAGAGCCGCGACCCGTTCTCGGAGCCGCGACCCGCTCTGAGGGCCGCGACCCGTTCACCTAGCCGCGCCTCGTTTTCAGCGCCGCGCCTCGTTCTCAGCGCCGCGATCCGTTCTCAGGGCCGCTGTCGAGGTGGGCCCCAGCGGCCCTCCCCCGGGGTGCCGCCCTCTCCCAGGCTCAGTTCGAGCCGGCTGATGGCGGCGCGTACCCCGTCCCCGTAGCGGTCCTCGGCGAGGGTCTCGGCGGCTCCCCTGGCCCGGCGCAGATGGGAGCGGGCGGCGCCGCTGCGGCCGAGCTTCGCGTAGTCGGCGGCGAGGTTCAGGTGCAGGGAGGGGTAGAGGGCGCGGACGGCGACCGCACCGGCCCGACCGGTGGGCCGTCCGTCGTCCAGCCGTCCGTCATCCAGCCGGTCGTCGTCCACCCGGTCCTCGTCCAGCCGGTCCTCGTCGAGCCGGTCGTCGGAGAGTTCCTCGGCGGCCGTCAACGCCCGCAGATCCCAGGCGAGTTCGTCGGAGGGGTCGTCCTGGGTGTCGGCGAGGTAGTGAGCCAGGGTGCAGCGGTGCAGGGCCTCGCCGTGCTCGCCGATCTCGGCCCAGAGGGCGAGGAAGCGGTGCCTGGCCTCCTCGCGGTCACCGGCGTGGTGCAGGATGACGCTCTGCCCGATCCGCGTCATCACCTCGTCCAGCGCCGTCTGCTCCGGTCCCTCGGCCACCGCGTCCTCCGCCCGCTCACCCGCCGCACCGCTGTCGTGACCGACGCTAACCGCAGCCACCGGCAATCCCGGTCAGGCGGCACCGGGCCGGTCCCGCGCGGAACCGGCCCGGCGGCGGTCAGCCGAGGTCGGGCACGGTCCAGTCGATCGGCTCGTGGCCCTGGGCCGCGACCGCCTCGTCGATCTGCGTGAACGGGCGGGAGCCGAAGAACTTCTTCGCGGAGAGCGGGGACGGGTGCGCGCCCTTGACCACCACGTGCCGGGTCTCGTCGATCAGCGGCAGCTTCTTCTGCGCGTAGTTGCCCCAGAGCACGAAGACCGCCGGGTCGGGCCGCTCGGCGACCGCGCGGATCACCGCGTCGGTGAACTTCTCCCAGCCCTTGCCCTTGTGCGAGTTGGCCTCCCCGGAGCGGACGGTGAGCACCGCGTTGAGCAGCAGGACGCCCTGCTGGGCCCAGGGCATCAGATAGCCGTTGTCCGGGATCGGGGTGCCCAGCTCCTGCTGCATCTCCTTGTAGATGTTGCGCAGCGACGGCGGGGTCCGCACACCGGGGCGGACCGAGAAGCACAGGCCGTGGCCCTGGCCCTCGCCGTGGTAGGGGTCCTGACCGAGGATGAGCACCTTGACCTGGTCGTACGGCGTCGCGTCGAGGGCGGCGAAGACCTCCTCGCGGGGCGGGTAGACGGGACCCTTCGCCCGCTCCTCCTCGACGAACTCGGTCAGCTCCTTGAAGTAGGGCTGCTGGAGTTCGTCACCCAGGACGCCGCGCCAGGACTCGGGCAGCATGGCGATGTCGGTCACGTCAACTTCCTTACGATGTGCGGTGAACGATGAGCAATCAACGATGCGGACGAGGGAGGACCGTCCGGTCCCCTCCCGTCCACAGAACCTACCGCCGCCCACTGACAACGGCCCTCGGCTCCCGGGATCCGGCCCGCGGAACGCCTCGTCGACCGCCGTCCGCCCGCTTCCCCGGCGGCCACCGCGGCCCCGGCCATGACCCCTTCGCCCCTGTCCGTCCCTGTCCGCCCCCGTCTGCCCTCGGCCGCTCTCGTTCTGCCGCCGCACGCGCGGGAACGGGCGCCGTCCGTCCGGAGGCGCCCGTTCCGTGCGGTGGGTGGGTCGGCGTCAGCCCACGCCCGCGTTCAGGAAGATGCCGCCGTCGACCACCAGGGTCTGCCCGGTGACCCAGTCGGACTGCTCCGAGGTGAGGAACGCGGCGGCGCCGCCGATGTCGGAGGGCACCCCGAGCCGGCCGAGCGGGTAGGAGGCCGCGGCCTCCTCCTCGCGGCCCTCGTACAGGGCCTGCGCGAACCTGGTCTTCACCACGGCCGGGGCGATGGCGTTGACCCGCACCAGGGGCGCGAACTCGTGCGCGAGCTGCTGGGTGAGGTTGATCATCGCGGCCTTGCTCATGCCGTACGCGCCGATGAAGGGCGAGGGCGCGAGGCCGGCCACCGAGGCGATGTTGACGATCGCGCCGCCGTTCTCCTTCTGCCAGGCGTGCCAGGTCCGCTGGGCGAAGCCGAGCGCCGAGACGACGTTGGTCTCGTAGACCTTGCGGGCCACATTCAGGTCGAGGTCGGCCATCGGCCCGAAGACCGGGTTGGTCCCGGCGTTGTTGACCAGGAAGTCGACGCGTCCGAAGGCCGCCATGGTGCGCTCGACCGCCTCGGCCTGGTGGTCGAGGTCGTGCGCCTTGCCCGCTATGCCGATGACGCGGTCGGCGCCGAGCCGGTCGACGGCCTCCTTGAGGGCGTCCTCGTTGCGGCCGGTGATGGCGACCCGGTCGCCGCGGGCGACGAACGCCTCGGCGACGCCGTAGCCGATGCCGCGGCTGGCGCCCGTGACGAGCGCGACCCGGCCGGAGAGTTCCACCGAAGTCATGGTCCGTGCCCCCTAGTCGAGCGGTCCGCCGGCCACGTACAGCACCTGGCCCGAGACGAAACCGGCCGCCTCGCCGGTGAAGAAGGCGATGGCGTTGGCGATGTCCTCGGGCTCGCCGACCCGGGCGACCGGGATCTGGGTGGCGGCGGCGGCCTTGAAGTCGTCGAAGCCCATGCCGACGCGGTCGGCGGTGGCCTTGGTCATCTCGGTGGCGATGAAGCCGGGGGCGACGGCGTTGGCGGTGACGCCGAACTTGCCGAGTTCCTTGGCGAGGGTCTTGGTGAAGCCCTGGAGACCGGCCTTGGCCGCGGAGTAGTTGACCTGGCCGCGGTTGCCGAGGGCGGAGGACGAGGAGAGGTTCACGATGCGGCCGAACCCGGCGTCGACCATGTGCTTCTGGACGGCCTTCGCCATCAGGAAGGCGCCGCGCAGGTGGACGTTCATGACGGTGTCCCAGTCGGAGACGCTCATCTTGAACAGCAGGTTGTCGCGCAGCACGCCCGCGTTGTTGACCAGGATCGTGGGGGCGCCCAGCTCGGCGACGACGCGCGCGACGGCGGCCTCGACCTGCGCCTCGTCCGAGACGTCGGCGCCGACCGCGAGGGCCCGGCCGCCGGCCGCGGTGATCCGCTCGACGGTGTCCTTGCAGGCGGCCTCGTCGAGGTCGATGACGGCGACTGCGCGGCCTTCGGCGGCCAGCCGTACGGCGGTGGCGGCGCCGATGCCCCGGGCACCGCCGGTGACCACGGCGACCCGCTGCTCAGTGGTGGACATTGCCTGTTCTCCTCGCCCTAGAGAAAGTACGCCCGCTGTGGTGAGCGACCGCTTAGTACCTTCGGCACGTGACGCTAGAAGCCCTGACACCCGGTGTCAACGCCATACGAGGCGGGTGTGATCGATTACCTCACCAGCAGGTCGAGCAGCCGTTCGGTATCGGCCACCGGATCGACGGTGAGCCCGGTGTGCACGGGCCCCGGCTGGACGACGGTGGAGCGGGGCGCGATGAGCCAGCGGAAGCGCCGTCCGGCGTCGTCACCCGCGGCCTGGCCCGCCGCCGTCCCGCCGCCGCAGACGGCCTCGACGGCGCCGAGCGCGGCCCTGACCCCGGCGACGTCGGCGCGCGGGTCGAGGGCGAGCAGCCGGTTCTCGTCGAGGTGGGTGCGGGCGCCGAGGTAGCCGCGCGCCCGGCAGTAGACGAGCACCCCGGCGTTGACGCACTCGCCGCGTTCGACGCGCGGGACGACGCGCAGCAGGGCGTACTCGTAGACGTCCCGGCCGCCCCCCTGGCCCGCCCTGGTGATGTGCCGTTCCACGACCTGGCCTGCCATGTGGATGTGACGGTCGCTCACGGCCGCTCCTCGATTCCGGTGACGCGCTCGTGCACGGTGGCGGCGCGGGCGAGCAGCGGGCGCGCGTAGGCCCGCCGCAGGTCGTCGGGGTCGGTGAAGCCGGGTTCGTCGGCCAGCCAGGCGTCCGGGATCTCGGCGGTGACCTCGGCGAGCAGCTCCTCGGTGACGTGCGGGGCCAGCTCGGCGGCGGCGCCCGCGATATCAGGGGCAAAGCGGGCGAGGGCGTGCTCGGAGGCGTCGTAGGGGCGGGCGGCGGAGGTCTCGGCGGCCGGCCAGTTGTGGTGCCAGATCATGGTGGCGCCGTGGTCGATGAGCCACAGGTCGCCGCGGTGCACCAGCAGGTTGGGGTTGCGCCAGGAGCGGTCGACGTTGCCCACGAGCGCGTCGAACCAGACGATCCGCCCGGCCTCCTCGGGGCTCACCGCGAAGGCGAGCGGGTCGAAGCCGAGGGCGCCGGAGAGGAAGTCCATGCCGAGGTTGCCGCCGCCGCTGCCGCGCAGCAGGTCCTGCACCTGCTGTTCGGGCTCGCCGAGCCCGAGGACGGGGTCGAGGGCGAGGGTGACGAGCCGGGGCATCCGGAAGCCGAGTCTGCGGGCCAGTTCCCCGCAGACGACCTCGGCGACCAGCGTCTTGCGCCCCTGCCCCGCGGAGGCGAACTTGATGACGTACGCGCCGAGGTCGTCGCCCTCGACGAGCCCCGGCAGCGACCCGCCCTCACGCAGCGGCGTGACGTAGCGGGTCACGGTGACCTCGTTCAGCATTTCCTCAAGCCACCCGACTCTTCGGCCCTACAGTCCACGGCACGCTCCCGGCCTCCGGTGTGAAGCGAGCATAGTAACCGGGGGTGACGAGGCTTCGGCCGCGCGGCGGGCCCGGCGGTCCCGTCGGTGGGTCAACGTCCTTCGGAGAGCAGTCCGTTGAGTTCCGGGAAAGGGATGCCGTCGGCGAGGGAGGCGTAGGTGCCGGTGGTGTAGAGGTCGCGGGCGGCGGCGCGGGCGGTCGCGTAGGCCGTCTGCGCCACGCCCGAGCCGAGGCTGACGCGGGCCACGCCGAGGGCGCCGAGTTCGGCGACGGCCGGGGCGCCGGGGCCCGCCATGGCGTTCAGCGGGACGGGGATCTCCTCGGCCAGCGCGGCGAGGGTGGCGGGGTCGGTGACACCGGGCACGAAGACGCCGTCCGCGCCCGCCTCGACGCACCGGTGCGCCCGGTCCAGGGTCTCCCGCAGCCGGGTGTCCGGGTCGCCGAGCCCGGACAGGAAGGTGTCGACACGGGCGTTGAGGAACAGGTCGGCGCCCGCCCGCTCGGCGGTCCGCCGGGCCACGGCGAGCCGTGCGGCCAGCTCGGCCGGGGGCCGGGTGCCGTCCTCGATGTTGACGCCGACGGCACCGGCCGCGAGCACCCCCTCGACGGTCCTGGCGATGTCGGCTGCGTCCGTGCCGTATCCGCCCTCGATGTCGGCGGTGACCGGGACCGCGACGGCCGCGACGACCCGGGCGACCAGGTCGAGCGCCAGGTCGCGGGCGAGGGAGTCGCCGTCGGGCGAACCGAGCGACCAGGCGACGCCCGCGCTGGTGGTGGCGATCGCGGGGGCGCCCGCGGCCTCGATGACGCGGGCGCTGGCGACGTCCCAGGCGTTGGCGAGCGCGAGGGGCGCGGTCGGGGTGTGGAGGGAGCGGAAGAGGCGTGCCCGGTCCGGCTGTGCGTGGCTCATGCCGCGAGTCAACCACCGGACGCCGCCCGCGCTCTGGCGGAAATCCGACAGGTACGTCGGCGGACGGACGGCTCCCCTGACGCGGGCCGTGCGAGCCGCGCGGATCAGGTGCGGGCCCGCCCGTCGTACCCGCGGCCCGGCGGTACCGGCCGCACCGGCCGACAGCGAAACGACAGCTCTGGCTTACCCCGCCCCGACGCGGCACCCGGCAGGCTCTCGGCACCGTCCGAACAACCGAACCGGCTGAACAACCGACACGCGACGGCCGTACCCCTGTGGAGATCCACGCATTCGAAGGGAACGTCAGCATGACCAGCGAATCGCTTCACCCCCTTCCGGCACCCACCCGGCGCACCGTGGTCGCGGCCGTCGGCGCCGCGGGACTCGCCGTGGCGCTGACGGCCTGCGGATCGGGGGACGACTCCTCCGCCTCCGCCGGGGCGAGCCTCGGCAGGACGACCGACATCCCGGAGGGCGGCGGCAAGATCTTCAAGGACGAGGGGGTGGTGGTCACCCAGCCGACGGCGGGCACCTTCAAGGCGTTCTCGGCCAAGTGCACGCACCAGGGCTGCGCGGTGACCAGCGTCGCCGACGGCGTCATCGTCTGCCCCTGCCACAAGAGCCACTTCTCGGTCGAGGACGGCAGCGTGAAACAGGGTCCCGCGACCCAGGCGCTGCCCGCCGCCGAGATCAAGGTGAGCGGGGACTCGATCACCCTGGCGTGAGGCGGGTCCTGCGCGGGCCGCTCAGCGCGCCCAGCACCTCGTCCGTGGTCGCGACCGTGGCGACCAGCGCGAGGGTGTGACGGATCATCGCGGGGGTGTAGTCGGCGGGCACTCCCGCGATGGCGTCGGCGGGCACGACGACCGTGTAGCCCCGATTGACCGCGTCGAAGACGGCGTTGGGGATCGCCACGTTGGCCGACACCCCGGTCACCACCAGGGTGCGGCAGCCGAGATTGCGCAGCAGGGCGTCGACGTCGGTGCCCTGGATCGGGGACAGCCCGTGCAGCCGACGGACCACGAGGTCCTCCTCGGTCACCTCGATCGGGGCGGCGACGCGGACCGCGGAGGTGCCGGCGAGCTGCTGGACAGGGAGGCGTTCGGCGGCCCGGAAGAGGCGGGCGTTGCGGTTGGCGCCGCGGCCGTCGGGACGGCGCTCGGCGAGCGCGTGGACGACCTGGACGCCCCGCTCATGGGCGGCGGCGACCAGCCGGGCGACGTTGGCGAGAGCCCCCGACGCCCGTGCCGCGCGGGCGAGTTCGGGCAGCGCGCTGTCGGGTCCTACGACGCCCTGCTGGCACTCGACGGTGAGCACCACCGTCGTCGCCGGGTCGAGCGGCTCGCTGAGCCGAGCGTGGGACGGCACGGTTCTCCCCTCGTCACGGGCGGTACGGCGCGACGGCGGCGAGCGTAGCCACCATTGCGCGCGGACGGAAGACGAACCATCCTTTTCTGACGTGATGTCAGAGGATCATCGGAGTTCCTCTGGCACGACGTGAGAGAAGAGGGGGACACATGACCGTCACTCAGCGCCGCGGCCGGAAGATCATGATGACGCCGGGCGAGCTGGACGAGTTCCTCACCACCCAGCGCACCTGCCGGGTGGCGACGATCTCGGCGAGCGGGGCACCGCACGTCAGCACGTTGTGGTTCGCCTGGGACGGCACCTCGATGTGGCTGTACTCGGTGGTGCGCAGCAAGCGGTGGACGGATCTGCGCCGGGACCAGCGGGTCGCGATCGTGGTCGACACCGGTGAGGAGTACGACGAACTGCGGGGCGTGGAGCTGTCCGGTGCGGTGGAGTTCGTGGGCGAGTCCCCGCGCACCGGCGAGCTGTGCGCCGAACTCGACGTCCCCGAGACCCTGTTCGCGCGCAAGAACTTCCGGCTGGAGGAGATGCCGCACGACGGCAGGCACGCCTGGATCAGGCTGACCCCGGAGAAGATCGTCTCCTGGGACTTCCGCAAACTGGGCGGCCCCGCACGGTAGTTCCGCCGCTCCGCGCACCTGGAGCCGGCGGAGGAACCGGGCTGCTTCGCGGCCCGGTCACGGGGGTCAGCCGAGTTTCCGGGCCGCGTCCTGCAACGCCCCTACCGCCGCCCGGATCGACGGGCGGCGGTCGGCGTCGGCCCGCCAGACGACGTAGACATGACGGCGGACGCGCTGCTTGAGCGGTACGGTGACGACGCCGTCGGGCATCGGGTGGCGGCCGAGCAGCGGTGCGATACAGACCCCCAACCCGGTCTGTACGAGACCGAGTTGGGTGTGGGTCTCGGCGGCGCGGTGGCCGACGATCGGCTCGATGCCCCGGGAGCGGAGGGTGAGCATCAGCCACTCGTGGCAGAACTCGCCCTCGCCCCAGGTGATCCACTCGTCCTCGGCCAGCTCCCCGAGGTCCACCTCGTCGCGTCCGGCGAGCGGATGCCCCGACGGCAGCGCCACGTCCGCGGGGTCGTCGAGGACGGACGCCTTGACCAGCCCGTCGGGCAGCGGCATCGGCTTGTTGTACCAGTCGAGGACGACGGCGAGGTCGAGGTCGCCGCGGATGACGCCCGCGATGCCGCGTTCCGGCTCCAGCTCGCGGGAGCGCACCCGCAGCCCCGGGTGCTCGGCGCGCAGCGCGGAGAGCGCGAGCGGGAACAGCCCGCGCGCGGCCGTCGGGAACGCGGAGAGCCGCAGCTCGCCGACCACCTGGCCGCGGTGCGCCTCCAGGTCGGACTGGGCCAGCTCGATCTGGGAGAGGATGCGCCCCGCGTGCTGGGCGAGCAGCCGTCCGGCGTCCGTGAGCCGCACCCCCCGGCCGTTCTTGGCCAGCAGCTGCTGGCTCACCTCCCGCTCCAGTTTGCCGAGTTGCTGGGAGACCGCGGAGGTGGTCACGTGCAGCGCCTCGGCGGCGCCGCTGACCGAGCCGTGCCGGGCGAGGGCGTCGAGGGTGCGCAGGCGCTCCAGATTCAACATGTAAGCGATACTACGAGGTACCGCGCGGAACTTCTCGATTGTGCTACGACGTCCTGTGCCGGATCGTGGTGGTCATGACCACCGTCACCACATCCCGCGCCCGCACCCCGCGCGCCCTCGACTGGCGGCTCCGCTTCGCCGTCCTCTCCCTCATCTGGGGCTTCAGCTTCCTGCTCATCAAGGTGGGCACCGACGGGTACGCCCCGTTCCAGGTCACCCTCGGCCGGCTGTTCTTCGGTACGGCGGTGCTGGCGGCCGCGATGGCGGTCAAGCGGGAGCGGCTGCCGCGCGGGGCCAGGACCTGGGGGCATCTGTTCGTCGCGGCGCTGCTGCTGAACGCGCTGCCGTTCTCCCTGTTCGCCTACTCGGAGCTGACGATCCCGTCCACGCTCGCGGGCATCTGCAACGCGACCTCACCGCTGTGGGGCATGGCGCTCTCCCTGGTGGCGCTCTCCGAGGACCGGCCGAGCCGGGTGCGGGTGGCGGGGCTCGGCATCGGGTTCCTCGGTGTGCTGACGGTGCTCGGCGCCTGGCAGGGCTTCGACGGCCTGGACGCCCGGGGCACCGCGATGGCGCTGCTGGCCTCGCTCAGCTACCCGATCGGCTGGATCTACGTCCGCCGCACCCTGGCCGGCACCGGCCACTCCCACCTCTCGCTGACCGGCGCCCAGTTGCTGGTGGCGACGGTCCAACTGGCTTTCGTCACACCACTGTTCACCACCTTCCCGACGCGCTTCCCGCTCGCCCCGCTGCTGGCCGTCGCCGCGCTCGGCGCCCTCGGCACGGGTCTCGCGGTCCTGATCCAGTACGGCCTGGTCGCCGAAGTCGGCCCGACGACCGGCCAGATGGTCACCTACTTCATCCCGGTCATCGCGACGGCGGCGGGCGTCACCCTGCTCGGCGAGACGCTGACCTGGTCGACGCCGGTGGGCGCGGCGATCGTCCTGGCGGGCGCGGCACTGACCCAGGCGCGGCCCAGGCGGCGGGGACGGGAGGACCGGGCGCGGGTGACGGAGGCGGAGCAGGTGGGGGCGGCGGGGACGGAGCCTACGGAGGCAACGGTGGTGGAAACGCCGTCGACCACCACCCCGAAGGACCGGACACCGCAGGCACCCCCGGCACCGCCCTGCAACCAGAACCAGAACCCGAACCCGAGCGCGACTGCGTCCCCTCGTCCGCTTTCGAAGCTCTAGGCCCGTCCCCGCGCCGGGGCCGGTCGCGCCGTGGCGGCGATGGCGTCCGCCAGGGGGCCGGTCTCGGCGTCGGTCAGGGTGGCGACGGTGACGCGGATGCCGGGCGGGGCGTTCATCCGGAAGCGGGCGCCGGGGGCCACCGACCAGCCGCCGTGCAGCAGCCGGGCGACGGCGGCCGTCTCGTCGGGCACCGGGATCCAGACGTTCAGACCGCTGCGCCCGTGCGCGGCGACCCCGCGCTCCGCGAGCGCCGCGATCAGCAGCGCGCGCCGGTCGCCGTAGGCCGCGGCGACGGCCCGGGTGTCCAGCGCGCCGTCGGACCAGAGTCTGACCACCGCCCGCTGGAGGACGCGGCTGACCCAGCCGGGCCCGAGCCGGTGCCGGCCGGCCACCCGGTCGACGGTGACCGGGTCGCCGGTCAGCACGGCGAGCCGCAGGTCGGGGCCGTACGCCTTGGCGACCGAGCGCACGAAGACCCAGTGCCCGGTGGTGCCGGCCAGCGGGTGCACGGGCAGGTCGACGATGCCGTGGCCGTGGTCGTCCTCGATCAGCAGGACCTCCGGATGCTCCCGGAGCACGGCGCGCAGGGCCCGCGCGCGGGGCGCGGTCACCGCGGCGCCGGTCGGGTTCTGGGCGCGGTCGGTGACGATCAGGGCGCGCGCCCCGGCGTCGAGGGCCCGCCGTACGTCGTCGGGCAGCGGACCGTCGTCGTCGACGCCGACCGGGGCGGTGCGCAGGCCGAGCGCGGGGACGAGGTCGAGGAGTCCGCCCCAGCCGGGGTCCTCGACGGCGACGGTGTCCCCCGGTCTGAGGTGCGCGCCGAGCACCCGCTCGATGGCGTCGAGGGAGCCTGAGGTGACGGTGAGGGGTCCGGCCGGGACGCCGTCGGCGTCCAGGTCGGCGCGGGCGATCCGGGCCAACTCCGGTTCCACCAGGGTGTCTCCGTAGCGCACCGGGTCACGGTCGGACTCTTCGCCCGCCGCCGCGAAGGCCCGCGCGAGGGACGGCAGCAGGGCCGGGTCGGGGTTGCCGTCGGCCATGTCGCGCACCCCTTCGGGCACGTCGAGACGGTCGTACTCGCGTCCGGTGGTGGCGGGCTTGGCGCGCACCCTGCTGCCGCGCCGCCCGTCGGTCTCGATGACCCCGCGCTCCCGCAGTGTCCGGTAGGCGGACGCGACGGTATTCGGATTCACTCCGAGTTCGACGGCCAACTCCCGCATCGGCGGCAGCAGTTGCCCCGGTTCCAGCTCTCCGGCGCCCACCGCGCGCTCGACGTCGGCCGCGATGTCGGCTGCGCGGCGCCCTACGATCCGATATCCTTCTAGCACAAACCACATTATGCACTAGAGCAATACACACCCGCAACACGCCATCCGCACCCGCAACACGACATCCGCACCACGCCCGACCACGCCGCACCACGAGGGAGACAGCCATGCAGGGGACCCGGACGCCGACGTCATCACCGTCCGCCGACGCCTACACCCCGACCGACCGCACCGTCCCGACCCGTTCCGCGGAGCGGGCGTCGTACGACAGGGAGCTGGTGCACTCGATACTCGACCAGGGATACGTCGGCCACCTCGGCTTCGTGCGCGACGGCGCGCCGGTCGTGCTGCCGACGCTGTACGGACGGGTCGGCGAGCGGCTCTACGTGCACGGTTCGACGGGTTCGCGCCCGCTGCGGATGACCGGGCAGGCCGATCCGGGGCTCGCGGTGTGCCTGACGGTCACCCACGTCGACGCGCTGGTCCTGGCCCGCTCGGCGTTCCACCACTCGATCAACTACCGCTCGGTGGTGGTGCACGGCATCGCCCACGACGTGACGGACCCCGAGGAGAAGCGGGCCGCTCTCGACGCGCTGGTCGACCATGTCGTCCCGGGCCGGGCGGCCGACTCGCGGCCCGCGAACAAGAAGGAGCTGGCCGCCACCGCCGTCATCCGCCTCGACCTCGACGAGGTCTCCGCGAAGCTCCGCACCGGCGGCGTCAACGACGACCCCGAGGACCTGTCCCTCCCGTACTGGGCCGGTCTCGTCCCGCTGCGCAAGGGCTACGGGACCCCCGTGGCCGACGGCGACCTGTCCGCGGACGTGCGGCTGCCCGACTACCTCACGGTGTCGTGATGCTGATCCACCCCTGGGACGCGCCGCGCGACGACGCCGAATGGCAACACTGGCTCGCCGCCCACGACTTCGGGCAGCTCGCGGTCAACGGCCCGCCCGGCGAACCCCCGCACGTCCAGCCGCTGCACTTCGCGTACGACGCCGGACGCGGCGAGGCCCTCACCCACCTGGCCCGGCCGAACCCGCTCTGGGCGGACCTGGCGGCCCGTCCGGAGGTGGTGCTGAGCGTCGTCGACGACTATGTGTACGTCCCCGGCCCCTGGCAGGCCCCGCCGGACATCCCGGCCGAGCACGGCGTGCCGACCAGCTTCTACGCGGCGGTCCAACTCCGTTGCCTGGCCCGGGTGGTGGACGATCCGGCGGAGAAGGCCGAGCTGCTGAACCGGCAGATGGGCCACTTCCAGCCGGAGGGCGGCTCCGCGCCCGCGGCGGTGGGCGAGGAGCCGTACGGCAGGATGCTCGCCGGGATCCGCGGGCTGCGGCTCGAAGTGGTCGGCGTCCGGGCGAAGTTCAAGTACGCGGCGCACAAGCCCGAGGAGGTGCAGGACCGGATCGTGGCAGGGCTCACGACCCGCGACGGCACCAGGGACGCGGCGGCACGCGAGCATCAACTGCGCCGCCGCGGGGTGTGGTCACCGGCGACCTGAGCGGGCCGGGCGCGACTCCCCTCCCCGACGGACGGACCGTTCGGCAGGGGGTCGGGACCTCAGACGACGGTTCCGCGGGCGGACAGGTCCCGCTCCGGGCCGCCGCTCGCCACCGGCTCCCCCGACGACCCGGCGGGGGTGGAGGACTGCGCGATGAACGCGCCGACGAGCACGACCGCGCCGCCGATGAGCTGCGGCGCGGCCAGGTGCTCGCCGAGCAGCACCCAGGCCAGCACGGTGGCGACGACCGCCTCCAGGCACGCCACGACCCCGGCGACCTGCGGCGAGAGCCGCCGCACCGACACCACTCCGGTGACGTAGGCGACGACGGTGGCGATCAGGACGATCCAGGCCAGCAGGGCGCCGGCCGCGACCGGGGTGCCGTTCAGGTCGGCGGTGCCGGCCAGCACCGTCCAGTCGAGGTCCCAGGGGCGGGCAACGGCGGTCAGCACGAGGGCGCCGACCAGCAGCCCGTACGCGATCACGCCGAGCGGGTCGGGGGCGTCGTCGCCGGCGTCGCTGCCCTGGTCGGAGAGGACGAAGTAGCCGACCTGGCAGCAGGCGGCGGCCAGCGCGAGCAGCAGTCCGAGGAGGTCGAAGCGCAGCCCCGACCAGACCTCGACGACACAGGCGAGTCCGCCGACGGCGAGGACCACCCCGAGCGCGGCGGCCCGGGTGACGGGACGGCGCTGCACGAACCGCACCCAGGCCAGGACGAGCGCGGGCGCCAGATACTCGACGAGCAGGGCGACACCGACCGGGATCCGGGAGATCGCGGCGAAGTAGCAGGCCTGCACCCCGGCGACGGCGAGCAGCCCGAACCCGGCGAGCAGCGCGGGCCTGCGGCGGACCAGGGCGCGGTGGCGGAAGGCGACCGGCAGCATCACCAGGGCGGCGCCCGTGACCCGCAGCCACACCACGTGGAGCGGGTCGAGGCCAGCCTCGATCAGTGGTTTGGCGGCGACGCCCGAACCGCCGAAGGCGAGGGCGGACACGAGGGCGAGTCCGAGCCCGACGCCCTTGGCGGGCCCGGTCCGATCGCTGGCTGAGGTGCGCACCGGCACATGATGACAGGCGACGACATGAGCGTCACCCCTGTTGACACCTGTCTCGAACAGTGGACGCGCCGGATCGGCCGAGGGGTCGCGGGAGATGGCGACAGGAGGGTGGTTCGGTGAGGCGACAGGGGGTGGTCCGCGGGGGGGGCGGAGGGCGGTGCCGAGTGGGGAGGCGGTGCCGGGCGGGGAAGGCGGGCGCGTCAGTCGACGCGCCGTTCCCACCAGGCGGCCGCTCCCTCGCGGGCGAGGAGCTTCTCGACGCGGGCGAGGACGTCGTAGCGGTCGAGCCCGGCCCGCTCCAGGACCTCGACGGAGCGTGCGCCGGGATCGGCGACGAGGGCCGCGAACAGATGGAGCCCGCGGGCCGGGCCGCCGTCGCGGACGAGCGAGCGGGCGTGGTCCATGGCGAGGGCGGCGAGGGGCGAGAGCCCGTCGGAGTCACCGGCCGCGGCGACAGCCACCGGCACGGACGCGGAGAGCGACGCGGAGACCGGCACAGGCGCGGACACCGCGCCGGCGCCGTCGGCTCGGCCTGCTCCCCCGGTTCCACCGGAGGTGTCCAGCGACCCCGCCGACGCGGGAAGGCGGGCCCGAGAGTGGGAGAGGGAGCGTTCCACCGATCCCTGCCAGCGCAGTCCGTAGCCGATGCTGCGCTGGACGAGGTAGCCGAGCAGCCGGGCGATCTC
The DNA here is from genome assembly GCF_005222485.1 of Streptomyces griseoviridis. Lineage (NCBI taxonomy): Bacteria > Bacillati > Actinomycetota > Actinomycetes > Kitasatosporales > Streptomycetaceae > Streptomyces > Streptomyces griseoviridis. The sequence continues at coordinate 1,588,949 of NZ_CP029078.1, forward strand.
GGGGCCGTCGTCGAGGACCGCGCGGGCCTCGGGGTCGTGCTCCAGCAGGGAGTGCAGGAGATGGGCCGAGTCGATCTGCCGGTCGCCGTCCCGCACGGCGCGGCGGCGCGCGCCGGAGACCACCGCTGCCAGTTCGGCGCTGAGTCCGGCATCGTCGTTCTCGGGAGGTCTCGCGATCCGGTCGCCGAGGGGCTGCCGGGGAAGGGGCGCTTGCACGAAACCCACCCCATCAGGTCCCCGCATTCCGGTCATCCCCGTGACGAAGCATCTTGCCGTCCCACGCAGAGTGGACGACGAGGTCCGACATATCCTCCTCACGGATGAGATCTGAGCGCCCCGGCCCCGCGCTCCGGGCCCGCCCGCCCCTGTCGCTCCCCCGGCACGCCCTCCCCGCTCCCCCGCGCGCCGCTCCCCGCCGCCTCGCTCGGCATCACGGCCTCCACACTTCCTGACGGTTCATCAGTATTGAATGTTGCGGGCCCTGGAGCTACGTTCCGCGACACCGTAGCCCGTCACGAAGAGGTGGTCGCATGGCCGAGGTCAGCGCGGAAGCATGTATAGAGGCCCCCGCCGAGAAGGTGTGGGCGCAGCTCATGGACTGGTCCGCGTACGGTGAGTGGAACGCGACCCACACCGGTTTCCCCAAGGGCGTCCCGGAGAACCTCGCGGTCGGCGGGACGTACGAGGAGAACATGAAGCTCATGGGCTTCCCCGCCGAAGTGGTGTGGACCGTGGAGGAGTTGGAGGAGGCCCGCCTCTTCGCGACCCGGGGCAAGGGGCCGATGGGGGTCACGGTGGCCAACCGCTACTCGCTCACGCCCGACGGCGGGGCGACGACGGTACGGATCGACGCCGAGTTCACGGGCGCGGCGGTCTCGTTGATGGCGGGCAAGCTGAAGGACTCGGCGCGGGCGGCGCTCGACGAGTCGCTGCGGAAGCTGGCGGGACTGGTGACGTGATCCGGCGCGGACGCGGAGGTGCCCCGCGGGCGGAGTCCGCGGGGCACCTCGGGGAGGCCGGCGCGGGACATCAGGGGCAGCCCCACCAGTAGGGGGCCAAGCCACCACGGGTAGCCCCATCGCACCGGACGTCAGTCCTCGTCGGCGAGGATCAGGTACAGCTTCTTGCGGGCGTCGTTGATGACGGTCAGCGCCTTCTCGCGCTGTTCCTTGCTGCCGGTCTTCCAGACCTGGCCGAAGGCCTCCATCAGACCGAAGCCGGCCTGCCTGATCTCACCGAGCGCCTCCCAGTCGACACCGCGGGAGGCTTCCTCCCAGGGCGCTTCCGGGCCTTCGTCGGCCGCGGTGCGGCCGGCCTCGGTGAGCGAGAACAGCTTCTTGCCGCCCTCGCTCTCACTGGTGATCAGCCCCTCGTCCTCCAGCAGTTGGAGGGTGGGGTACACCGAACCGGGGCTGGGCTTCCACGCCCCGCCGCTGCGTTCGGCGATCTCCTGGATCATCTCGTAGCCGTGCATGGACCGGTCCTTGAGCAGGGCCAGGATCGACGCGCGCACGTCACCGCGCCGCGCCCGCCCGCGGGGTCCGCCCCGCCCCCTGGGACCCCAGGGGGCGGGCCCGAAGCCGGGCCCGCCGAAGCCGAAGCCCCCGCCGGGTCCACCAGGACCGCCGGGCCCACCGGGCCCGAACGGCCCGAAGGCACCCCGCCGCCCTTCGAATCCACCCCGGCCGCGAGAGCCGGGCCCACCGTGTCCACGTTCGAAACCATGGGAACGCATCGCCATCACTCCATTCAGTCGTTGATCAGTCGCGATGCTTCGACGATATATCGGAATAGCTCGCATGACAACCCCGGGGTCGGCATCGCCGTGGTATCCGGCTGTCGTGATTCCCGTGATGGTTGTACCGCGCCTCAGCCCGAGACCGAGGCCCTGCGGCGCGCGGAAACCGGGGGTCCTACGGCGTCGCCCAGAACCCCGGGGCCCTACAGCGACGTCGACGTCCGAGACCCGAGGCCCCACAACGTCACCCGAACCCGCGCCCCTCCGAGGCGTCCGGGTTCTCGCGCCGCTTCGCCACCTGGGCCCTCAGCGCACCAGAAGGTCGATCGCGACCTTCAAGCGTTCCCGGTAGAACTCCCGTGTCGCCGCCTGGTGCTTGAGCCCGATCGACGCGCTGATCATCGTCTGCGCGACAGGAGTCGCCGGACCCTCTCCCGACTCGGCGGCGATCGCGTCCGTGATCAGCGCCTCGAAACGGCGCGGCGCGGCCTCGCCGATCTCTCCGAGGAGGTCGGGGTTGTCCTCGACGACCACCGCGACATCGCGCGCCAGCGGGCCGATGTAGCGGCCCGCCCACTGGTCGAACGCCTCGACGAGGCGCTCCCCGAGGGGCCGGTCGGCGTCGGCGAGGACGCGTTCGACCGCCGCGAGGTCGCGTTCCAGCACCTGGGTGACCGCGGCGCGGAACAGCGCCTCTTTCGAGGAGAAGAGGAAGTACAGCCCAGGCCGGGAGATGTGTGCCGCCCGCGCCACTTCCTCCATCGAGGTCTTGCGGTAACCGAAGCGCGCGAACGTGAGCAGAGCGGAGTCCAGCACCAGGGTCCGACGGTCGGTCTCGGCGCTCGCCGACGGCGCGAGGCCGGCATCGGGACTGCTGCTCATGGGGCGAGCATAGGAGCGGGAACCTCACTATACAAATCAGGTCTAGTGCGTATAGTCGCTGCCATGGCCGCTCACGGAATCCTCTCCACGCCCTTCACCGCCGCCAGCACCGCGGACGACGTACTGCGGGGCGTCGACCTCACCGGTGTCCGCGCGATCGTGACGGGAGGTTCCTCCGGGATCGGGCGTGAGACGGCCCGCGCGCTGACGGCGGCCGGGGCGCGGGTGACGCTCGCCGTGCGGAACACGGCCGCCGGTGACGCCGTCGCCGAGACGATCGGGCGGTCGACCGGGAGGATCCCGCCCCGGGTCGTCCGACTCGACCTCGCCGACAGGGCCACCGTCACCCGGTTCGTCGACGCCTGGAGCGGCCCGCTCCATCTGCTGGTCAACAACGCGGGCGTGGTCACCGGTGGCCTCGAACGGACCCGTGAGGGCTGGGAGTTGCAGTTCGCGACCAACCACCTCGGTCACTTCGCCCTGGCCGTCGGCCTGCACGACGCACTGGCCGAGGGCGCCTCCGACCGCGACGGGGCACGGATCGTGTCGGTCAGTTCGACGGCGCACATGCGGTCGGGCGTCGACTTCGACGACCTCCACTTCGAGCGTCGCGCCTACGACCCGCAGATCGCCTACGCCCAGTCGAAGACGGCCAACTCCCTCTTCGCCGTGGAGGCGACCCGGCTCTGGGCGTCCGACGGCATCGTCGCCAACGCGGTGAACCCCGGCGGCGTCGCGACGGGGCTGCAACGGAACTTCACCACGCGCCAGCGGGAGTCGCTCGACGCGGCCGAGGCGGCCGGGGTCTTCACGTACAGAACCGTCGAGCAGGGGGCCGCGACGAGCGTCGTCGCGGCCATCCGTCCGGAGTTCGCCCACTCCGGGGGCCACTACCTCGACGACGCGCGGGAGGCCCGCACCGTGCCGGACGACGCCGACCTCGCGGACCATCCGCACGGCGTCAAGGAGTGGGCGCTCGATCCGGCCACCGCCGTCCGCCTCTGGGCGGTCTCGACCGACCTGCTGCGCTCCTGACCTCGGCCCGCACTCAGAACCAGGACGGTCCCGCGTTGGTGTAGGGCTCCTCGAGAGCGGCCGCTTCGTCGTCCGTGAGCCGCAGGTCGAGCGCCTCGACGGCCTGCGCCAGGTGGTGGGGCGCGGTGGCGCCCACGATCGGGGCGCAGACCTGCGGGTTGCGCAGGACCCAGGCCAGCGCGATGTGGGCCATCCCGACGCCGCGGGCCTCGGCGAGCCGCTGAACGGCGTTGATGACCGGCTCGTCGTACGGGCTGTCGAAGGACCGCACCACGTGGTCGGTGCGGGAGCGGGTGCTCTGCTCCCCGACGGGACGGGCGAGGCGGCCCTTCCCGTTGGGCGAGTAGGGCACCAGCCCCACGCCCATGTCCGCGCACATGGCCATCAGTTCGGGTTCGTCCTGGCGGCGCAGCAGGTTGTACTGGTTCTGCATGGACCGGAAGCGGGTCCAGCCACCGAGGTCGGCGGCGTGCTGGAGCTTGGCGAACTGCCACGCGTACATCGAGGACGCGCCGAGGTAGCGGACCTTGCCTGCCTTGACGATGTCGTGCAGCGCCTCCATCGTCTCCTCGACCGGAGTGTCGTCGTCGAAGCGGTGGATCTGGTAGAGGTCGATGTGGTCGGTGCCCAGCCGGGTCAGGGACGCGTCGACCTGTTCCAGGATCGCCGCGCGTGACAGGCCCTGGCCGCCGGGCCCGTCGTGCATCCTCCCGCGGACCTTGGTGGCGAGCACGATGTCCTCGCGCCGGGCGTACTCGCGGATCGCGCGGCCGACGATCTCCTCGGAGGTGCCCGCCTGGTAGACGTTGGCGGTGTCCCAGAAGGTGATGCCCAGCTCCACGGCCTGCCGGAAGAACGGCGCGGCCTTCTCCTCCGTCAGCGCCCAGGGGTGGGCGCCGGGGACGGTCGGGTCGCCGTAGCTCATGCAGCCGAGCGCGAGCCGGCTGACCTTCAGGCCGGTGGCGCCGAGGCGGACGTACTCCATCGCGATGCTCCCTTTCGTGCCCTGCGGACGGTGTGGTGGTGTCAGTGGGTGGTGAAGCCGCCGTCGACGGGAAGGGCGACGCCGACGACGAAGCTCGCGCCGGGGCTGCACAGCCACAGGACGGCTTCGGCGATCTCCTCGGCGCGGCCGAGGCGCCCGATGGGCTGCTGCTTGAGGATCTCGGCCATGGCGTCGGCCTGGCTCTCGAGCATCCCGGAGACCATCGGGGTGTCGATGGTGCCGGGGCAGACGGCGTTGACGCGGATTCCGCGGGGCGCGTACTCGACGGCCGCGCTCCTGGTCAGGCCGATCACGCCGTGCTTGGAGGCGTGGTAGGCGGCGCGCTCGGGCAGGCCGACCAGGCCGCCGAGCGAGGAGCAGTTGACGATCGCGCCGGAGCCCTGGGCGCGCATCTGGCGCAGCTCGTGCTTCTGGGCGGCCCAGACGCCGCGCAGGTTGACGGCGTTGACGCGGTCGAAGTTCTCGGCCGTCTCGTCCGCCGCGTCCGTGGGCGGGGCCTGGATGCCGGCGTTGTTGAAGGCCATGTCCAGACGCCCGAAGGCTGCGACGGCGCGGTCCACGGCGGCGGCGGCCTGGGCTTCGTCGGTGACGTCGCAGACGACACCGAGGGCCCGGTGGCCCGCGTCGGTGAGTTCCTGGGCCGCCTTCTCGACGGCCTGCTCGCTCAGGTCGGCCAGGACGACGGCCGCGCCGGCCTGGGCGAAGGCGCGGGCGGTGGCCAGGCCCATGCCGGAGGCGGCGCCGGTGACCAGCGCGACCTGGCCTTCGAAGTGGTACTGCGGGTTCATCGGTGGGGTCCCATCTCGTGGACGGCGTGACCGCCGTCAGGGGCTGTGGGGTGGAGGGGCGGGACGGTGGGGAACCGTTCCGGGGCCGCCTCGGTCCCGGTGGTCGGGGGCTCCGGGGCGGGTGTTCGGGGCGGGTGCGCTCGGCGTCGCCGGCGGGTTCCGGCGCGTCGACGTCGTCGTCCTCCCCCAGCGTGACCCGCGAGGTGCGGTGGTCGTCAGCGCGACGCGCGCCGTGCGGCGGTCCGTCCCGGTGGACTTCTCGCTGTCGATGAAACGGCAGGTCACAGGTGGGCGGAAGGACCCGTTGATACGTGTACCGCCAGTACACCTCTCCTGTCCCGAACCCGTCGTAGCCTCGAAAGATGGACAACCGCAGCGAGGTCCGCGCGTTCCTCACCAGCCGCCGCGCCAGGATCACACCCCAGCAGGCCGGACTGCCCGCCTCCGGTCACCGCCGGGTGAAGGGGCTGCGCCGCGAGGAGGTCGCGATGCTGGCCGGCGTCAGCGCCGAGTACTACGCCCGCCTGGAGCGCGGCAACCTCGCCGGCGCCTCCGAAGCCGTCCTCGACTCGCTCGCCCGCGCCCTGCGGCTCGACGAGTCCGAGCGCGCCCACCTCATGGACCTGGCCCGCACCGCCGGCACCACCCGCAGGCCCGCACGCCGCCGCGCCGCCGCACCGATCCGGCCGGCCCTCCAGCAACTGCTCGACGCCATGACCGAGGCGCCCGCCTTCATCCGCAACGGCCGCCTCGACGTCCTCGCCACCAACCGGCTCGGCAAGGCCCTGTACTGGCCGGTGTTCCAGGACCCCGCGCGGCCGGTCAACCTCGCCCGGTTCCAGTTCCTCAACCCCGGAGCCGCCCGGTACATGACCGAGCTGGACCATCAGCGGGCCGCGTCGGCGGCCCTGCTGCGCACCGAGGCGGGGCAGGACCCCTACAACCGTGATCTGAGCGATCTGATCGGTGAGCTGTCCACCCGGAGCGAGGACTTCCGCACGCTGTGGGCCGCGCACGACGTGCGTCTGCACCGCACCGGCCTCAAGCGCTTCCACCATCCCGCCGTCGGCGACCTCACCCTCGCCTTCGAGGGCCTGCCCCTCCCGAACGACCCCGGCCTCACGCTCACCGCGATGAGCGCCGAACCCGGGACCCCGTCCCACGACGGACTGCGGCTGCTGGCCCGCTGGGCCGCCACGCTCGACCCCAGCGAGCGGCCCGACCCCGAACTCGCCGAGGTGACCGCCGACCGACGCGGCCCGCACGAGCCCTGAGCCCTGAGCCCGCCGCAGGGCGGCACGCGCTCCACGGCGACCTCGCGTCGACATGAAGAGCCGTCCGGCCTTTAAACCCGGACCGGCCCTCTTTTCACCCACCCCCTTTGCATGACCATGCGCGGTAGTGCATACTCTTCCTATGTCCAAGGTCCTCACCTCCCTGCCCACCGGCGAGCGCGTCGGTATCGCCTTCTCGGGCGGCCTCGACACCTCCGTCGCGGTCGCGTGGATGCGCGACAAGGGCGCCGTCCCGTGCACCTACACCGCCGACATCGGCCAGTACGACGAGCCCGACATCGCCTCGGTGCCCGGCCGTGCGCACACCTACGGCGCCGAGATCGCGCGCCTGGTCGACTGCCGTGCCGCGCTGGTCGAGGAGGGCCTGGCCGCGCTCACCTGCGGCGCGTTCCACATCCGCTCGGGCGGGCGGGCCTACTTCAACACCACCCCGCTGGGCCGCGCCGTCACCGGCACGCTCCTGGTCAGGGCGATGCTGGAGGACGACGTCCAGATCTGGGGCGACGGCTCGACGTTCAAGGGCAACGACATCGAGCGGTTCTACCGCTACGGCCTCCTCGCCAACCCGCACCTGCGGATCTACAAGCCGTGGCTCGACGCGGACTTCGTGACCGAGCTGGGCGGCCGCAAGGAGATGTCCGAGTGGCTGGTGGCCCACGGGCTGCCCTACCGCGACAGCACGGAGAAGGCGTACTCCACCGACGCCAACATCTGGGGCGCCACCCACGAGGCCAAGACCCTGGAGCACCTGGACACCGGCGTCGAGACCGTCGACCCCATCATGGGCGTCCGGTTCTGGGACCCGACGATCGAGATCGCCGCCGAGGACGTCTCGATCGGCTTCGACCAGGGCCGCCCGGTGACGATCAACGGCAAGGAGTTCGCCACCGCCGTCGACCTGGTGATGGAGGCCAACGCCATCGGCGGCCGGCACGGCCTGGGCATGTCCGACCAGATCGAGAACCGCATCATCGAGGCCAAGAGCCGCGGCATCTACGAGGCCCCCGGCATGGCCCTGCTGCACGCCGCGTACGAGCGCCTCGTCAACGCCATCCACAACGAGGACACCCTCGCCCAGTACCACAACGAGGGCCGGCGCCTCGGCCGTCTGATGTACGAGGGCCGCTGGCTCGACCCGCAGGCCCTGATGATCCGCGAGTCCCTCCAGCGCTGGGTCGGCGCGGCCGTCACCGGCGAGGTGACGCTGCGGCTGCGGCGCGGCGAGGACTACTCGCTCCTCGACACCACCGGTCCGGCGTTCAGCTACCACCCGGACAAGCTGTCGATGGAGCGCACCGAGGACTCCGCGTTCGGCCCGGTGGACCGGATCGGCCAGCTCACCATGCGCAACCTGGACATCGCCGACTCCCGCGCCAAGCTGGAGCAGTACGCCGGAATGGGCCTCATCGGCACCGGCAGCCCGGCGATCGGCGCCGCGCAGGCCGCCGCGACCGGCCTGATCGGCAGCATGCCGGAGGGCGGCGCCGAGGCCATCGCCTCCCGCGGCGAGTCCTCCGACGAGGACGCCCTGCTGGACCGCGCCGCGATGGAGTCCGGCACGGACTGATCCCGGACGAGGCACCGCCCGAGGACGAGGACACCGGCACGGGCACGAACGCAGACACGGGCACGGAGAAGGGCCGGCGCGACGACATCACCGTCGCGCCGGCCCTTTCGTCACCCGGCGTCAGGAGCGGACCGTGGGCCCTCTCCGCCGCGTGTCGAGGGGAGCGGACCGTGGGCCCTCTCCGCCCGCTTGTCGAAAAGGAGCGGACCACGGGCGTTCCCCTCACCACGGGGAAGGAAACCGCAGGCCCGCGCCTCTCCCCTCCCCCGGTCACACCGGACGTCACCCCCGTCCGCGCCGCGTCAGTGCCCCCGGAACGCCTCCTCCAGCCACCAGGCCCCCCGCTCCCGCGTCACCTTCGCGTCGATGAGCAGCGGCGCGGTCCTCGCCCCCGCCACCCACTGCGCGACGGCGTCGAGGTCGCCGCGCGTCCGCACCGTCACCGCCTCGAAGCCGTACCCCCTGGCCACGGCGGCGATGTCGGTGTCGGGGAACGTGACGGTGTCCAGCGCGCAGCCGTCAGGTCCGAAGTGGTGCACCTCCGCCCCGTACCCGTCGTCGTTGTGGACCACGACCACCATCGGCAGCCCCAGCCTGCGGACGGTGTCGAGGTCCGCCGCGCCCATCAGCGCGCCGCCGTCGCCGAGCACCGCCACCGGCAGCCGGTCCGGTCTGGCCAGCGCCGCTCCGATCGCCGTCGCGAGGCCGAGCCCGATCGACTGGAACGCCTGCGTGAAGCAGAACCCGTCCTGGTCGGGCACCGACAGGAAGGTGCTCGGCCAGCCCATGAAGTTCCCTGAGTCGACGCCGATCACCCGCTCCGCCGGGAGGATGTCGTCCAGGGCGAGGTTCAGGGTGCGCGGGTCGATCCGCTCCGCGGTCCCCTCGTCCTCGTACGGCACGTCACGCCACCGGCCGCGCGCGGCGAGGTCCGCCGCGACGGCCGGGGTCCGGTAGCCGGCCCGCCGCCGCCCGTCCGCCTCGACGGCCCGCCGCGCGGTGCGTTCGGCGTCCCCGGTGACGCCGAGGTCGATCGGCCGGTGGCGGCCGAGTGCCGTGGGATCGTCGTCGACCTGGACGACCCGTGCGCCGGGGCCGATCAGCGTGCCGTGCCGGGTGGTCCACATGTTCAGGGCGCAGCCCCAGCCGACGACCAGGTCGGCGCCGGTGATCAGCTCGGCGGCGAGCGGGGAGGCGAAGCCGCCGGAGATGTCGAGGGACCAGGCGTGCGCCTGGAACAGTCCGCGCGCGACCGCCGAGGTCGCCAGCAACGCGCCGTGCAGGTCGGCGAGTTCGACGAGGGCGTCCCTGGCGCCCGAAGTCCGCGCGCCGCGTCCCGCGATGAACACCGGGCGGCTCGCCGACCGCAACTCCGCCACCAGAGCGTCCACTTGGTGGTCGGCGGGTTCCACGGCGGCCGGTTCCGGTGGTGGTCCGACGGTCGTCGGCGCGCCGACCGGTACCTCCAACTCCTGCACCTCCAAGGGGAGGTTGAGCACCACCGTGCGCCGGTCCCGCCTGGCCCGACCGAGTGCGGCCAGCGCCTGGGCCACCGCGTCACGGGCTGTCGTCACGCGGGCGCCGACCGCGCCGACCGCGTGCGCCAACACCGCTTGGTCGACACGGAAGTTGGAGTGCGGTCCGGTCGCCTCCGCGGCCAGCACGAGCAGCGGTGTCCGGCTCTTGGCGGCCTCGGTGATGCCGGTGAGGGCGTTGGTGAGGCCGGGGCCCTGGTGGACGCTGAGCGCGGTCGGGGCACCGCTGACGCGGGCGTACGCGTCGGCCATGGTCGCGGCGCCGCCCTCGTGCCGGGCGGCGACGAACCGCGCGCCGGCCGCGACCATCGCGTTGGTGACATGGAAGTTGCCCGAACCGACCACGCCGAAGACCTGGCCGACCCCGGCGGCGACCAGCGCGCGCCCGACGGCCTCGGCGACCTTCACGACCGCTCCACCAGGGCCAGCACCCGCGCGGGAGCGCCCGACCCGGTGACGATGGGCAGCGGCCCGGCGAAGACCACGGCGCCGGTCGGCGGCAGCGCCCCCAGGTTGCGGAGCTGGGTGAGGCCGTACTTGCCGCTGCCCAGCAGGTGGGAGTGGCAGGGAAACGCCGGGTTGAAGGAGTGGGCGCGGCCCGCGTCCGTGCCGACCGTCTCCACGCCGAGGCCTATCACCGGGGACTCCTCGGCGACCCAGCGGGCGCACTCCGGGGAGAGTCCGGGGGTGTGCGGGCCCTTCGCGTCGGCGTTCAGGAACTCCTCGGCGCTGTCGGCGCGGGCGTCCCAACCGGTGCGCAGCAGCAGCCAGCCCCCTTCGGGCAGCGGGCCGTGCGCGGCCTCCCAGGCCCTGATGTGGTCGATCTCCACGAGGAAGTCGGGGTCGACGGCCGCCTCGTCGGAGAAGTCGAGGACGGCGGCGGGGGCGACGAGCCTGGCCGCGGGCACGGACGCGATGTCGGCGAGGTCCCGGCCGGTGGCCCAGTGGACCGGTGCGTCGAAGTGGGTGCCGGTGTGCTCGCCGCTGCGGAAGTTGTTCCAGTACCAGGCCGGGCCCCGGTCGTCGTAGCGGCTGATCTCCTCCAGTTCGAACGGCTGGGTCTGTCCGAACGGCGGCGGCAGCTGGATCACCGGGGTGGCCGACGACAGCGGCGTGGTGAGGTCGACGACCTCGATCGCGCCACCGCGCACTCCGGCGAGCAGGGCGGTGAGAACGGACGGCTGGGGCATGACGGCCTCCCGGGTTCGGGCTGAACTCTCCACCACGCGGACCGCGTTGGCGCGGACCGTGCGTTCAGGGTGGCAGAGGTCGGCGTCGCCGACGCCGTCCCGGCGCGCCCGCCCGTCGCCCGATCGGGCCAGTCATCCCGAATTGGCCTTGGTGGGCCGCTCGCCCGGCCCGTAGCGTCGGCGTCATGCGCATCCGAATCGTCGACGCCTTCACCGACCGCCCGTTCGCCGGCAACCCGGCCGGGGTGCTGCTCCTCGACGCCCTCCCGGACGGCACCTGGGCCTTCCCCGACGACCGCTGGCTCCAGCGGGTGGCGACGGAGGTGAACCACGCCGAGACGGCGTTCGCGCACCGGCTGCCCGAGGGCGGCGGGGCCGACTGGGCGCTGCGCTGGTTCACGCCCGCCACCGAGGTGAACCTGTGCGGGCACGCGACGCTCGCGACCGCCCACGTCCTGCACTCCACGGGCGCCCACCCGGGCCAGGTCAGGTTCGCCACCCGCAGCGGGGTGCTGGTCGCGACGCCCGAGGCGGACGGTTCGCTCACCCTGGACTTCCCGACCGCGCCCCTCACCGAGGTCGAGGTCCCCGACGGCGTCGCCGAGACGCTGGGCGCCCGCCCCCTCGCGGCCTTCGACACCGGTCCGAACGTCGGCGATCTGCTCGTCGTGCTCGACGACGAGAAGACGGTGCACGCCCTCGCCCCCGGCCACCGGGCGCTCGGCGCGCACTCGGCCCGGGGCATCATCGCCACCGCGGAGGCCGAAGACCCCTCCCGCGGCTACGACTTCGTCTCCCGCTGCTTCTTCCCTAACGTCGGCATCGCCGAGGACCCGGTCACCGGCAGCGCCCACACCGCCCTCGCGCCGTACTGGTCGGGGCGGCTCGGCCGCCCCCGTCTCACCGGGCTCCAGGCGTCGCCGCGTTCGGGCCGGGTCGGCACCGAACTGCGCGGTGAGCGGACGCTGTTGAGCGGACGCGCGGTCACCGTCATCGACGGTGAGCTGCACGCCCGGCCGGATCAGGCGGTGGGCAGCCAGTCGACCTTGCCCGCCAGCAGCGCGTAGCCGACGAACGCCCCGATGTCGAGCAGCGAGTGGGCCACCACCAGGGGGCCCACCCGTCCCCAGCGCCGGTACAGGTAGACGAAGACCACGCCCATCACCAGGTTGCCGATGAAACCGCCGATGCCCTGGTACAGGTGGTAGGAGCCGCGCAGTACGGAGCTGGCGACCAGCGCGGTGCCGGGTGTCCACCCCAACTGGCCGAGTCTGCGCAGCAGATAGCCGACGACGATGACCTCTTCGAGGATCGCGTTCTGGAGCGCCGACAGGATCAGCACCGGGTACTTCCACCACACGTCGGGCAGCGCCTCCGGCACCACGGTGAGGTTGAAGCCGAGGCCGCGGGCGGCGAGGTAGAAGGCGATGCCGGTGCTGCCGATCACGGCTGCGACGCCCGCGCCGCGTCCGAGGTCGAACCACGGCTCGGTGCGGTCGAAGCCGAGGGCGCGCAGCCCGGCGCCCTCGCGCAGCAGGAGGTGCGCGACGAGCGCGACCGGCACCAGGGCGCTCGCGATCCCGAACAGCTGCCAGGCGAGATCGAGCCAGGGGCGGCCAGGCGCGGCGGACGCGTTGAGCGTCGCCGCCTGGTCCTTGAGGCCTCCTGGCTTGGTGACCGAGCCGACAAAGCTGATCAGGGCGGAGACTCCGCTCGCGCCCAGCGAGAGCCCCAGGACGAGCAGCGTCTCGTCACGGAGGAACCGTCGTGAGAGCCGCTCCGGTGGAAGAGGATCGCCCACCGCGCCCGCCTCTGCCTGCACACCTGCCTCCAGCTGAGTAGTCCGGCCCGGTCCGCTCCACCGCCCGCCGGGGTCCCGGATCCGTACGAGTCCTGGTCCGGCGGGGAGGAGCGGCACCGTCATGGGAGGTCACAGCTTGCCCGATCAGTGGCGGCCGGACGTCGGCGACCCCCCGACCGGGGCCGGCCGGGGGGCAGTGACCGAAGCCGCTCACCACGACCGGCGGCCGGGGCGGTGACCGGTGGCGCTCACGTCGACCGGCACCCGGGGCGGCGGCCGGTGGCGCTCACCTCGACCGGCACCCGGAGCGGCGGCCGGTGGCGCTCACCTCGCGGGGACCGGCTCGGGGAGCCCGACCGGCCAGGTGTGCACGGGCTCGCCCTCGTGGCTCAGGCGGCTGTACCACCGGGTGGTGGCGGCCAGCGCGGCATCGCGGCTGAGCCCGGCCTCCAGCGCCCGGTGGAAGGTCGCCGCCTGCCAGGACGCGCCGTTGACCCGGCGTCGGCAGCGCTCCTCGATGACCCCGAGGTACAGGTCCCGGTCGGCGCGTTCGACGCCCCAGGCGGCGAGCCCGGTCTCGGCCAGCGGCAGCAGCTCGTCCCGTACCAGGGTGACCGCGTCGACCTGGGCGGTGCCGCCGTAGCGGCCGCGCCGCGGCCATTCGAGGCGGGCGTCGATGCCGTGCCGGCAGGCGGCGTCGAAGTTGGCCTCGGCCGCCTCGAACGGCAGCCGGGTCCACACCGGCCGCGGCTCGTCGGCGAGGGCGCGGACCAGGCCGTAGTAGAAGGCCGCGTTGGCGACGACGTCCATGACGGTGGGCCCGGCCGGCAGCACCCGGTTCTCCACGCGCAGGTGCGGGGAGCCGTCGGCGATGCCGTAGACCGGGCGGTTCCAGCGGTACACCGTGCCGTTGTGCAGGACGAGTTCGGCGAGGCTCGGGACGCCGCCCGCCTCGACCACCTCAAGCGGCTCCTCGTCGTCGCAGATCGGCAGGAGCGCGGGGAAGTAGCGGAGGTTCTCCTCGAACAGGTCGTGGGCCGAGGTGATCCAGCGCTCCCCGAACCAGGTGCGCGGACGCACGCCCTGCGCCTGGAGTTCGGGCGGGCGGGTGTCGGTGGACTGCTGGAACAGCGGCGGCCTCGACTCCCGCCACAGCTCGCGCCCGAACAGGAAGGGCGAGTTGGCGCCGACGGCGATCTGCGCGGCGGTGACGGCCTGCGCGGCGTTCCAGACGTCGGCGAACTTCTCCGGTGTGACCTGGAGATGCAGCTGCACCGAGGTGCAGGCCGCCTCGGGCACGATGGACTTCGAGGTGCAGGTGAGGCGCTCGACGCCGTCGATGTCGAGGAGGAAGTCCTCGCCGCGGGCGGCCACGATCTGGTCGTTGAGCAGCGTGTAGCGGTCGACGTCGGAGAGGTTGGAGGAGACCAGGTCGTCGCGGTCGAGGGTCGGCAGAATGCCGATCATCACGATTCCCGCGTCGACTTCCCCCGCTTTTCGATGGGCATATGCCAGTGACGTGCGGAGTTCCTCCGCGAGGCGGTCGAATACCCGGCCGCCGAGCCGGTGTGGCGCAATGTTCACTTCCAGATTGAACATGGCGAGTTCTGTTTGGAAATCCCGGCTCGCGATCCGCTCCAGGACCTGCCCATTGAGCATTCTGGGCATCCCGTCAGGCCCGGCGAGATTCAATTCGATCTCAAGACCCATGAGGTTCTTGGGCCGGTCGAACCGCTTCTGCTCCAGCAGCAGCTCCAGCCCCGACAGACACCGCCGGAGCTTGTCGCGGTAGCGCTGCCGATCGGACAGGTCGAACCGACCTGCCACGACCTTCTCCCCCATATTGGGGTCCCTCCTTCAAGGGCGGTCCGAAAGATCCGGCCGCCCGGCGTCCTGGGTCACGGTGGATGATGCCCCGCCGAGCCGATCGATAACGTCCCCGGCCGGCCACGGCACCCGCTACCCTGACCAGATGTGACCGGCGGCACATTCACTAGGCATGAAGGTGGCACGGTTTCCGGAACCTCACGAACTCGTGAAAAACGCCGACGAGAATGGGCCGACCGCGGTCCGGGGATTTCCCGAGGTCACCGCGTTGGCGCCGGATCGGAATCGGGATTTTTCCCGCACATCGCCGACCGAATGCGTCCTTGCCGGGTACGCCGGAAACGGGTAGCCGAAACCTGACCTGAACATATGTCGTATAAACTTCGCGGCAAGGCAGAGAGTTAGGCGCTCCCGGTACTGGAACCTGCCGTCGAGGTTGACGTGCGGCATGCCTCACCCACCCTCCTCGTTCCCGGGCCGTGGGCCCCAGCCTCTGACCTCGTGAGCAGACAGCGCCGTCCGCCCCCGCCCTCGCTCCACCGTGCCTGTCGAATGAGAGGCGACCCACCATGCCGCTGCACGTCCCTCCGGCTCCCGCGCCCGCACTCCGCACCGTCGTCACCGCACTGGCCTCACCGACCGCCGTCCACGAGGCCCGCACCCCCTCCCTGCTGCGCGCCCAGGGCCCCCTGGCAGCCGAACTTCCGCTGCCCGTCCACGTGTTGGACGAGACGGCCCCGGCGGGCACGTCCGCCACCCGGCTCGCGGGGTGGCGCTTCCTGATCCGCTGCGGGGAGCGCTCCGTGGCCGCGGCCGAGACCAGGCTGACCCCCGACGGCTACGCCTTCTCGCACTTCTTCGAGGGCCCCTACATCGCCTCCACCGAACTCGCGCTGCGCCAGGCCGAGGCGCTCCAACAGCCCTACCAGCCGCGCCTGCTGTCGATACCGCGCCTCTACATGCTCACGCTGTGGCTGCACGGCGACTGCGCGGCGGACGGCACCACCGGCCACCCCGCCGCCACCGACCTGCTCGTCCCGCTGGCGCCGGCCCCGCCCGGGATCGCGCCCCACCGTCCGCACCGGGCCGCCGAGTTGCTGCCGGTCCTGGCCCACCGGGCCACCCCCGCACCCCTGTTGGGCTCGCCCGCCTGAGAGCCGCCCGGCACAGATCACCGAGCCGCCGCGAAAGACAGCCCTGAGCCGCCCTGAGAGACAGCCCCGAGCCGCCCCAAATCTCGCACCCGCAACGCTCGTACGAGCAAGCAATTGCTCGTACGAGCCCTTTTTCTGTGGCGTTGACCTGGACGGACTAGCCCTATCCGACCAGCGAGAACCATCCAAAGGGACAGGGCCCCGGCACTGAACCGTCCGCCCGGGTGATGCGTCATGAACCTGTGAGAAGTGGTGCCGCGAAATCCCTGCGGAACGACGTCCGTAGGGCAACACTGGGTTCACACCGACACATCACCACGGGGGGCGGCCATGAACGAAGCTTCGAGCCGCGGGAAAGACGCAACAGCCATCGCCCACACGACGACAGAGCGAAAGATCCCACCCATGTGCCAGCACAAACCAGCGTGCCCCTCAGCAGCCTCCGCCGACCGGGAGTCCGCGCGGCTCCTGGCCCACCACCCGGAGCAGGGGTGGAGCCTGCTGTGCAACGGCGTCCTCCTCTTCGAGGACACCGGTGAACTGCTGCCCGACGGCAGCGTCATCAACCCGCACCGCCCGGTGGGCACGGGACACGTGATGACCGCCGCCTGAGCGGCGCCGGGCGGCGCGAGAGCCGCCCGAGGATCTGGCGGGGCCGGTCGCGAGGACTACGCGAGCCGGCCCCGAAGCATGTCGGGCCCCGCTCACTCCCCGTAGTCCCCCGCACGGCCGCCGTCACCACCGGGGCCGCCGTCCCCGGGCCCTCGGCCTTCCGGAAGAATTCCGGAAGAAGGCTGGAAGTTCCGCCGCCGCACCCGACACCGGGCGCCCGCCGGAACCGTCGACGGAGGTGGCGGAAGTGACAGCACACGAGGCAGGCGCCGAGGGGGGCGCCGACGCCCGGGGCAGGGTCACCATCACGGAGATCGCCCGGGAGGCCGGGGTGTCGGTGCCGACCGTGTCCCGGGTGGTCAACGGCAGGTCGGACGTCTCCCCCGCGACCCGGGCCCGCGTCGAGGACCTGCTGCTGCGCCACGGCTACCGCAAGCGCCCCGCGTCGAACGGCACCAGGGCCGCCCTGCTCGACCTGGTCTTCAACGACCTCGACAGCCCCTGGGCCGTGGAGATCATCCGGGGCGTGGAGGAGGTCGCGCACGCGGCCGGGGTGGGCACGGTGGTCTCGGCGATCCACGGGCGCTCGGGCGACGCCCGCGAGTGGATGCGCAACCTCAGGGCCCGCGCCTCGGACGGCGTCGTCCTGGTCACCTCGGCGCTCGATCCGCTGCTGCACGAGGAGTTGCGCGCCCTCGGCGTCCCGCTGGTCGTCGTCGACCCGGCGGGCTCCCCCGCCCTGGACGTCCCGACCATCGGCGCGGCCAACTGGGCGGGCGGGATGGCCGCCACCGACCATCTGCTGGGCCTCGGCCACCGCCGGATCGGCCTGATCGCGGGACCGCCCCGGCTGCTCTGCTCCCGGGCCAGGTACGACGGCTACCGCGCGGCCCTGGAGGGCGCGGGCGTCCCGGTCGACGACGCTCTCGTCGTCCCCGGCGACTTCCGCCCGGAGTCGGGGTTCCGGGGCTGCGACACCCTGCTCGACCTGGAGCGGCCGCCGACGGCGGTGTTCGCGGCCAGCGACCAGATGGCCCTGGGCGCGATCGAGGCGCTGCGCCGGCGCGGCCTGCGGGTGCCCGAGGACATGAGCGTGGTGGGTTTCGACGACCTTCCGGAAGTCCGCTGGTCGGCGCCGCCGCTCACCACCGTCCGCCAACCTCTCGCGGACATGGGCAAGTTGGCGGTCCGCACGGTGCTGCGGCTGACCCGGGACGAGCGCCCCGACTCCGCGCGGGTGGAACTGGGCACGGAACTCGTCGTCCGCGCCAGCACCGCGCCCCCGCGGACCCGCCCGGAGTGACCTGGCGAGCCCGGCGGGCATGCCGTTCCCGCCGGGCCGCGCGGAGCGGTCTCACGGACCCGGCGGGGACGGCGAACTGCTGCACCCGGCCCGGCGGTGCGGCCTCACCACCGGGCCGGGCCCTCCCCGGCACGCTCCCCTCATGCGCGGGCCGGGGCGTCAGGAGAGCGGCTGCCCGCCGCCGAGTGCCTGCCGGATCGCGGCGTAGGCGGGCTTGGGCCGCAGCTGTTCGTCCCAGGGCAGCGCGGCGCCCTCCCCGGGGAAGACCGCGGGGATCCACGAGTACTTGTCGGTGTAGTCCCAGACGGTGACGCCCACGCACCGCCGCACCGCGAGGCAGGCCGCCGTCAGTTCCCGGTACCACTGCGCCTGGGTGGCCAACTTCGCTGCGTCGGCGGGAAGTTGCATCCGGACGTCGACCTCGGTGAGCGCGGTGTCGAGGCCGAGCCCGGAGAACCGGCGGAGGTTGTCCTCCAGGGTGGCCGGATACCCGTACTGGAGCGCCAGATGGGCCTGGAGGCCGATGCCGTCGAGCGGCACACCCCGCGCCAAGAGGTCCTTGGCCAGCCGGTAGTAGGCGTCGCTCTTGGCCCCCACGCCGTCGATGTTGTAGTCGTTGAGGTACAACTTGGCGCGCGGGTCGGCCTGATGGGCCCAGCGCAGCGCGTCCGCGATGTATCCGGGGCCGAGGGTGCGGTACCAGAGGGTGTCCCGGTAGCTGCCGTCCTCGTTGAACGCCTCGTTGACGACGTCCCAGGAGTAGACCTTGCCGCGGTAGTGCCCCACCTCGGCGAGGATGTGCTTCTTCAGCACCGCGCGCAGCTCGTCCGGTGTCCAGTCGCGGCCGGTGAGCCAGTCGGGCAACTGCGAGTGCCAGACCAGGGTGTGGGCTCTGACCCGCTGGTGGTGCGCGCGGGCGAGGCCGACGATCTCGTCGCCGTTCGTCCAGTCGAAGACGCCCTGCCGGGGTTCGGTGGCGTACCACTTCATCCCGTTGCCCGGGGTGATCATGTCGAACTCGCGGCCCAGCAGCGCGGTGTAGGCGGTGTCGGTGAGTTCGGGGTTGTCGGTGGCGCTGCCGAAGTACCGGCCCTGGCGCCGGGCCAGTTCGGCGAGGGTCGGCTGTTTCTTCGCGGGCGCCGGTGCCGTCTGCGCCGAAGTGGTCGCGGCGGGCGCGGAGTTCGCCTGCGCGGGCGGGCCGGCGCCGACGCCGGTGGCGAGCAGCGCGGTGGCGAGCGCGCCGATCAGTCGTGGACGGGTCCTGCGCATGGTGCGACTCCTCACGGTGCGGGGTGTGGGTGAGCCGTACGTCCCCGGGCGTCTGTCATCCCTTCGTGGCGCCCGCGGTGAGGCCGCCGACCAACTGGCGTTCGGCGACGCTGTAGAAGGCCAGGGCCGGGACCATGGCGAGGACGAGGTAGGCGAAGACGCGCGCGTAGTCCGCCGAGTACTGGCCCTGGAACTGCTGGACGCCGATCGGCAGGGTCCACCAGGTGTTGTCGGTGAACACCAGCAGCGGCAGGAAGAAGTTGTTCCAGCTGGTGACGATCGCGAGCACCGACACCGTGCCGAGGGCAGGCCGGGCCATCGGCAGCAGCACCCGCCAGAAGAAGCCGAAGGGGCCGCAGCCGTCGAGGGTGGCGGCCTCCTCGAGTTCGCCGGGGATCTGCCGGAAGAAGGCGCGCAGGATGATGATGGTCATCGGCAGTCCGAACGCGGCCTGCGGCAGGATCACCCCCAGCGGGTTGTCCAGCAGGCCGAGGGAGCGCAGCAGCAGGAACAGCGGCAGCGCGGCGACCGCGAAGGGGAACATCAGCCCCATGGTGAAGACGGTGAACAGCACCTCCCGGCCCCGGAAGGCGAAGCGGGCGAAGGAGAACGCGGCGAGCGCGGAGAGCGCGACCACGAGCACGGTCGTCGCCACCGCGATCAGCGTGCTGTTGCCGACCAGCCGCCAGAAGTCCCCCGAGCCGAGGATCCCGGTGTAGTTGCCGGGGTTCCAGGGCGCGGGCAGTCCGACGGGGTTGCGGGAGAGCTGGTCGGTGGACTTGAAGCCGGAGAGGACCGCGTAGAGCAGCGGTACGGCCATCACGGCGCCGACCACGACGAGCACGAGGTGCAACGGCAGGTTCCTGGTGTTCCTACGGGTGTTCACGCGCCGCCTCCGCGCATCGTGGTGGTGGCCCCTTCGAGGTCGCGGCGGAGCACGAACCGCTGGTAGGCAAGGGAGAAGACGAGGCAGATGCCGAACATGACGACGCTGATCGCGCTGGCGTAGCCGACCTGGTAGCGCTTGAAGCCGTACTGGAACATCGTCACGGCGAGCGTCTCCGAGTGGTGGTCGGGTCCGCCCTGGGTGACCACCCAGACCAGGTCGAAGAGTTGGACGGAGCCGATCACCGACAGGAAGACGCTGATGCGCAGGGTGGGGGCGAGCAGCGGCAGGGTGACGTTGCGAAAGCGCTGCCAGGGTCCCGCGCCGTCGATCAGCGCGGCCTCGGTCAACTCGGCCGGGATGGACTGGAGTCCGGCCAGGTAGAGCATCATGTGGAAGCCGAAGTACTTCCACGTCATGACGAGGAAGAGGGTCGCCATGACGGTCGAGGGGTCGGCGAACCACTCCCCGCCGAGTCCGGCCAGGCCGATCGCGCCCAGGACGTGGTCGGCGAGTCCGTCGTCCGGCGCGAAGACCATGCTGAACAGCACGCCGGTGATGGCCTCGGAGAGCACGTAGGGCGCGAAGAACAGCATCCGGTAGACGGCACGGCCGCGCAGCCGCTGGTTGAGGAGGACGGCCATGGCGAGCGCGAACGGCAGTTGCAGCGCGAGGGACAGCAGCACCAGGAGCAGGCAGCGCCACAGGTCGCCGAGGAAGACGGGGTCCTGGAAGAGGCGGGTGAAGTTGTCGGCTCCGGTGTAGTCCGTCGGCATGCCGAAGCCGCCCCAGCGGAAGACGGAGGCGTACAGCGCGAACAGCATGGGGAGCAGGACCAGGCCGATGAAGAGCACCAGGGCGGGGAGTTGGAAGCCGACCGCGGTGAGCAGGTTCAGGGTGCGCCGCCGCCTGCGCCCCCGCGCCTGGTCGGCGGCGGGGGGCGGCGGCGCGAGGTCGGGACCCGTCCGGCCGTCCGGGAGGAAGGTGGAGGTCATCGCCGGTTACTGCTCCGTCTTCGCGGTCTTCGTGATCGACTGCGCCACCTGCTCGGGGGACTTGGAGCCGGCGATGAGGGCGGCCACGCTGTCGTTGACCTCCTGTCCCACGGCGGGCGCGTAGGCCTGGTCGAGGTAGAGCTGGAAGCCGGTGGCGGCCTTCAACTGGGCCTGCACGGCCTTGGTGTTGGGGTCGCTGAGCCCCTTCTCGGCGGCCGGTACGACGGGCAGGACGCCGGTCTTCTTGACCAGTTCGAGGTCGCTGGCCTCGGACGCGAAGAACTTCAGGAAGTCGACGGCGGCCTGCGGGGCGCCGCGGCGCAGGGCGTGCGCTCCGCCGCCGCCGAACACCTCGGTGATCGAGCCCTTGCCGCCCTCGACCGCGGGGAACGGGAAGAAGCCCAGGTCGGAGCCGAGGCCCTTGCCCGCGTCCGCCTCGACCACCGGCGCCCACTGGCCCATGAGTTCCATCGCGGCCTTGCCGTTGCCGACGGTGGCGGCCTGGCCGGTCGGCGCGGAGTAGGCGGCGCCGAGGAACCCCTTCTGGAACGGCTGGAGTGCGACCAGTTCCTTCAGGTGGGCGCCGGCCCGCACGATGCCGGGGTCGCTGAAGTCCTTGGTGTCGCTGGCCTTCTGGAGGGCGTCGATCCCGGCGGTGCGCATCGCGAGGTACGCCCAGTAGTACATGCCGGGCCACTTCTCCTTGCCGGCGAGGGCGATCGGCGTGATCTTCGCGGCCTTCAACTTGCTGACAGTTTCGAGGAATTGGGCCCAGGTGGTGGGCGGCTCGCTGACGCCGGCCCGCTGGAAGAGCGCCTTGTTGTACCAGAAGCCGACCATGCCGATGTCGAACGGGATGCCGTACACCTTCTTGTCGAGCAGGTAGGGCTCCTTGGCGACCGGCAACAGGCCCTCGGACCACGGCTTGGTGCGGTCGGAGAGGTTCTCGACGAGTCCGGCGTCGACCTGTTGCCGCAGGACGCCGCCGCCCCAGGTGTGGAAGACGTCAGGGAGCTTGCCCGAGGCGGTGAGCGCCGTCATCTTCGACTTGTAGGCGTCGTTCTCCAACTGCACGATCTTGAGCTTCACGTGCGGGTTCTGGGCCTCGAACTTCTTGGCGAGCGCGGCCCATACGCTCTTGGTGGGCTGGGTCGTGGAGATGTTCCACCACTCGATCGTGGTGGTGCCCGACGAGGAGTCCCCGTCCGAGTCCCCTCCGCAGCCGCTCAGTGCCGTCATGCCGAGCCCGGCCGCGGCGGAGGTCGCGAGGAAGCCGCGGCGGGACAGTTCCCGGTCGCCCATCATGCGCTCCTTGGGGTACGGGAGGCCGCGTCCACGACCGCCCCTTGAGACCGAAAGTTTCGGAGATCATCCGGAAAGATGCGTTGATGCCGCACCCTAGAGACAGCTCCCAAACGGTGGCAACCCTTTGCGCACGGTCAATCTGTGGCCACCACCCGCGCCCTGCCCAGGCAGAGGCACACGGAGAGGCTCACAGAGACACGATGGCGAAACATTCGCCCACGTCATCGAACCTTACGAAGCGATTCCACCGGACCGCGGGAGCGGGCAGGACGCGCCGACACCCCGGCGGCCGGCGCCGCCGTCCGCTGCCCCCGTCCGGGCGGGTGGCCGCTCAGACCTTCAGCCGGAAGGGCACCAGACACACCACGACATCGGTGCGGGCCCGCAGCACGGTGGCGAGGAGCAGCCCGCGCTGGTTCTGGAGGATCTCGTAGCGGCGGTGCCGGGGCTCGACCTCGGGGATGAGCACGGCGATCTGCCGCCCGCCCTCGGTGGCGTTCTCGTCGACCGCCCGCTGCACGTAGTCCACGATCGGCTGGACCAGCGAGTGGTGCGGGCTGTCGACGATGTCGAGCCGCACCCCCGGGTTCCACGCGTCCCACGCCTGGTGCAGCGCCTGGGACTTGCGCGGATCGCCGTGCACGGCGACGGCGACCACCTCGTCGCCCAGCGCCAGCGCGGCGCCGACCGCGAGCCGGGTGAGCCTGCTGACCTCGCCGACCGGCACGATCACCAGGCTCCCGGCACGCCGGTCGGGCGGATCGGGGACCCGGCCGAGCTGCAACTCGGCGCCGACGTCGGTGTAGTAGCGCTGGATGCGCGCGAACAGCAGCATCAGCAGCGGCACCGCGATCACCACCACCCAGGCGCCTTCGAGGAACTTGGTGGTGAGCAGGATGACACCGGCCACGCTGGTGAGGACCGCGCCGGTGCCGTTGATCACCGCGCGCCGTCTCCAGCCGGCCGGACGCTCGCCCGCCCAGTGCCTGACCAGGCCGGTCTGGCTGAGGGTGAAGCCGGTGAAGACGCCGATGGCGAACAGCGGGATCAGCCGGAAGGTGTCCGCGTCGGACGCGAGCAGCAGCAGCGCGGCCAGCAGCGCGAGCACCACCACGCCGTACCGGTAGACGGGCCGCTCGGCCCGCAGCCCGAACAGGTGCGGCAGCCGGTGGTCGCGGGCGAGCAGGCTCATCAGCACCGGCAGCCCGCCGAAGCTGGTGTTGGCCGCGAGCAGCAGGACCAGGGTGACGGAGAGGTTGGTGACGTAGTACGCCCAGCCGTCCCCGTAGGCGCCCGCGGTGAGCTGCGCGAGGACGGTCACGTCACCGCGCGGCACCACATGGTCGCGGCGGATCAGCACGGCCAGGCCGATCAGCATGACGCCCAGCAGGGCGCCCAGCATCAGTTCGGTGACCTGGGCGCGGCGGATCCTCGGGGTGCGGAAGCTGGGCACGGCGTTGGCGATGGCCTCGACGCCGGTCAGCGCGGAGCACCCGGAGGAGAACGCCTTCAGGATCAGCAGCACCCCGAGCGTCTGCTCGACGTGCACGGGCTGGTAGGTGCCGACGACGGCCGCCGGGTGGGAGCGGAACAGGCCGACGACGATCACCCCGAAGATGGCCACGACGAACACCAGCGTCGGCAGCATCAGCACCCGGGCGCTCTCCGCGACGCCCCACAGGTTCACCACCGTCAGCAACGCCAGGCCCAGCAGGCAGATGAGCAGCTTCTCGCCGGCGACGGCGGGGAAGGCGGAGGCCAGCGCGTCGGCGCCGGCCGCGAGGCTGACGGCGACGGTGAGGACGTAGTCGACGACGAGGGAGGCGGCGGCCAGCAGGCTGAACCTGGGGCCGAGGTCCTTGCGGGCCACGGCGTAGGCGCCGCCGCCGTCCGGGTGGACGGCGATGACCTGCCCGTACGAGATCACCAGCACGGCCAGCAGGAAGGTGATGGCGAGGGTGATCGGCAGGGTGGCCGTGAGCGCCCCGGTGCCGGCGACGACCAGCACGACGACGATGGCCTCGGGGCCGTAGGCGACCGAGCTGAGCGCGTCGAGGGAGAGCGCGGACAGGCCCTCCAGGCTGGTCAGGCGCTGCTTGTCGCCCTCACCGGGCCGCAGCGGCACCTTGGGTCGCAGCTGACGCCGTGCCAGGCCGTACACCAAGGGGACCTCACCGGAAGGGGTGCGGACGATGACCCCCAGTCTCCGCCGCCCCGCAGCCGGACGCGCTACGGGTGACCCGCACGGGTGACCGTCCCGGCGCCCGCCTCCGTCACCGTCGCACCCCCTGACGTTCCGTGTCCGGAGGCCGTCGTTCCCCCGCCCGGTCCAACCGGCGGGGGATGCCGTCGTCCGCCGCTCTCCGCTCCCGGCCGCGCCGACCTGCGGGCTCTTGACGGAAGCCCGGCATCAGCCCGGACGCACCGGCGGGCCCCGGCGTCACGCTCTGCTTACGCTGGTGGCGCCGTCCGCGTGCTGGCCCGACCCGCACGCCGAGCCTCGTACCAGGAGCACGCCGATGGGCCCCACCGAGCAGCAGCCCGCGGGCGGTCGCCTGCGCGCCTGGATGCTCCAGGGGCTGTCCGAGATCAACAGCAAGGGGGACCGGGCCGCGGCGGCGGCCGAGCCGGCCCACCGGGGGCAGGCCTGGTACCGGGTGATGTGCCTGACGGGCGTCGACTACTTCTCGACCCTCGGCTACCAGCCGGGCATCGCGGCGCTCGCGGCCGGGCTGCTGTCGCCGATCGCGACGATCGTGCTGGTCCTGGTCACCCTGGCGGGCGCGCTGCCGGTCTACCGGCGGGTGGCCCAGGAGAGCCCGCACGGGGCCGGGTCGATCGCGATGCTGGAGCGGCTGCTGTCGTTCTGGAAGGGCAAGCTGTTCGTCCTGACGATGCTGGGGTTCGCCGCCACCGACTTCCTGATCACCATCACCCTGTCGGCGGCCGACGCCTCGACCCACCTGGTCGAGAACCCGCACCTGAACAACGCCCTGCACGACCAACAGATGATCATCACCCTGGTCCTGGTGGCGCTGCTCGGGGCGGTGTTCCTCAAGGGGTTCCTCGAGGCGGTCGGCGTCGCGACCGCGCTGGTGGGCCTCTACCTCACGCTGAACGTCGTCGTCGTGTCCGTCGGCATCTGGCACGTGGTGACCGCCGAACACGTGGTCACGGACTGGGCCACCGCCCTCACCGCCGAGCACGGCGATGTCCTCGCCATGGTCGGCGTGGCCCTGATCGTCTTCCCCAAACTCGCCCTCGGCCTCTCCGGGTTCGAGACCGGCGTGGCCGTGATGCCGCACGTCAAGGGCGACCCGGACGACACCGAGGAACGGCCCACCGGCCGGATCAGGGACGCCAAGAAGCTGCTCACCACGGCCGCCCTGATCATGAGCGTGTTCCTGATCACGACCAGTTTCATCACCACGCTGCTGATCCCGGCGAAGGAGTTCCAGCCCGGCGGCGACGCCAACGGACGCGCGCTGGCGTATCTGGCCCACAGCTATCTGGGCGGCGCCTTCGGCACGGTCTACGACATCTCCACGATCGCCATCCTCTGGTTCGCGGGCGCCTCCGCGATGGCCGGGCTGCTCAACCTGATGCCGCGCTACCTGCCGCGCTACGGCATGGCCCCGCACTGGGCGCGTGCGGTGCGCCCGATGGTCATCGTCTTCACCCTGGTGGCCTTCCTGGTCACCTGGATCTTCGACGCGAACGTCGACGCCCAGGGCGGCGCCTACGCCACCGGCGTGCTGGTGCTGATCAGCTCCGCGTCGATCGCGGTGACGATCGCCGCCCGCAAGGCCGGACAGCGCGACTGGACCATCGGCTTCGCGGTGATCGCGACGGTCTTCCTCTACACGACGGTCGTGAACGTCATCGAGCGCCCCGACGGCGTGAAGATCGGCGCCTGCTTCATCGCGGGCATCATCCTCGTCTCGCTGCTCTCCCGGCTGGCCCGCGCCTTCGAGCTGCGCGTGACGAGCGTGACGCTCGACCCATTGGCGGAACGTTTCATCCGGGACATGGCCAGCCGGAAGATCCGGTTCATCGCCAACGAGCCCGACCAGCGGGACAAGGCCGAGTACCGGGAGAAGCTGGAGCAGATCCGCAACGACCACGACATCCCCGGCGAGGACTTCGTGTTCGTGGAGGTGACCGTCGTCGACCCGTCCGAGTTCGAGTCGGTGCTCGCCGTGCGCGGCGAGGTCCTGCACGACCGCTACCGGGTGCTCACCCTGGAGTCGTCGTCGATCTCCAACGCGCTGGCCGCCTTCCTGCTGCACGTGCGCGACGCGACCGGCCGCACCCCGCACATCTACTTCGAGTGGACCGAGGGCAACCCGTTCGCCAACTTCCTGCGCTTCTTCCTCTTCGGCCAGGGCGAGGTCGCCCCGGTCACCCGCGAGGTGCTGCGCGAGGCGGAACCCGACCGGGCGCTGCGCCCGCGCGTGCACACCGGCTGACCCGGCCGGCCGGCCGCGGCTCTATCGTGATCGGCATGCAGTCCTACACCATCGGCCAGGCAGCGCGGCTGCTCGGCGTGAGTCCCGACACCGCGCGCCGCTGGGCCGACGCGGGCCGGGTGACCACCCACCGCGACGAGAGCGGACGCCGGCTGATCGAGGGCCACGACCTCGCCGCGTTCTCGGTCGAACTCGCCAAGGCGGGCGGCGCCGAGGAGGAGACGCCGTACACCTCGGTGCGCAACGCCTTCCCCGGCATCGTCACCGCCATCAAACTCGGCGACGTCGCCGCCCAGGTGGAGATCCAGGCCGGACCGCACCGGCTGGTCTCCCTGCTCACCCGCGAGGCGGTGGAGGAACTCGGCCTGGAGGTCGGCATGGAGGCGACGGCCCGGGTGAAGTCGACCAACGTCCACATCGACCGCGTCTGACCAGCACCCCGACACCGCTCCCGTACGAACGCACATGCCACCCCTCTGACGCATTACGCCAGCTCATGCGATGTGACAGGAGACTTCTGCCTGGCAGGTGCGTCAGTATGATCGGCGGACGGGGGCGGTCCGAAGGACCTCTCCCCCGACCCGACAGACCCATACAGGAACAGAGGGAGTGGACCCGTGATGACCCGTTCCGCGCGCCGGACCCGCCGCACGCTTCAGGTGGCCGGCGCAGGAGCCGCGGCGCTGCTCGCCCTGAGCGCCTGCTCCTCCTCCGACTCCGACTCGGACGCCGCCGGGTCCGACCCGTCGGCGTCCGCCTCCCCGAAGCTCTCCGGCACGGTCACCGTGTTCGCGGCCGCCTCCCTCCAGGGCAGCTTCGAGACGCTGGGCAAGCAGTTCGAGAAGGAACACCCGGGCACCAAGGTCACCTTCAGCTTCGGGGGCAGCGACACGCTCGCCGCGAACATCACCGGCGGCGCCCCCGCCGACGTCTTCGCCGCCGCCAGCCCCAAGACGATGGCGATCGTGACCGACAAGGGCGACGCGGCCGGCGCCCCCGCCACCTTCGTCCGCAACCAGCTGGAGATCGCCACCCTGCCGGGCAACCCCGACAAGGTGACCTCCCTGAAGGACCTCACCGCGCCGGGCCTGAAGGTCGTGCTGTGCGACAAGACGGTGCCCTGCGGCGCCGCCGCCCAGAAGGCCCTGGACGCCAGCAAGCTCAAGCTGACCCCGGTCTCCTACGAGCAGGACGTGAAGGCCGCGCTCAACAAGGTGGTCCTCAAGGAGGCCGACGCGGCCGTCGTCTACAAGACCGACGTGCAGGCCGCGGGCGACAAGGTCGAGGGCGTGGAGTTCCCCGAGTCCGCCACCGCCATCAACGACTACCCGATCACCCTCCTCAAGAACGCGCCGAACGCGGCAGCCGCCAAGGCGTTCATCGCCCTGGTCCAGTCCGCCGACGGCCAGAAGGTGCTGACCTCGGCCGGGTTCCTCAAGCCGTGACCCCGACCGGCAGGCCCGCCGCCGCGACCGCCCGTCCGGGCGCGCCGCGGCGCGGGCGCGTCAGGACCGGCATACGCCGGGGCGTCCCGCTCCCCCTGCTGCTGCCCGCGCTGCTCGGCCTCGCCTTCCTGCTGCTGCCGCTGCTCGCGCTGGTGGTCCGCGCCCCCTGGAGCACCCTGCCCGACCAGCTGACCAGCACCGAGGTGTGGCAGGCGCTGCGCCTCTCGCTGCTGTGCGCCACCTCGGCGACCCTGGTGAGCCTGGTGCTGGGAGTGCCGCTCGCCTGGCTGCTGGCCCGCACCGACTTCCCCGGACGCGGCCTGGTGCGCGCCCTGGTGACGCTGCCGCTGGTGCTGCCGCCGGTCGTCGGCGGTGTGGCCCTGCTGCTGGCGCTCGGCCGCAACGGCGTCATCGGCCAGTGGCTCGACTCCTGGTTCGGCGTCACCCTGCCGTTCACCACGGCGGGCGTCGTCGTCGCCGAGGCGTTCGTGGCGATGCCGTTCCTGGTCATCAGCGTGGAGGGCACCCTGCGCGCCGCCGACCCCCGCTTCGAGGAGGCGGCCACCACCCTCGGCGCGTCGCGCTTCACCGCGTTCCGCCGGGTCACCCTGCCGCTGATCGCACCGGGCGTCGCGGCCGGCGCCGTGCTGGCCTGGGCGCGGGCGCTGGGCGAGTTCGGGGCGACGATCACCTTCGCCGGCAATTTCCCCGGCCGCACCCAGACCATGCCGCTCTCCGTCTACCTGGCCATGCAGAGCAACCCGGAGGCGGCCATCGCGCTCAGCCTGGTGCTGCTGGCCGTGTCGATCGCGGTCCTCGCGGGACTGCGGGACCGCTGGATGACAGCCTCCTGACGACCCGACGGGACGACACCCACAGTGGACGATCACCCCATGACCGACAGCGACGCCACCACCCGGGGCCCGCTCCCCGCACCGGGGACCGACGCCGGGCTCGACGCCCGACTCGTGGTCGAGCGCGACGGCTTCCGCCTCGACGTCACCCTGACCGCCGCGCCCGGCGACGTGGTCGCCCTGCTCGGCCCGAACGGCGCGGGCAAGACCACCGCGCTGCGCGCCCTCGCCGGACTCGTCCCGCTCTCCGACGGCCATCTGCGCCTGGACGGAACGGTGTTGACCCGCACCCCGCCCGAATCCCGGCCGGTCGGCGTGGTCTTCCAGGACTATCTGCTGTTCCCGCATCTGAGCGCCCTCGACAACGTCGCCTTCGGCCCGCGCTGCCAGGGCGCCTCCAGGTCCGAGGCCCGCGCACGGGCCGCCGGGTGGCTCGAACGGATGGGCCTCGCCGAGCACGGCGGCGCCAAGCCGCGCAGGCTCTCCGGGGGCCAGGCCCAACGCGTCGCCCTGGCACGGGCGTTGGCGACCCGTCCGAGGCTGCTGCTGCTCGACGAGCCGCTGGCCGCCCTCGACGCCCGCACCCGCCTCGACGTCCGCGCCCAACTCCGGCGCCATCTGGCCGAGTTCGAGGCCGTCGCGGTCCTGGTCACCCATGACCCGCTGGACGCCATGGTGCTCGCCGACCGGCTGGTGGTCATCGAGGACGGCGCCGTCGTCCAGGAGGGCGCACCCTCCGACATCGCCCGCCACCCGCGCACCGACTACATCGCCCAGCTGGTCGGCCTGAACCTCTACCGGGGCCGCGCCGAGGGCCACACCGTGCGGCTCGCCACCGGCCCGACCGTCACCGTCACCGAACTGCTTCCGGGAGACGTCTTCGTGGCGTTCCCGCCGAGCGCGGTGACCCTGCTCCGGGAGCGTCCCGTCGGGGTGAGCGCCCGCAACCTGTGGCGCTGCGAGGTGGCGGGCCTGGAGACCCACGGCGATCTGATCCGCGCGGACCTGACGGGCGAACTCCCGCTGGCCGCCGACCTGACGACGGTCGCCGCGGCCGAACTCGACCTGCGTCCGGGCGCCACGGTCTGGGCCGCGGTCAAGGCGTCCCAGACCCACGCCTACCCGGCGTAGCGCGACGGCAGGGGCCCCGCCGAGCCGGCCGGGCCCCTGCCTTCCCGTTCCTCAGTCCTCGTACGCGTCCAGCGGCGGGCACGAGCAGACCAGGTTCCGGTCACCGAAGGCCTGGTCGATCCGGCGCACCGGCGGCCAGTACTTGTCGGCGGCCGACACCCCGGCCGGGAAGACGGCCTCCTCGCGCGTGTAGGCGTGGTCCCAGTCGCCGCCGAGCGCGGCCGCGGTGTGCGGGGCGTTGCGCAGCGGGTTGTCCTCGGCGGGCCAGTCGCCCGCGCCGACCTTCTCGATCTCCGCGCGGATCGCGATCATCGTGTCGCAGAAACGGTCCAGCTCGGTGAGGTCCTCGGACTCGGTCGGCTCGATCATCAGCGTGCCCGCCACCGGGAACGACATCGTCGGCGCGTGGAAGCCGTAGTCGATCAGCCGCTTGGCGACGTCGTCGACGCTCACGCCGGTCGCCTTGGTCAGCGGACGCAGATCGATGATGCACTCGTGCGCGACCAGCCCGCCGGGGCCGGTGTAGAGCACGGGGTAGTGCGGTTCGAGGCGCTTGGCGATGTAGTTCGCGGAGAGCACGGCGACCTGGGTGGCGCGCTTGAGCCCCTCGCCGCCCATGAGCCGCACGTACGACCAGGAGATCGGCAGGATGCCCGCGGAGCCCCAGGGCGCCGCCGAGATCGGGCCCACACCGGTCTCGGGCCCCGCGGCGGGCTGCAACGGGTGGTTGGGCAGGTACGGCGCGAGGTGCGCGCGGACACCGACCGGGCCGACGCCGGGACCGCCGCCGCCGTGCGGGATGCAGAACGTCTTGTGCAGGTTGAGGTGCGAGACGTCACCGCCGAAGTGACCGGGCTTGGCGAGGCCGACCAGCGCGTTGAGGTTGGCGCCGTCGACGTACACCTGGCCGCCCGCCTCGTGCACCTGGGCGCAGATGTCGGCGACGTGCTCCTCGAACACCCCGTGCGTCGACGGGTAGGTGATCATCAGCACGGACAGCTCGTCGCGGTGCCGTTGGATCTTCGCGCGCAGGTCCTCGACGTCGATCTCGCCGTCCTCGGCGGTCTTCACGACTACGACCTTCATGCCGGCCATCACCGCGCTGGCGGCGTTGGTGCCGTGCGCGGAGGACGGGATCAGGCAGACGGTGCGCTGCTCGTCGCCGTTGGCCCGGTGGTAGCCGCGCACGGCCAGCAGTCCGGCCAGCTCGCCCTGGGAGCCGGCGTTCGGCTGGAGGGAGACCTTGTCGTACCCGGTGACCTCGGCGAGCCGCTCCTCGAGCTCCCGGATGAGGGTGAGGTAGCCCTGCGCCTGCTCGGCGGGCGCGAAGGGGTGCAGCTGCCCGAACTCGGGCCAGGTGACCGGCTCCATCTCGGTGGTCGCGTTGAGCTTCATGGTGCAGGAGCCCAGCGGGATCATGCCGCGGTCCAGCGCGTAGTCCCGGTCGGCGAGCCGGCGCAGGTAGCGCAGCATCGCCGTCTCGGAGCGGTACTGGTGGAAGACGGGGTGGGTGAGGATGTCGTCGCCGCGCAGCAGTCCGCCCGGCACGGCGTCCTCGGCGACGGCGTCCAGCGCCTCGACGTCGCCCTGGACCCCGAACGCGGCCCACACGGCGCCGAGACGGGCCCGCGTGGTGGTCTCGTCGCAGGCGATGGAGACGTGGTCGGCGTCGACGAGCCGGAGGTTCACGCCGTTCTGCCGCGCGGCGGCCACAGCTTCGGCGGCCTTCCCCGGCACCCGCACGGTCAGCGTGTCGAAGAACGCGCCGTGCACGACCTCGACGCCGCCGTCGCGCAGCCCGGCCGCGAGGACCGCCGCGTACCGGTGGGTGCGGCGGGCGATGCCCCGGAGCCCGTCGGGCCCGTGGTAGACGGCGTACATGCCGGCCATGACGGCGAGCAGGACCTGCGCGGTGCAGATGTTGCTGGTGGCCTTCTCACGCCGGATGTGCTGCTCGCGGGTCTGCAGGGCGAGCCGGTACGCCCGGTGCCCGTCGGCGTCCACGGAGACCCCCACGAGCCGCCCCGGCAGGCTGCGGGCGAACTTCTCGTGGACGGCCATGTAGCCGGCGTGCGGCCCGCCGAAGCCCATCGGCACGCCGAACCGCTGGGTGGTGCCGACGGCGATGTCCGCGCCCAGTTCGCCGGGGGACTTCAGCAGCGTCAGCGCGAGCAGGTCGGCGGCGACGGTGACGAGGGCGCCGAGGCCGTGCGCCTGCTCGATCAGCGGCTCGAGGTCGCGGACGGCTCCGGAGGCGCCCGGGTACTGGACGAGGACGCCGTTGATCTCCCGGTCCGCGAGGTCGGCCGGGATGCCCTCGCCGAGGTCGGCGACGACGACCTCCACGCCGGTCGGCTCGGCCCGGGTCCTGATCACGGCGATGGTCTGCGGCAGGGTGTCCGCGTCGACCAGGAAGAGGCCCTTCTTGTTCCTGCCCATGCGCCGGGAGAGGGCCAGCGCCTCGGCGGCGGCCGTGCCCTCGTCGAGCAGCGAGGCGCCGGAGGTGGGCAGCCCGGTGAGGTCCGCGACCATGGTCTGGAAGTTGAGGAGCGCCTCGAGGCGGCCCTGCGAGATCTCCGGCTGGTAGGGCGTGTACGCCGTGTACCAGGCCGGGTTCTCCATGACGTTGCGCAGGATGACCGGCGGGGTGAAGGTGCCGTAGTAGCCGAGCCCGATCATGGAGCCGAGCACCTGGTTGCGGTCGGCGAGCGACCGCAGCTCGGCGAGGACCTCGGCCTCGGTGCGGGCGCCCGGCAGTTCGAGGGCGTCGGCGTTCTTGATCACGTCGGGCACCGCGGCGGCCGTCAGCTCGTCCAGCGAGCCGTAGCCGACCTGCGCGAGCATCTTGGCCCGCGCCTCGTGGTCGGGCCCTATGTGACGCTGTTCGAAGGGGATGCCCTGTTCGAGCTCGGCGAGCGGGGTGCGGTGGGCGATCATTGCGGAGGCCTCCTGGTCTGACGCGACCTTCGAGGGGCACCACGGCGCGGATACCCCGACGGCCTCCCCCTCTGTCATCACGACCTGAGAGCTTCACCGGCGGGCCCGTGGGCTGCCGGCTTTCACCGTCGGTGAGAGCGGAGGCCGTCGGGCACCCGCTCTGCTTTCCAGAGTGACCTCGTCCGTGCGGTACGTGGGCCTGAGAGATTCCGGGGAGGATTTGCTCCTTCGGCGCCTCCGATGGTGTCTGGAGGACTCTCCCGCACGGGGTCAGCAGCCGCTGTCAGCCTACCAGCGACCTTCAACGACCGGCTTTCGAGTGGCCGCCATGCGGAATGTACTCTTTTGTAGTGCTTACGGATGAGTTGCGACCACGAGGAGGGCCCGTGCAGACCGACATCGATCCGCGCAACCTGATCGGCCGCAAGGCGTTCGACCGCAACGGCACCAAGATCGGCACCATCGACGAGATCTACCTCGACGACGCGACCGGCGTGCCGGAGTGGGCGGCCATAAGGACCGGCCTGTTCTCCCGGGACGCCTTCGTGCCCCTGGAGCCCAGCAGACTGGTCGAGGGCACCCTGCACATCCCCTTCGACCGGTCCCTGATCAAGGACGCCCCCGACTTCGGCGTCGGACGCCACCTCTCCCCCGAACAGGAACTCCAGCTCTACCACCACTACGGACTCGACGGCGCGGCCCCGCCCTCCTTCCCCGACCGCGACTTCGGGAAGATCGCCGGCTCGGAGGAGACCTGAGCCTCCCCGTCGACCGCGCCGCGACCCCGGTGCGCGGACGCCGTCAGCGGGCCCGGCGGCCCTGACGGCCCTGACGGCGCCGGCGGATCCGACGACGGCACCACCCGCACCAGCGGCAGCGGCTCGGCCGGCTCCAGCTCAGGATCGTCCGTACGGAACGTCCGCACCCGCCCCGGCTCCGAGTCCGGCGTCTCGAACCGCACCGTGACCCGCCCGAGCCCGCTCCCCTGCACCCATCCGTGCCCGAACACCGCGTGCCGCACATCGTGCCCGGAGGGCCAGCGCCGCTCCTGCGCCGGCTCCTCCCGCGCCAGGGGCGTCTCGGCCACCTCCTCCGCCTCCAGCTCCGCCCGCTCCCCCGCGGCCTGCGCGAACAGGTCCTCCTGCGTGTAGTCGGCGAGCCCGGTGACCCCGACCCCCAGCAGCCGCACCCCGCCCGTGGTGTCCACCGCCTCCAGCAGCCGGGCCGCGGCCTCCCGCACCACACCGGGGTCGTCGGTGGGCCCGCGCAGTGTCTCCGAGCGGGTCAGCGTGGAGAAGTCGTAGCGGCGCACCTTGAGCACGATGGTCCGCCCCGAGACACCGGCCGCGCGCAGCCGCCCCACACATCGGTCGGCGAGGCGCCGCACCTCGGTGCCCACCCGGACCCGGTCATGGATGTCCACGTCGTAGGTGTCCTCGACCGACACCGACTTCGCCTCCCGCTCGGCGACCACGGGCCGGTCGTCGAGCGCCAGCGCCATCGCGTACAGACCGTGCCCGTGCGCCTTGCCCAGCAGCCGCACCAGCTCGTCCTCACCGGCCTCGGCCAGCTCGTCGACGGTGGTGATGCCGGCCCGCCGCAGATGGTCCCCGGTGGCGGGCCCGACGCCCGGCAGCGTCCGCACCGGCATCGGACCGAGCAGGGCCCGCTCGGTGCCCGGCTCGACCATCACCAGACCGTCGGGCTTGGCCTCCTCCGAGGCGATCTTCGCGAGCATCTTGGACGCGGCGAGCCCCACGGACCCGGTGAGCCCGGTGACGGCCCGTATCTCGGTCCGCAGCCGCTCCCCCACCCGACGCGCGGAATCGCGGTCCCAGGCGGCTCCCGCGGCCTCCAGGTCCACGAACGCCTCGTCCAGGCTGAGCGGCTCCACAAGGGGCGACAGAGCGTGCAGGAGCCCCATCACCTGCTCGCTGACCGACTTGTACAGGGCGAAGCGCGGCACCAGGTAGGCGGCGTTCGGCGCGAGCCGCCGCGCCTGCGCCATCGGCATCGCCGATCTGACCCCGAAGACCCGTGCCTCGTAGGAGGCGGTGGCCACCACCCCGCGCGGCCCGAGCCCGCCCACCACCACGGCCTTCCCGCGCAGACTCGGCTTGGACGCCTGCTCCGCCGAGGCGTAGAAGGCATCCATGTCGAGATGCAGGATCGTGGGCGCTTTTCTCACGACTCCGATGCTGCCCTACACCACTGACAACGCCCCGCCGCGACGGCTCAGACGGCCTTGTTGCGCCGCCGCGCCAGCTCGTCGGCCGGGTTCGGCCCGACCAGTGTCTCGCCGGTGTCGATCCGCTCGCCGTGCAGCTGCGAGAGGGCGTTCTCGACGTCCCGCCACACCACGCCGACGGCGATCCCGAAGATCCCCTGCCCGCCTTGGAGCAGCTCGTGCACCTCGTCGGGCGACGTGCACTCGTAGACGGTGGCGCCGTCGCTCATGAGCGTCATGCGCTCCAGGTCGCTGAAGCCGCGCTCCCGGAGATGGGCGACCGCGGCCCGGATGTTCTGGAGGGAGACGCCCGTGTCGAGGAACCGCTTGACGATCTTCAGGACCACGACGTCCCGGAAGCTGTAGAGCCGCTGCGTGCCCGACCCGTAGGCGGGCCGCACGCTCGGCTCGACGAGCCCGGTGCGGGCCCAGTAGTCCAGTTGCCGATAGGTGATGCCGGCCGCCGCGCAGGCCGTCGGGCCGCGGTAGCCGATCTCCTCGGACGCCATGGGCGCCGCCCCTCCGCCGCTGGGCACGGCCGCCGGTCGCCTCGGGGCGTGGTCGGCCGTGCTGGTGTGAAGCGGGTACGGACCGCTCTGCCCCGGACTGCGTCCGGGGGCGCCCCCAGCCGTGCCGTCGCCGCTGCTTCTCACGCCGACCTCCGTCCTTGACCTGCCTTCTCGACGGTAGGCAGTCACCCGGGGTGCGTCAACGATCGCCACACTCGGCACGCCGAGTGATAATCACCCAAGGAGTGGTTTCCCGTACCCAACCGCGGGGAAAGGCTAGCCGAATGCGCTCGGAACGGGCCGCAGGACGCACTCACTCGCCCGGGGCAATTGCCGCCCGTCGCGCCGCTCGGACAGCGAGAACCGGCCCGCCAGGACCCTTCTGGTCCTGGCGGGCCGGCGACGCTCACTGGTTGCTGGTGCCGAAGTCCTCCGGCGAGATCTGGTCGAGGAACTCGCGGAACTTCTCGACCTCGTCCTCCTGCTCGTCCGGGATCGCGATGCCCGCGTCGTCCAGCACCCCGTCACTGCCGTAGATCGGCGTTCCGGTGCGCAGGGCGAGCGC
Source organism: Streptomyces griseoviridis (assembly GCF_005222485.1). Lineage (NCBI taxonomy): Bacteria > Bacillati > Actinomycetota > Actinomycetes > Kitasatosporales > Streptomycetaceae > Streptomyces > Streptomyces griseoviridis. Next base: position 1,625,274 of record NZ_CP029078.1, read on the forward strand.
TATGGCGTCGGAGGGACGCGCACTGACCTCGACCCCGCTGGCGAAGACCAGCTCCGCGTAGAAGACGCCCTCCCGCAGGTCCGTGATGCGCACTTCGGTCAGCTCCTGGCCGACGGCCTCCAGCACGTCCTTGAACAGGTCGTGGGTCAGCGGCCGCGCGGGGGCCATGCCCTGCTGAGCGAAGGCGATCGCCGTCGCCTCCCCCGGCCCGATCCAGATGGGGAGGTAGCGGTCGCCTCCCACTTCGCGCAGGAGCACGATCGGTTGGTTGGAGGGCATTTCGACCCGGACACCTACGACATCGAGCTCGTTCACACAGCAACCCTAGGACGTGCCCGGGATGTTTGGGTAGTCGGGCCGGGAACCGGGGGACTATCCGGCCCTCGGGAGCCCGCCCCGCTCAGGGCAGACGCACACCCAGCGCGGTCTGCACCAAGGCACCGTGCAGCCGCACGGTGAGCGCCGCCAGCTCCTTCGTACGGGCCTCGGCGTGCGCCCGGGTCTGCGGGTTGCGGTGGCGCTTCAGCGGGGCCACCACCTGGTCCACCAGACCGGCCTCACGGTCCGCGGCGGCCTTCATGGCCCGCAGATGGCGCGGCTCGATCCCGAACCGGCCCAGCTCCACCACCAGGGCCGCCACGGTGACCGCCTCGGCGTCGTACACCCCGTCCGCCAGCGGCGTCACCAGGCCGTACGACTCCCACTCGGAGAGTTCCCGGTCCTCGATGCCCGCGGCCGCCAGCAGCTCGCCCCTGGCGATCCTGGCCGCCGTGGGCCCCTCGGCGACCTCGAGGGCCGCCTCGCCGTCCCGCTGCCGCCCGACGACCGGCAGCGGCGCGGCCTCACCGCGCGCGATGGCGTCCAGATGCTCACGGATCACCTTGAGCGGCAGATAGTGGTCCCGCTGCATCCGCAGCACCTGGCCGAGGCGCTCCACGTCGGCGGGGCTGAACTTGCGGTACCCCGAGGGGGTCCGCTGCGGCTCGATGAGCCCCTCGGACTCCAGGAACCGGATCTTGGAGATGGTGACTTCGGGGAACTCGTCGCGCAGCGTGTTCAGGACGGCGCCGATGCTCATCAGCCCACTGTCCGTGGCGGCGGTGCCGTGTCCGGCACCGCCGCTCGGTGTTCGCAGCATGGACCTTCCCTCAGGTTCCCCCGGACACCGTCCGGAGGAAGGGTCAGTAACCCGGCTGGCTCGCGTAGAAGACCAGCCGGTACTTGCCGATCTGCACCTCGTCGCCGTTGGCCAGCGCGACCTCGTCGATCCGCTCCCGGTTGACGTAGGTGCCGTTCAGGCTGCCGACATCGGCCACCGTGAACGAGGCGTCCGCGGCCCGCCGGAACTCCACGTGCCGGCGCGAGACCGTCACGTCGTCCAGGAAGATGTCGCTCTGCGGGTGGCGTCCCGCGGTCGTCAGATCACCGTCGAGCAGGAAGCGGCTGCCCGAGTTCGGACCGCGCCGCACCACCAGGAGCGCGGAGCCGAGCGGCAGCGCGTCCACGGCGGCCTGCGCCTCGGGAGAGAGCGCCGGGAGCTGCGTCTGCCCGGTCACCTCGGCGTCGTACGCCTCGAGACCGGAGATGGAGATCGTGGACGTCGTCTCGGACGGCCGCTCGGGCGTCGCGCCCGGTCGCAGCGGCGCGCCGCAGTTGGAGCAGAAGCGGCTGTTCTCCGCGTTGCGGTTACCGCACCTCGTACACACCAGGGCCGACATAGGGGAAAACCCTCCACCCGTACTCGAGGTTGACGGTTGCCCGAAACCTATGTCGCCCGACTGGCCAGGGTCAACCGACGCCCCGCCCTGACCACCGGGAATGTCACCGGCCTGACCGCCGACCTGATCCCGGAACAGCGGACGGCCGCCCTCCGCGTCGGGCTGGACGCGATGGTGGGCCGTCGCGTTGGCGTTGCTCTCTCGCGAGCTCTTGCCGAACAACTTCGCAAACAACTTCACGGGCGATTCCCCTTGACCGAAACAGACCCGCCCGTGGGGCAGGACGAACCCTGACTGCATACACCGGCCGACCCGGACATTCTCACAACGTCCGTATCCACCAGACAGTTTCCACCACGCACCTGCCAATCGGTGCGCCGACCCCCCGCAACCTCATGCCCCTGCCGGACGACCTCCATGCACCCCCGGTTCACTGCGAGGACGACCGAGCGTAGTCAGGCTGCTCCGCCGCTCGCAAGGCGTCCACGACGATCTTGTCCGACCGCTCGACGACCACGGTGGCCTGCTCCTTCTCCAGAGTCTGCACCACGCCTCCAGGGATGTTGAGCGCCGGTTCGAGGTCCGCCGGCTTGCCGATGACCTTGAAACGATAGGGCGCGGTGATCTTGTTCCCGTCGACGCTCACCGTCTTGCCCGACTCGGTGAGGTAGGTACGGGCCACCACGCGTACGTCGTTCACCTGGATCGCCTCCGCGCCCGCGGCGCGCAGCTCCTGGATCGCGTCGAGCAGCATGTCCGACTCGACCGTCCCCTTCGTGTCCTCGATGGTCATCGTGATGCCGGGACCCTGAGCGGCCACGGTGCCCGCCAGAATGCCGAGTTGCCTCTCCTTCTCGACCGTCTGCCTGCGGGCCTCCTCGGCCTGGTCGGAGCTGTTCTCCAGCTCGTCCCGCTGCTTCTCCAGTCCCTGCTTCTCGTCCTCTAGACGCTGAGTCCGGTCATCCAGTTCATCGAGAATGCGCACAAGATCTTCCTGACGCGCGCCGCGCAGCGCGCTGTCGCTGTCGCTGTTCGACGCGACCTGCACGGCGAGGCCGAAACCGAGCCCGAACAGCAGCAGCGCGACGATGAGTTGGGCCCGTGTCACCCGCGGCGGCCACAGCCCCTTCGCCAGCCGCTGACGGCCGGTCAGCCCGGGTTCGGGCTCGGGCGTGTCCCCGGGCGCCTGGGGCGCCGAGGCGGTCGGCACCTCGGCGGGCAGCTCCTTGCGCAGCCGGTGCTGCGGCTCCCCGTGATGGTTGCTCATCGTCGTCACGCCCGGAAGACGTGCCGGCGGATCGCCGCGGCGTTGGAGAAGATGCGGATGCCGAGGACGACCACGACACCGGTCGACAGCTGCGCGCCCACGCCCAACTTGTCGCCCAGGAACACGATCAGGGCGGCGACCACGACGTTCGACAGGAACGAGACCACGAAGACCTTGTCGTCGAAGATGCCGTCGAGCATGGCCCGCAGACCTCCGAAGACGGCGTCGAGCGCCGCCACCACGGCGATCGGCAGATAGGGCTCGACGACCGCCGGCACCTCCGGCCGGACCAAGAGGCCGGCCACCACTCCCACAATGAGGCCCAGTACGGCGATCACGATGTGCCCTTCTCGGTTTTCGGCTGTGCTGTACGTACGATCACACTCGGTGCCGCGGGCAGCCGGAGGTCGCTCTCCACGGAGATGGCGGTCCGAATGCCGTAGGTCTCCTGAAGGGCGTGCAGATAGAGCCCGTCAGCGCTGTCCTGAAAGGTGCCGCTCAGTTCCTTGCCGTTGCCCACGGCGAGCACCGTGTACGGCGGAACGAGCGGCTTGTTGTCGACCAGTATCGCGTCTCCCGCGGCCCTGATCGCCGAAAGGGCCGTCAGGCGCTGCCCGTTGATGGAGATCGCCTCGGCGCCCGACGCCCACAGTCCGTTGACGACGCGCTGCATGTCGCGGTCGCGGACCCGGCCGGTGTCGGAGAACCCGGCAGTCTCCCGGGGGTTGCCGCCGCCACCGCCGCCGGCTTCCTTGGCGTCGCTCACGACGAGCTTCACACCGGGGCCGTGGACGGCGGCGGCGCCCGACAGGACGGCCACCAGGTCGGCCTGGCCGCTGCCGCCGCTCATCCGCAGGGCTTCCCGCTGGCGGGCGCTCACCTCGGCGCGCAGCTTGTCGACGGAGCCTTCGAGCTTGTCGGCGGTCTCCGTCTCGCGGTCGATCCGGTCGATCAGTTCCTCGCGCTCCTTGGCGACCACCGGGGCCGCCACGCGCGCCTGTGCGGCGCCCACGGTGACCACCAGGGCGGCCAGCACGAGACCGCCGGCCAGGCCGAGCTTGGCGCGCAGCGTCTTGGGCAGGCCCGCGTCGCCCGCGGCCCGCTTCCGGGAGGCGGCCTCGGCGTACCCGTCGTCGAGGCTGTGGTCCATGACGTTGGTGAGCAGCGACATGGACGCGTCCGGTCGCGAGGGTCGCGTGGGTGTCCTCCGAACGGGGGGCTGCTGCGGCATGCCGCACATCGTCGCACGCCGCGACCAGTACCTCCGAATGGCCCTACCGGCGTGCCGGACAGGCCCCCTTGGGGACGCTTGTCCGGCACGCGCGCGTGGGGTGGGTTCAGCGCCCCGCGCTGTCCACGACCGCCGACCACTCCTCGATCAGGGCCTGCGCGGACGCGTCGTCCGGGCCTTCCGCCCACAGATGGGTGACCGCTTCGGCGGGGTCGGGCAGGACCATCACCCACCGCCCGTCGGTCTCCACCACACGGACACCGTCCGTGGTGTCCACGAAGCGGTCTCCGGCCGCCTCGACTACCCGCCGCATCACGAGCCCCTTGACGGCCCACGGGGTCGCCAGATCGCTCTTGAGGACGTGCGCCCGCGGGATCCGGGCGTCGATCTGGCTGAGCGTGAGCTGCGTCCGCGCCACCAGCCCGATGAGCCGGACGAAGGCGGCCGTGCCGTCGAAGACGCTGCTGAACTCGGGGACGATGAACCCGCCCCGGCCGTCACCGCCGAAGATCGTCGAGTCGTCACGGCCGACCCTGGTCAGGTCGTCGGGCGACGTGGTCGTCCACTCGACCTGGGTGCCGTGGTACGCGGCCACCTGCTCGGCGATCCTGGTCGTGGTCACCGGCAGCGCCACCCGCCCGCTGCGCCGCTCGGCGGCCACCAGGTCGAGCATCACGAGGAGCGCGCGGTCGTCCTCGATGATCCGGCCCTTCTCGTCGACCAGCGAGAGCCGCTCGCCGACCGGGTCGAACCGCACGCCGAACGCGGCCCGCGAGGACGCCACGATCTCGCCGAGCCGCACCAGACCGGCCCTTCGCACGTCGCTCGTCTCGGTCGGCCGGGACTCGTCGAGACCGGGGTTGACGGTCAGCGAGTCGACGCCGAGCTTGCCGAGCAGGCTGGGCAGGACGAGGCCGGCGCTTCCGTTGGAGGCGTCGACGACGACTTTCAGCCCGGCCTCGGTGATCCCGGTGGTGTCGACGTTCCGCAGCAGCGAACCGGTGTACGAGTCGAAGACACTGGCCGGGAAGTGCAGGTCGCCGATCTCACCGGGGAACGCGCGCCGGTACTCCTGCCGTGCGAACACCCGGTCCAGCTTGCGCTGACTGCCCTGGGACAGGTCGGCGCCCTGGCCGTCGAAGAACATGATGTCCACGGAGTCCGGCACCCCGGGCGTGGTCCGGATCATGATGCCGCCTGCGCTGCCGCGCGCGGTCTGCTGCCGCGCCACGGGCAGCGGTACGTTCTCCAGGTCGCGGACGTCGATGGCGCTGGCCTGCAACGCGGAGATCACCGCCCGCTTGAGCGCGCGGGCACCGCGGGAGTGGTCGCGGGCCGTGGTGACGGTCGAGCCCTTCTTCAGGGTCGTCGCGTACGCGCCGGCCAGCCGTACGGCCAGTTCCGGTGTGATCTCGACGTTCAGGATGCCGGACACCCCGCGGGCTCCGAAGAGGTGCGCCTGGCCTCTGGATTCCCAGATGACCGAGGTGTTGACGAAGGCACCGGCCTCGATGGTCTTGAACGGGTAGACCCGTACGTTCCCCTGCACGATCGACTCTTCGCCGATGAGGCATTCGTCGCCGATGACAGCGCCGTCCTCGATCCGCGCGGCCCGCATGATGTCGGTGTTCTTTCCGATGACGCAGCCGCGCAGATTGCTGTGCTCTCCGACGTACACGTTGTCGTGCACGACGGCCCGGTGCAGAAAAGCGCCGCTCTTGACGACGACGTTGGAGCCGACGACGGTGTGCTCGCGGATCTCGGCGCCGGCCTCGACCTTGGCGTAGTCGCCGATGTAGAGGGGCCCGCGCAGTTCGGCGTCGGGGTGCACCTCGGCGCCCTCGGCGACCCAGACGCCCGGCGAGATCTCGAATCCGTCGAGTTCGACGTCGACCTTGCCCTCCAGAACGTCCGCCTGGGCCTTCACGTAGCTCTCGTGGGTGCCGACGTCTTCCCAGTAGCCCTCGGCGATATAGCCGTAGATGGGCTTGCCTTCCTTCATCAGCTGCGGGAAGACGTCACCCGACCAGTCGACGGACACGTCGGCCTCGACGTAGTCGAAGACCTCGGGCTCCATGACGTAGATGCCGGTGTTCACGGTGTCGGAGAAGACCTGCCCCCAGGTCGGCTTCTCCAGGAAACGCTCGACCTTGCCCTCTTCGTCGACGATGGTGATGCCGAACTCCAGTGGGTTCGGTACCCGCGTCAGACAGACGGTGACGAGCGCGCCCTTTTCCTTGTGGAAGTTGATCAGCTCGGTGAGGTCGAAGTCGGTCAGGGCATCACCGGAGATGACGAGGAATGCGTCGTCCCGCAACGCCTCTTCGGCGTTCTTGACGCTGCCCGCGGTTCCGAGTGGCTTCTCCTCATTGGCATAGGTGAGCTCCATTCCGAGCTCTTCACCGTCACCGAAGTAGTTCTTGACCAGAGAGGCCAGGAACTGCACGGTGACGACGGTTTCGTTCAGCCCATGCCTTTTCAGCAGCCGAAGCACGTGCTCCATGATCGGCCGGTTGACGACCGGCAGGAGCGGCTTGGGCATGCTTGAGGTCATGGGGCGAAGGCGTGTGCCTTCGCCTCCGGCCATCACGACGGCCTTCATGTCGGAAGCGTCCTCCTCGAAGAGACGACGGTCCTGCCGACTTCACCCGTCCTGATTGTCCCGCAGTTTTCCTTCGGGAGCCATCGGACTTGGGCCGCCCCCGATCAGCGGGTTCAACCGGCAGCCTGGGCGTCCGCGCGGATCAGTCGGCGGACTTGTACTACGTACAGCACTCCTGCCCACCAATACAGAGTTGTACCCCATCCTGCGAACGCCCATCCGAAAATAGCAGCGAGTGACGAGATCCAGCTACTTCCGTCACTGAGCAGGAGCAGTGGGAAGGCGTACATGAGGTTGAAGGTGGCGGCCTTCCCGAGGAAGTTCACCTGGGGCGGCGGATAGCCGTGGCGCCTGAGGATGCCCACCATCACCAGGAGAACCAACTCACGCGCCAACAGTAGAGCCGTCAACCAAATCGGCAGGATCTCGCGCCAGGTGAGTCCGAGCAGGGTGGAGAGAATGTAGAGCCGGTCGGCCGCGGGGTCGAGGAGCCGGCCGAGGCTGCTGATCTGGTTCCAGCGTCGTGCCAGCTTGCCGTCCAGATAGTCGCTGATCCCGCTGAGGGCGAGTACCAGCAGCGCCCAGCCGTCGCTCTTGGGGCCCCCGAACTCGGGCCTCAGAATCAGCCACAGGAACAGCGGCACGCCGAGCAGCCGAGCCATGCTGAGGATGTTGGGGATGGTGAGGACCCGGTCCGTCTGGACGCGGGTCTCCTGGACCTCCACCCGGGGGCCTCCTGATGAGGGAAAATTGCCTACGATTCCCCCTGACCCTACCTCAACGCAAAAAAGCTCTGGCTCTTGGGCGGTATGCCCAAGAGCCAGAGCTGTAAAAGAAGTTCGGCGGCGTCCTACTCTCCCACAGGGTCCCCCCTGCAGTACCATCGGCGCTGAAAGGCTTAGCTTCCGGGTTCGGAATGTAACCGGGCGTTTCCCTCACGCTATAACCACCGAAACACTATGAAACTATCCAGCCACACCACAACCAACCCAGCAAAGGGTTCAGGTGTGGGGCTGTTCGTGGTTTCAGAACCAACACAGTGGACGCGAGCAACTGAGGACAAGCCCTCGGCCTATTAGTACCGGTCACCTCCACACGTTACCGTGCTTCCAGATCCGGCCTATCAACCCAGTCGTCTACTGGGAGCCTTAACCCATCAAGTGGGTGGGAGTCCTCATCTCGAAGCAGGCTTCCCGCTTAGATGCTTTCAGCGGTTATCCCTCCCGAACGTAGCCAACCAGCCATGCCCTTGGCAGGACAACTGGCACACCAGAGGTTCGTCCGTCCCGGTCCTCTCGTACTAGGGACAGCCCTTCTCAAGACTCCTACGCGCACAGCGGATAGGGACCGAACTGTCTCACGACGTTCTAAACCCAGCTCGCGTACCGCTTTAATGGGCGAACAGCCCAACCCTTGGGACCGACTCCAGCCCCAGGATGCGACGAGCCGACATCGAGGTGCCAAACCATCCCGTCGATATGGACTCTTGGGGAAGATCAGCCTGTTATCCCCGGGGTACCTTTTATCCGTTGAGCGACGGCGCTTCCACAAGCCACCGCCGGATCACTAGTCCCGACTTTCGTCCCTGCTCGACCCGTCGGTCTCACAGTCAAGCTCCCTTGTGCACTTACACTCAACACCTGATTACCAACCAGGCTGAGGGAACCTTTGGGCGCCTCCGTTACTCTTTAGGAGGCAACCGCCCCAGTTAAACTACCCATCAGACACTGTCCCTGATCCGGATCACGGACCCAGGTTAGACATCCAGCACGACCAGACTGGTATTTCAACGACGACTCACACCGAACTGGCGTCCGATGATCAAAGTCTCCCAGCTATCCTACACAAGCCGAACCGAACACCAATATCAAACTGTAGTAAAGGTCCCGGGGTCTTTCCGTCCTGCTGCGCGAAACGAGCATCTTTACTCGTAGTGCAATTTCACCGGGCCTATGGTTGAGACAGTCGAGAAGTCGTTACGCCATTCGTGCAGGTCGGAACTTACCCGACAAGGAATTTCGCTACCTTAGGATGGTTATAGTTACCACCGCCGTTTACTGGCGCTTAAGTTCTCAGCTTCGCCGAGACGAATCTCGACTAACCGGTCCCCTTAACGTTCCAGCACCGGGCAGGCGTCAGTCCGTATACATCGCCTTACGGCTTCGCACGGACCTGTGTTTTTAGTAAACAGTCGCTTCTCGCTGGTCTCTGCGGCCACCCCCAGCTCACCGTGTAAAACGGATCACCAGACGTGGCCCCCCTTCTCCCGAAGTTACGGGGGCATTTTGCCGAGTTCCTTAACCATAGTTCACCCGAACGCCTCGGTATTCTCTACCTGACCACCTGAGTCGGTTTAGGGTACGGGCCGCCATGAAACTCGCTAGAGGCTTTTCTCGACAGCATAGGATCATCCACTTCACCACAATCGGCTCGGCATCAGGTCTCAGCCACATGTGCGACGGATTTACCTACCGCACGGCCTACACCCTTACCCCGGGACTACCATCGCCCGGGATGGACTACCTTCCTGCGTCACCCCATCACTCACCTACTAACCGCTTGGTCCGGCGGCTCCACCACTCCCCTCAACTCCGAAGAGATCAGGGCGGCTTCACGGCCTTAGCATCACGATGCTCGATGTTTGACGCTTCACAGCGGGTACCGGAATATCAACCGGTTATCCATCGACTACGCCTGTCGGCCTCGCCTTAGGTCCCGACTTACCCTGGGCAGATCAGCTTGACCCAGGAACCCTTAGTCAATCGGCGCACACGTTTCCCACGTGTGTATCGCTACTCATGCCTGCATTCTCACTCGTCAACCGTCCACAACTCGCTTCCGCGGCTGCTTCACCCGGCAGACGACGCTCCCCTACCCATCACAGCGGGCGTTGGCCCTCATGCTGCAAT